>JAIOHL010000154.1 GCA_019913005.1 Anaerolineae bacterium | reverse complement strand
CACTCAAATAGGGGCGAATATGGTTTTCAAACTGCTCTTCCGTTACACTTGTTGGAATCTGGCTCATCGGTTTTTGCTCTCCTTAGTCGTTGAGCATTATACCTTTGAGCCAGCCCCTAGATAAGTTTGAATCACTTCATATTATCCCAAGAACGTAACCTAGCCATTTTTCCAGTTGAAAATTAACTTTAGAATACCATCAGAAATAGCAAAAGCGGAACCCGAAAGTCCCGCCCTTGTTCATTGCTCAATTTTTAACAGCCGGGGCTGTAATTACTTCAGATTTGAATCCGCCATCTTCCAGTCGAGATCGAGGTATTCTGGCGAATCTACTTTCTTTAAGCTCAACCCCAAACGGCGTTGATCGTGGTCAATTTTCACAATACGCAGGGTCAACACATCGCCCTTGCTAACGACCTCGCGTGGATGGCGCACACGATGTTCAGACAATTCACTGATGTGAATGAGGCCCTCAATTTCCGGGTGATCCACCAATCGTGCAAACGCCCCAAACTTGGTCAGCTTGGTGATGGACGCTTGGATCAACTGCCCAACTACGTATTGGGACTGCACTTCCGCCCAAGGGTCACGCTCGGTGCGGCGGACGCTCAACCCGATACGGCGGCTGCTGGGGTCAACACTGATGACCTCTACCTCCACCTCTTGCCCGACGGCCAGTAATTCGCTGGGGTGGGTCAGGTGCTTCCACGAAATTTCGGTGAGATGCACCAAACCATCGGCGCCACCGATGTCTACAAATGCGCCAAAATCGGCTACGCTGGTAACTTTACCCTTGCGGCGTTCACCAACCTTCAATTCTTCTAGCAGGCGGCGTTTCTTTTCATCGCGTGATTCACGGGTAGCAGCCACCTCGGACAAAATCAGGCGATTGCGGGCACGTTTGATCTCGACCACTTTAACCATGATGGTTTCACTCACCATGCCACCCCAACGCTCTTCGGGGTTTTCGCCAGTGGCGCGGGTACGGCGTTCTGGGCTAATCTGGCTGGCAGGTACAAAACCACGCAGCCGCCCAAACCGCACAATCAAGCCGCCCTTATTGTAACCAGAGACGCGACCTTCATAGAGGGCCTTGCTCTGGAAATATTCTTCAGCCTCGCGCCAGTCGCTTTCTTCTAATGCACGACTGATGGATAGAACAGGTCGTCCATCAGGGCCAGCGGCAGCAACGACAAACACCAATACTTTTGCACCCTCTTGTAATGTTTGAATGGTGCTGGTGGTCAGGCGCTCCAACTCACGACTATTGATGACTCCTTCAACCGTTGCACCGATTTCGACGGTGACTTCAGTGGGGGTGGTCTTCAAAATCGTGCCTTCAATTAAGTCACCCCGTTTGACACCCGTATCCGGGGCATGGGGAGATTCTACAACTTCATCTACGGTATCATGATGATCGCCTGCGCCTACTTCTTCAGCATAGACCTCTTCATGTTCGGCAGGGGCTTCTAGTTCAACTGCATTATTAGCGACATCATGATGATCGCCTACGCCTATTTCTTCAGCATAGACCTCTTCATGTTCGGCAGGGACTTCTAGTTCAACTGCATTATTATCAGTAGGGTGATCGCTCACAGGGGTGGACGGTGCCTCCTCTTCTACAAGGCTTGATTGCGAAGTAAGGGCTGTCTCTGGCTGCGGTGATGAGGGTTGTTCTATTGCGTCTTCATTCACCGGCTCGTGACGGGAATCCATAATCTTATCTCCATTGGCTGGCAAAGCATCGGGTGATTATACTATGCCCGTCGCATAAATCAAAGGTTCAAAAGGAATTACCTTTTCCCTCATACATTTCTCATCTAAGAAAGCGCTCTCACTAAGGCAAGATAGGAGCAGGAATTGGGACTGCCCCTATCCGCACAGGGGGATTTACTCTACAGTGGATTTGACTAACATTCTGAAAACGTCAGATTCGGTAATCATCCCAACCAATTTGTGGGAAGCGTCCAAAACAGGCAAGCCGCTGACTTTCTTTTCCAGCATAATCTTAGCTGCCGCAATCACCGTTGTATCGGGACTAACGGTCAGCACATCTTTGGTCATAATCTTCTCAACCGTCAAGCGACCCCACAGATAATTAATCTCCCAAATACTGAGTGAGGTGGCATCGGATGGGCTGGCTTCACGTACATCACCAATGGTCACAATACCCATCAATTTGTCGTGTTTTACCACTGGCAAACGGCGGACTCTTTTTTCTTTCATCAATTGGTGTGCTTCACCAATTGGCGTGTCAGGTTCAACTGTGATTACTGATTTGGTCATCCATTCGCTAACTTTAGTTGTCTGAATGGTCATGGGGGCAATCATCCTTTTTGGAGAATTGGCAGTCTACTTTCATTTTATCCTTAAAGTATCGTATTTTCGTTAGATTTGAAAAGTGGCATCTAGCCTCACAATTGCCTACAATTCTGCCTGAATTTAAGTGAGGATTGGACGTTTTAATTCAATGGCCGAGAGTACAGCCAAAGGCGGCTTTGTCTCCAACACCGAAAAATTACAGCGGCGCAACCGTGAACTCTCGATTTTGAACACGATTGCGGAGGCGTTAAATCGTGAAGTGGATTTGCTGCGTGCCTTGAGTGTGGCGTTGGGGCATGTCGCTACTTTGCTCGATTTACATACGGGTTGGATTTTTTTGGTGGATGAGGACACCGGAGAAACCTACCTAGCGGCCACCCAAGATTTGCCCCCGGTGCTAGTTCAACATCCCCGACTTATGCAAAACACCTGTTATTGTTTGGATACCTATCTGGCAGGCGATATGGGAGGGGCAGCCAATGTCAATGTCATCACCTGTACCCGTCTCAAAGGATTAGTGGATGGCACGGACGGTCTGCGTTATCATGCCAGTATTCCGCTGTATGCTAGAGGCAAAAAATTGGGGGTATTGAATGTCGCCAGCCGCGATTGGCGTGAACTTTCCGCCGACGATTTACGCCTATTGTACACAGTCGGTGATTTACTCAGTATGGCGATTGAGCGTGCTCTCTTGTTTGCCCGCAGTGGAGAAATTGGGGCTGTTGAGGAACGCAACCGTCTTGCCCGTGAAATTCACGACACCCTTGCACAAGGCTTGACTGCGATTACCTTGCAGCTTGAAACCGCTGATGCACTCTTAGAAAGCAGTGCTGAGACAGAACGAGTTCGTAAGGCGATTCAGCAGGCCATGACCTTGACCCGCGCCAATTTGGAAGAGGCCCGTCGTTCCGTCTTGGATTTACGGGCGGCCCCACTTGAAGGTAAAACATTGGCCCAAGCCGTCGCTGACCTCTTAGAAAATTGGTCAAAAACAGCCGAAGTCCAAACGCATCTCGAAATTGAAGGAGGCCGACGATCCCTGCCCGTTCGGATTGAGGCGGGATTGTATCGGGTAGTTCAGGAGTCATTGACCAACATTCGCCGACATGCCCATGCCAATACGGTCACAATCCGCATCAGTATGACGCCAGAAAGCGTCTATTTAATGATTGAAGATGATGGTTATGGTTTTGACCCATCCAACATTCCCCAAGAGGGTCGGTATGGCCTGATTGGGTTGAACGAGCGTGTCAAACTGTTGGGGGGCACATTAAATCTGCAAAGCAATCCCAACAATGGCACGCGGGTCGAAGTCCAGATTCCATTAGGAGGCCGCTAATGGCAAACATCATTCGCATTATCGTTGCGGACGACCACCCTGTCGTGCGCGATGGGCTGGTCGCAGTCTTGGGTACACAACCGGATTTTGAGGTGGTTGGCGAGGCGTCCAATGGGCGGGAAGTCTTACGCCTATTGCAAGACCGCCAAGCCGATGTCGCCATGCTCGATTTGGAAATGCCGGAAATGGATGGGGTCGAATGTATCATCCGGCTGCGCGAGTCGAACCCTGACTGCCGTGTCATTGTTTTTACCGCCTTTGATACGGATGAGCGTATTTTGAGTGCCGTCCAAGCAGGCGCACAGGGCTATTTGCTGAAAGGGGCGCGGCGGGAAGATGTCTTTAATGCGATTCGGGTGGTTCATGCCGGAGGGTCGCTGTTAGCTCCGGTCATTGCTTCCAAACTGCTGCGGCGTGTTAGCCAACCCGATACCCCGTCTGATCCTCCTCCCGACGCTCTCACCCCGCGTGAGTTGGAAGTTTTAAAATTGATGGCACAGGGACAGCAAAACAAAGAAATCGGTGTGGCGCTGTTTATCAGTGAGCGCACCGTCAAATTTCATGTCAGTTCCATCCTCAGCAAACTCGGCGCAGGAAATCGGACGGAGGCGGTAGCGATTGCGGCCCAACAAGGCTTGGTAGAATTATAGGTGTTATACCAAATTCGGGTAATGGATGTCCGCTTAACCTCACCCTGCCACCTCCCAAACATAGGAAGGGGAGTAAAAGGCCTATTTAAGCCATTCCCTTTGTTAGGGGAAGGGTTGGGGATGGGGTCAGCCTTTAGCCGAATTTAGTATTACCCCACGAGTATGCGCCGATTTAAACCCTTGCCTTGACGCTCCCCTTATCTTGCTTTAAAACTGCTACCCGGCAAAAGCATGACTGGCTATCGTAGCCATATCACGCTACACTAAACAGGTTTACAAATTCGACACGGTTGGTATGGTACGATGATTGACAGCCCCAAAGACATAGTGCAAGCCTCCAATTTTCTCAATATCCAGTTCGCCCCTGATACATGGCAGTTGGTCAGCACCGAATTGGAAGTGCAGACCACATTGGTCGAGGCGAAACCGGATGGCTTGATTGTACATCCCGTATTTGTGCAAGCACGTCAACTGCCGAGTGCCAGCCTATCCCCCGCCCAAATTATGCGGATTGTACTAGGGTGGGCACCTGAAAGCCGTGCATGGCGCTTGGGGATGCTGCTGCTTGATCCCTCTATGACCCAATACGACACCGCCCAAATGCAGTGGTGTGAATTGGCAGAATGGCCGGACGATACTTTTGGAGGGCGGGTCAATGGGGCTAAAATAGCAGGGCAATCATTGGCACGTCTGCTCAATCGGCCCTTTCAATTTGTGGATCCCAACACCCAGCCCCGTGTCGCCGCCTTTATCAACAGTGACCAACCCGAAATTTCTATGAGCGCCGAAAGTGTCGCTCGGCCCGCTGTCCAAACCCATCGTTTTCCGGCGGTCTATTCGACTGGCGATGACATCCCTTCCGAGATTATCCCACGCCCGGCAATTCCTGAATTAGAAACCTTCCCGACAGAGCCATCTGTTAAAGATAAGCCCATCGAATTACAGTATCCAGAGGTAGTCCTTGCACCGCTACCACTCAAGTTTTCCCATTGGAAATTCGCGCATACGTCGGTGGGCGTTCGCTGGCAGCGAGTCCAAAGCTGGTGGGTGGTCAATATTGGCCGCGTGCTGCTGTTTGGCGCGTTATGTGTTCTATTCTTGATTTTGGGTATTGGGGCGAATACCAGCGGCCTTGCCGATGTCGAACCAACTTGGCTGCCAACAATAGGTCTGTTGGTTGGGGTCCTCATGTTAGGAAGTTTGATCGTTACCTTGTGGCGCATGTTTAATGCCACCAGCGTCCTAGTGGACACCCACAAAAAAGAAGTCTACAACAAAGGCATGGTGCTGCCTTTTGTCAATTGGCGTGTGCCTTTTTCGCAAATTGAATATGTCCTTGTCAGTCAGACCGCGCCACAGTCACAAGGACGACGTAGCAAAACTGATCCGATGAAAATCAGCATGGATACGTGGATTCATATCTTTGATGGACAGCAGTTTCATCAGATTGCCGATTTAGAAGGGGTCGAGGGCCGCAGCCATGTATGGGATATGGTGAAACAGCATATGCAAAATCCGAATCGGCGTTCGCTCCAATTGGCCGAATATGATACACCCGCTCATCAAGCCGCTCTGCAAATTGCCAATCGGATTGGGGTTCCCGTCTACGTCGAGTTTGCATAAGTGGACTGATGTTTGGATTTAGACTATACTGCGTATACAAAGGATAACCGATCACACAGGCAGAGCGTATGGGTTTTGACAGTGGTTTTTATGATGTACAGCAGGCGCGGCGTTTTCGACAAAGCATTCTGTTGTTCATAATTTTGGCAACTCTGCCCTGCTACTGCGTTGGGGCCATTTTGTTGGGCGTTGCCCCAAATGACAATACGTCTGAGGCCGATCCCACCAACACCCTGCCAGCCCCCGCCATCCAAACCCAACAGGCCCGCACCAGTCAAGCCCCGGCAGCACCTTCGACTGTCACCCTGTTTCCAACCCAAAATCAGGGGCCGCTGCAATCCACACCCGGTCAATTTGTCCCGGCCACCAGCACACCGCTGCGTTTTGCGCCGACTTTGACGGTTGCACCGACGTTTACGCTGTTCCCCTCGGCGACACCAACAACAACTGCGACTACCACATCGGCCAGCAGCCCAACACCGACCAACACCGCGACCCAAGCAGCAAATCAAAATCCGGCTTTTACCGCACCCCCAGTAGATATTACGCTAGAGGTTGGGGGGTCAACCACCGTCGCCTTTAGTTTTGTTGATCCTGACGGCGACCCGGTGAGTTTCACCGCCAGCCCGACCAATCCGGCGATTGCGTCTGTTACCAGTTTTGGCCCCTCCAGTTTCGATGTCCAAGCGCTTGCCGCAGGGACAACCAGCATCACGGTACTCCTCCAAGACAATCGCGGGGGATCAGCAACCACGTCCATCAACGTGACGGTCAATGCGCCTCCTGCGACCAATCAAAACCCCACATTTACCATTGAGCCGTCTCCGATGACCATTCCTGCCGGTGACAGCCAACCCGTATTCCTCCAATTTTCCGACCCGGATGGCAACACAGTCACCTATACCGCAACCTCCGCCGATACGGGTGTCGCCGCTGTAACAATTGTGGATGGCACTTCATTTATGATTCAGGGCATCGCAGCAGGTGACACATCCGTGACGGTGACACTGAGCGACGGCAATGGCGGGTCGGCGCTACGGAATATCGCTATCACGGTCAATTGAATTTTTGAGCTAATCCTTAAAAAATGGAATGAATAGCACTTCCCTGCGCAATTGCGATTCCCCTACCACTGCCTTGCCACTCGCTATCTCTGGTCTAGCTGTTATAATTGGGCAACTACAAAGCAAAACCAGTGTTATAGTGAGTGGTGGGCAGTCAAAATGCCCCTAGAAATTCAAATTGGCGACATCGTGCAGATGAAAAAAGGCCACCCCTGCGGTGAAAATCGCTGGATGATTTATCGAGTTGGGGCAGATATAGGTCTACGTTGTACCAAGTGTGATCGTCGGCAACTGATGCCTCGCAGCAAATTTGAAAAGGCGTTTAAGCGTAAGTTGGAAGCGCCCAAAATTGAACCAAGCGAATGAGGCGTTGTTAGAAGAATCCATGCCCACACCCCAGTCCCCCCGCCGAGTTTTATTGTTAATGTCGGACACAGGCGGCGGTCATCGTGCAGCAGCCACCGCCATCCAAGCCGCGTTAGAAAACCGCTACCCCGGCGCATATACCTTTGATATGGTGGATGCGTTTCGCTATTACACCCCAACCCCATTTAAACACATGCCCAAACTTTATCCGTTGTGGGTCAACCATGCACGGCAGTCATGGGGAACCAGCTATCGAATTTCGGATGGGCCACATCGTTCCAAGTTGGTGATGGAAAGTTTTTATGTCAGTTGGCGGCGGGGTTTCCGACGTTTGTTTGATGAGCATCCGGCGGATTTGGTGGTGTGTGTGCATTCGCTGTTTAATCACAATGCGATGCGTATTTTGCAGGATTGGCCCACACCACCGCCTTTTGTCACGGTGGTCACGGATCTCATTTCGACCCATGCCTTCTGGTATAACAACAAAGTCAATTTATGCCTTGTTCCTACCCAGACCGCTTATGATCGCGGCATAAAATATGGGATGCAGCCAGAAAAAATGAAAATCACCGGACTGCCCGTTCATCCCGATTTTGTGGCAGGGTTGATGGGCAAGCAACAGGCCCGTGCTGAACTCGGCTGGGATGCTGAAAAGCTGACCGTCCTGTTGGTGAGCGGCGGGGATGCGATGGGGCCACTTTTTAAGACGGCCCGTGCGATCAACGACCAAAAATTGAATATCCAGTTGGTCATTATTGCTGGACGCAATGTCCCCCTCAAAGAAAAATTGGAAGCCTGTGAGTGGAACCAAAAAACCCTCATTTATCCCTTCACCCATAAGATGGCCCAGATGATGGCTGGGGCAGATATTTTGGTGACCAAAGCTGGCCCTGCGACGGTTTCTGAGGCGTGTGTGGCGGGGATACCAATGATCCTCAGTGGGCATGTCCCCGGTCAAGAAGATGGCAATGTGCAGTACGTGGTCGAAAATGGGGCGGGGGTCTATGCTCCCGGCCCAGCGCGAGTTGCCGAAGCCTTAGCTGAATGGGTCAATCGCCCACCAGATTTCCGACAACGTTATGCCGATGCTGCGAAGAAGATTGGCAATCCGGATTCAGCCTCGCTCATTGCCGATGAAATTCATGGGGTCGCCCAAACTGCTCAAATGGTGGTGCGTCACCCGCGCCGTTCACCTCGATCTCTATTATCGAATCGTTTGCGTCCAAATGTCGCCCGTCCGCGTGGTGGGGCGTGGTAGACTCAGCCAGAATTTCACGCTATTATTAATTTTAATCGAGCCGTTATTGCCCAATCACAAATCTTGGGTGATAAACGGCATTTTGCGTTTATAAACTCAATAGTGTTATTGACATTTAAAACTGAAGCGAATATTATTTTAAGTAGAAATCAAATTTCATGAGGTGTAATTTAACATCTCTGAAGAAAATTTCAATGAGATAAAAATGGAGGTTCACCGGGGAATGTATCATCCAATTTTGACCCACTGCCCCGTTTGTAATGGCCCGTTGATTGTCAAACAACTACATTGCGAAAACTGTGACATCAACATTGAAGGGCGTTTTGAAGTTAGCGGACTGACATCACTGAACGCCCTACAACTGGAATTTGTCGAAGTATTCTTGCGCTGTGAAGGCAAAATCAACCGGGTTGAGAAAGAACTCGGCATTTCGTATCCAACAGTACGCAGCCGCCTGCACGATATTATCCGTTCGATGGGGTATGAGCCTACGCTGGAAACCGACGCTGAAGATACCAATCGTGCCCGTATCCAAGTTTTAGAAGATTTATCGTCGGGCACAATTACTACCGAAGAAGCGATTACAATCTTACGCAAGGGCAATCCTTAAAAATCTTTAGTGCTTAGAAGAGGCGTTCATCCAATCGTAAGTTAGCACGAGTGTGAGGAGAAAAGGGCATGGCACGTATCGAACAAACCGGTGCGATTACCGAAATCATCTTTGAGCAAGTTGGGGGCGATCTGGTCATTCAAGGGCACAGCGGCCTCGGTTTTCAAATTGACGGGGATGACCCTGAGATTCACCAAAACGAGTCGGGCGCGGTGTTCATTAATTGTGGTGGCGATTGCACAGCAGCCGTTCCCGATGGGGTATCCGTGAAGGTAATATCAGTCGGTGGGGATGGTAAATTAACCCATGTTACGGGCGAAGTCCTGTTGGATCAAATTGGTGGCGATTTGGTGCTGCGCCATGTCACTGGACAGGCTACATTGGGTAATGTGGGGGGTGATCTAAGCATCCGTCATGTCACCGGCACACTGACCATCGGCAGCATCGGTAGCGATCTTGATGTAAAGCACTGCGCAGGCGAAATTCTCGTCTCCAACATTGGCTCCGACGTTGTGTTCAAGAATATCAACGGCAACCTGAGCCTCGAAAATGTTGGTTCCGATCTGTTGGTACAAAGCATCAATGGCGATTTGAAGGTCGAAGAAGTCGGTTCCGATTTGAGTATCACTGACCTCAAGGGATCATGCTACTGCCCATCGGTGCATTCGGATATTGTCCTGACACTCGCCTTTGACCCCGAAAAAACCTACCTGTTCGGTGCTGAGGGGGATATTGTTTGCATGGTCATCCCCGGCACTCATGCCCGATTTGTCCTGCCAAGTGATGTTGAAGTGGAATGCGATGAGATTGAAGACGCAGCCTATCAGCGCGACAACAGCGGGCAGATTGTGTTGGTAGGGGATGGTGGCGCGGAAATTCAAATCACTGAGGCTGAGTCCTTTAACCTTGTCCCAGAGGAACACAGCAGCAAACGCGGCTTCAGTATCAATGTGGATTTCGATAACGATGTGGACGAGATGGTCAACAATATCGAAAACACCATCAATCAGAGTCTGCGCGGCTTGGGAGAACGCCTTGAGCAGCAAACGCAGCAAGCCGTAAATGCTGCTACCAATCTCAGCACAGGCTTTTTCTCTAACAGCAAGAATTGGAGCGCCAAAGCCGAAGCGATGGCCCGCCGCGCCCGTGAACAGGCTGAACGTGCCCGCGAACAAGCCGAACGGCTGCAAGAACGTGCCCAGCGCCGCCAAGAACGTTTTGCTGAACAATCGCGGGAGCGTCAAGAACGTTTCCAGCAGCGTTTTGAAGGTGGTCAAAAAGTCAAACGTACCGGTGAATGGGAACCCGTTTCTCAACAGGAGCGGCTTGTGATTTTGGAAATGCTCCAAAACGGTTCAATCACAGTTGACCAAGCCGAGCAACTTCTAAAAACACTTGAAGGGGAAGCCTAGTTATGTCGGCTGCTGCGCTTTCACATAACAAAAAGCAGGCCCAAGCGCGTGAGGTCGGTCTACGTCCAGTCCGCCTCCGTCAAGATTTAGGAGCAGTAGCCGATCTCATTGAACTTGCCTTTGGCCCCACGATGGACGCAGGGGGACGGGCAGCCGTGCGTGAGATGCGTACCCTCAGTCGTTCTGGACCCATTCTGTGGTTCCTTGCTGGGTTAGATCATGCCGTACAAGCCTTAATGCGCGGTTTTGTATGGATTGACCCCATCACGGGTCGGCTCATTGGCAATGTTTCGATTTATCCAGCGGGCTATGATGATTTATGGGTCATCGCCAACGTCGCGGTACATCCCGATTTTCGGCGACGCGGCATCGCTGAAGAAATGATGCGGGCCTCGCTAGATTTTGCCACACAGCAAAAAGCGTCCGGGGTAGCCTTGCAAGTCGAAGCGGATAATGATGGGGCACAACGGCTCTATCACAAATTAGGTTTCCACACCCTGCGAGGCTTCACCCGCTGGCGTCGGCATCCCTATCTTGACCCACCCCTCCCCTTAACCCAGATGCTGGACATTACCTATCTGACACATCAGGAATGGAAAGCCGAATATGCACTCGCCGAGCAATTACGTCCCGAAAATCTAGGGGGAATGGGCTGGCTGCGTCCGACTCAACCCCGCGAATTTCGACCCAAGTTTTCATTTGGGCGGGCGTTTGGAATGCGGAATGAGGAGCGGTGGGTGGTGCGTGACTCCGAAAATAACCATCGTGTGTTGGCGACATTGCGAACCAACAGTCGTTTTGGTTCGACCTATACCCGCGCCGATTTGCTGGTTGCCCCTGAATATCAAGGCGAATTGGAATGGCCGCTGCTGAATTTTGCCATTCGTTATGCTGCCGATCAGCGCCGGGGCTTAATGATTGAGCACCCGTCGGACGATGAAAACGCCACCCTCGTATTTAGTGAGAACCGTTTTGAGGCAGTGCGTCGTCTTATTCACATGCTATGGACGCCAGCCCCAAAATAGCGCGAGGTGAGGTCATGGAAATTCGATTTGAAGTCGAGCCTGATTTCAGCTTTATCCATGCGCAGTCGGCGGCATCATTGGTGGCGAAGTACGGCGAACCCGCCAGTGAGCAGCTTGGCGCGTTTATTTATGGCGACCCCATATCCGAATCCCAAGATCATTTGATTGTAGGCGGTATTGAAGGGCAGGTTTCGGGTAGCTGGCTGTACATTGATACCCTATGGCTAGATGAATCGCTGCGTGGTAAGGGCTATGGTGTGCGTTTGATGAATGTCATTGAGCAGGCTGCTGCCCAGCGGGAAGTTCAAAAAGCCTTTTTGGGGACAGCCACCTTCCAAGCCCCCAATTTCTACAAAAAGTTGGGCTATCAGGTCGTGGGCGAAATGCAGATGGCGACCAGTAACTATCATCAATTTTTGATGACCCGCCACCCCTTGACGCCCTATGATGTCGCGCCGGAAACCGAGATTCAATTGGCCGCACCTCCAAGCGATTATGATGTTGAACGCTTGGGGGAACATCTCCGCGACTACAACAATCAGTTTATGCCACTTAATCGCAGTTTGTTTGGCGCGGCTTTCCTAAAAGATGAATCTGGCAAAATCTGCGGGGGTATCACGGGTTATCGCGTGTTCGAGAGTGTCCTGTTTATGGGGATGCTGTGGGTGGATGAATCCATGCGAGGGCAGGGCTATGAAGCCGGATTAATCACCACCTATGAACAGGCCGCTGTGCAGCATGGTATTTTGTCGGCGGCGATTTCAATAGCCGATGATGATTTGGCTGAGTGTTTTGAAGCAGCGGGGTATCAAGCGCTTGGGGTCTTTCCCAATTTTCCGGCAGGACGTACCTCGCGCTATTTAATCAAACAAAAGCTGGCATAAGGTCATGATGACACGGGTAGGATTAAAACGACAAGGGGCATCCCAACGCGGATTTGCGGCGTTGTGGCTGGGGGTCGTTTTGGTTTTGTTGGTTGCGGCAGCCCTGCGTTTTTATGACATTCACCACACTCCCCCCGGCTTTCATTATGACGAGGGCGCGTATTTTATCGCCTCGCGGGAAATCGCATTTTTCGGGGCGCGGCCCTTCCCGGTGTTTGCGGCGTTTAATGGGCGCGAAGTTTTCTACTTATATGTCAATGCGCTCATGATGCGCTTGATGGGGGAGCAAATTTTCACCATGCACTTTGTCAGCGGCATGATGAACTTAGTGACGGTAGCCGCCACGCTCGGTTTAGGCCGGGCTATCTTTGGTGGACGACGTGGAATCATTATTGGCCTAGTGGCTGCGGCATTTCTAACAGTTTCATTTCCTCAGATTTTTCTGGCTCGACAGGCATTCCGCGCGGTCAGTCAGCCGATGTTGCAAGCCTTGACGCTGTGGGCCTTATTTGTAGGACTGCGCCAACCATTCACCCAACATCGAAAATGGAGTCGCTGGCTGGTAATGGCAGGGATTTTGGGCGCGGCGACGCTTTATACCTATATGGCCTCGCGCCTATTTCCAATCTGGATTGGCTTGATTCTGGCGTTTGTCTGGCTGGCGGATCGGGAACAGCGCCGAACCCGTTTTCTACAAGCGGCATTGGTCATAGTGACTCTGTTGATTGTCGCCGCGCCGATTTTGAAATATTACTATGAAAATCAGGATGTTTTTAATGACCGTCTATCGCAATTAAGCAGTTCCGAAGACGCGCCGAGCTATTGGGAAAGCATTGAACTACACGCTAAGATGTTTTTTATCAAAGGCGACCCCTATAGCCGTTATAACGACTCCGACGCCCCCTATTTTCCACAGTGGGCGGGGGTGTTGATTGTGATCGGCTGGTTGGTCAGCCTATGGCGGATTATTCGACCTGCCCCTGACCAAGACGCGGTTGCACGCACAGGCTATTTCCTTGCGGCGATTGCCCCTTTGATGGTGATTCCGAGTGTGTTGGCGCTAAACGGCCTCCCCCCAAGCCATATGCGTTCGGTGGGCATGGTCCCGGCGATTTTTCTCCTGCCCGCCATCGGCCTCGAATTTTTATGGGAACAATCTACACGGTTATTATCCGCGAACAAACTTGCTTTTCGCCCTCAATTTACCACCGCGACCTACGGGATAGGTGTGATCGGCCTGCTTATTATGGCGGGCGTGGTCTGGCAGCGTTACGAAAAATGGGCGACTGTTCCCGAACTGTATTATCAAACCGACGGCGATATGCTGGACGCCGGGGCGTGGCTGATGGAGCATCGCGGCCCGAACACCATTATGTATGTGACTTCTGGGCATTATGACCACCCCTCACTGCGGTTTCGTCGTCTGCCGGGGGGCGACATCACCTTTTTGCTGGGGAATCGCGTCTTTGCCCCACCCGCCAACCGGGATGCCTATCTAATTGAGATTCACAATGCCCGCCTAAATGAATCCCTGCGTGAATGGGTGGAACAGCATTACACCAAAGAAGCGACTTTCTATGGGCCAGATGGGGACATTAGTTTTGTGGTATATCATGCCGCCCCATCGGAAATTGCCAGCACAACCGCAATAACACAAAGCCCGACTCTAACCCACGCGGAAACAATAGGCCGATGGCTGTCGCTGCTGAATACGAATCTGGTAGAGGCCGTTCCCGGTCAAACAGTAAGTGTCTTTACCGAATGGGGCATTCTCAACCCTCCGGCCTATGGCGATTTGACCCCTATCTTTTCACTAGAAACACTCGATGGGGATGTGTTGTCCCGTGATGAACCCTACACCCTCTACAGCGACCAATGGCGGACAGGCGAAACCCTTTATCAACAGGGTAATTTGAGCGTTCCCCCCGGTACACCCCCCGGTGAATATCGTGTGGTGATTCATTGGGTGGCGCGGGCCGAAGATCAATATGTCGGGCGCATTGATGCACAGGGCAATTTTGCTGGAATTGCTACCGACCTCGGCATAATTACCGTGAGTCAAGCCGCCAGTTTCCCCACACCGGATGTGCTGAATATTGCCCACCGCGAAAGTCACGATATGACCTCTGGGGTACGTTTGCTCGGTTGGAGTGATATTCCCGCCAGCATCCGTCCCGGCGAACAATTTAAGTTTGACTTGTTTTGGCAGGCCATCACAGGCACACGCTCCGATGAGACCATCATGTTAGTGGCGGTCAGCGAAAATGATGAATTACCGCTCTGGTCGGGTGAGCCAGCGACGAATACCTATCCCTTTAGCCAATGGGCTGATGGTGAATTGGTGACAGATCGCCACCGCTGGTCAATCCCCACTGATTTTCCTGCCGGGAAGTATGACTTGCATCTACGTGTCGGGGATACGGATGTCGTACTCGGCAATTTCAGCGTATTAGAACTCAATCGGGTGTTTGATGTCCCTGCGATTGAAAATCCCCTAGACGTGGACTTAGGCAATATTGTTGGCCTCACAGGATACAGTATTTCCACCACAACTCTGGTGCCGGGGCAGTCTTTTGACCTCACCCTGCTGTGGCAATCATTGGAACAGACCGACCTACCGCTGACGGTTTTTGTGCATGTGATGGGGCCGGATGGTCGCAATTATGCCCAAGCCGATATGCAACCGCGCCAAAATACCTATCCAGTGACCTTGTGGCTGCCGGGTGAATATATCACCGACGCATATCCATTAACCCTCGCTGCCGACGCACCACTTGGTCAATATGAGGTGCGAGTTGGGTTGTATCTCCAAGCCAACGGACAGCGATTAAGCATTACCGATTCGACGGGTCAATCAGTGGGTGATTTCTGGCTGCTGACGACTCTTACGGTTGAATAAGAAGGGAGCATATGATGGAAGAACGCCTCAGAATTTTGGAAATGCTGCGGGAGGGGCAAATCACCCCCGACGAAGCCGAAAAGCTGTTGCAGTCGTTGGGTGATGAACCCTTGACCGAAGCTGATGACGATAAAGTGGTGATTTTGCCAAAGGGCGAAAGTCGTGGCAGCACCAAAGACCCCAGCCTACCCAATACGGCAGAATGGTGGAAGGTGCTGTTCGGGGCGGGTATCGCGGTGTTTGGTTTTTTCGGCTTCCTGCTGCTAACCTTTTTCGGCTTTTTTGCCTTTCTATGCCTCAGCCCGTTTGTCTTGATCGGCGGAGCATTAGCCGCTGTTGGCCTGTGGAGCAAATCATCCCATTGGCTGCATGTGCGGGTCAAGGATAAGGACGGCACCAACATCAACATTTCGCTGCCCCTGCCCGTACAATTTGCCAGTTGGATCATGCGGGTCGCACAGCCGTATATCAAGGCGCGTTCCGGCGATGATGTTGATCTCAGCAGTCTGGATATTGCTGGCATGATTAGCGCGATGGGCGATGAGCTTTCTCCTGAAAATCCCATTATGGTCGCGGTTGAAGATGATGGCGATCAGGTTTTGGTTTACATCACATAGCTGGTTCAAGTTGGTTTCATAACACACAATCGTAAGTTCAAGTATTGGAGAGCACAATGGTTACATCAGAAGAACGAATGCGGATTCTCAATCTGCTTCAGGAGGGCAAGATCACCGCTGAGGAGGCCAGCCGATTGTTGACGGCGCTAACTCAGACATCCAAGACCGGGCCAACAAATTCGCGTCCGGCGGCATCGGGGCGTACCCCGCGCCAATTACGGGTGCGCGTCACCGATATGAAAACGGATCGCACCAAAGTCAACGTCACCATCCCGATGGGTCTTGTCAACATGGGCCTGAAGATGGGCGCTCGGTTTGTGCCAAATGACGTGGACGTGGACGTTGAAGAAATCAAGGAAGCCATCGCCAGCGGTCAAATGGGCAAGTTGGTAGATGCCGAAAACCACGAAGATGGGGAACGTGTTGAGGTGTGGGTCGAATAGCCATGTGGAATGGAACAAGAGCTTAGGGACGAGGGCAGACCACCCCTCGTCCGTCTTCCGTTCCTATTTCCCTAGCTAATCAAGTCGGGAGTCAGGTGGACTAGTTTATTGTGGAAGTGCAGCCGCCAATCGGGGCGATTGGGCACAGGCCGATATTCTAAGTGGGTGATGCCTGTGTTGTTGCTCATCACCGCCACGACGCTCCAAGGGCCTTTCTCAAATACATATTCAAAAAACGCCTCAATTACACCCCCGTGACAGACCACCAACACACTCTGTTCGGCTTCTTCTTCAGGAGTAGGACGGCTGCTGTAATCAATATACTCAAAGACGCGAAGTAGGCTCTCGATAAACGACCCCACCCGTGTGCGAAACTGCATCCAGTTTTCGCCGCCCTCCGTAATTGAGTCATAGGGCTGAAGCGTTCCCCAGATTTTTTCATAATAGGGTTTGAGATTTTCATCCGCTACGGGTGATCCATCCGGGTTAGCCGTCCCAACTTCACGTATCCGGTCATCAAAATGAATGTCTAGTCCGGTGGCGCGACTGATGGCAGCCGCCGTTTGGCGCGTTCGCATCATAGTGCTGCAATAGAGATGACGGGCCGCGATATTGTCTTTAATCCACACCGCCGCCGCTTCTGCTTGTTTTTCGCCGAGATCGGTAAGGGGTTCATTGCGATGCCCACCCGAATAATCGGCGAGGTTGATATAACTCTGTCCGTGTCGAATAAGGTACAGGTGCATAAGCGTTTTCCTTTGGGCGCAGGGAACGTAAAGGCGGTCTACTGTTTCAACCGCCTCTCCGAAAGCCTGTTTATTGTACCTGAAATGTGGAGGGTAAATCTAGTTGATTAAATAGGTTTTACCCCTTCAATCGGATTGGATAACATCGCTGCCAACAAATCTACCGACGCCTGCACATCCACCATATCCACTGTTTCGTTGACAGTGTGGACATAGCGACAGGGGATGCTGATACAGCCGCTGGGTACACCACTTTGGGCCGTCTGAATCGCCATTGCGTCGGTTGTACCACCATTGAGAATTTCCAGTTGATAGGGGATTTTGTGTTTTTCGGCGGTGTCTACCATCAAATTCTTGACAGCAGGCGGAACAATCATGCCGCCATCGCGCACTTTAATCGCCGTGCCCTTGCCGAGCCCAACCGCCATATGATCGCCTTTGACCGTATCACCTGAGCCTGTCACATCCAGCGCGATACCGAGATCGGGATTGATGCCATGTGCGGCAGGACGCGCTCCACGTAAACCAACTTCCTCTTGTACAGTGAAGGCAAAGTAAACCTCGTGTTTGCTGCCCAACTGCTTGAGTTTACGCATGGTCTCAATTGCCACTGCACAGCCAATCCGATCATCCATACTCTTGGCGACGAGACGATTGCCGCGTTCTTCGCAGGTGCGATAGAAACCCGCCGGGTCGCCGACCTGAATAGGCGCATTTTTGTTACCGCTGTCACCGTTTAGCCCTTCGCTGACATCAATGTAGAAGCCGTCCAGCTTGGGCAGTTCGTACAGCTTGCTCCACATATTTTCAACCGCAATCGTACCAATCACGCCATTTTCAAATTTGACGCGGTTGCCGTTGAGGGTGGAAGGAATCAGGCCGCCGATATTGGTAAAACGCAGAAAACCATTGCGGTCAATATGCGAGACCATCAGGCCGATTTCGTCCATGTGGGCCGCCACCATCACCCGCAAATTACTGTCGGTTTTCGTGCCTACCCGACAAATCAAACTGCCCATCGGGTCAATCGTCATCTCGTCGCATAGGCCTTTAACTTCTTCTTTAATCAGTTCGCGCATGTGGTGTTCATAACCGGATGGCCCCCATGCTTCGACCAGTTTTTTAATCATTTCTTTCATGGTTTATCGCTCCAAATCGGAAGGGCTAAGTTGCATCAAGGTGGCACGTAGTAATTTCACGGCGTTTTGAAAATCATTTAGGTCAAGAATCAAGTAGGGGCTGTGCAGATAGCGACAGGGCAGCGAAAAGGTGAGGGTAGCAACCCCGGCCAGTGATGTCTGAATCGCTCCGGCGTCCGTCCCGCCTGCATATTGAGGCGAACGGAATTGATGAGGAATCCCTAGCTGCTCGGCAACCCGCACAAACAATTTCCGTAGACCGGGGTGAGCAATCGAGCCTTTGTCCATATAGGTAATGACCGGGCCATGCCCCAATTTTGTCACGGTGGTAATGTCGGGTTCATCCTCATCTTGGGGAACTTCGTGGGCAGCGGTGGTTTCGAGGACAATAGCGACATCGGGATTAAGGGCTTGGGCCGCGACTTTCGCCCCACGCAAGCCGATTTCTTCTTGGACAGTGAAAGCGATTAACAAGTCAAATGGGAAGGGGTCGCCTTTGATAATTTCAATCAATTCGGCACAGCCCGCTCGATCATCAAACGCCTTGCCGCGTACAATATTGTCGGTCAGTGCGATGGTCTCGCTGGCGAATGTGACGCGATCTCCCAACTTGGCTTTGCCCTCTGCCGCACCTTTGTTTTCCGCGCCGATGTCAATGCGAAAGCTATCCGGCTTTTTGACCTCTTTTTCTTTCCAACTGAGGTGGATGGGTTTCCACGTAATCACGCCGGGGGTTTTATCTTTGCCGACATGCACATGCAGGGCGGGCAAAATGCGCGGGTCAATGCCGCCGACACTGGCGAATTTGATGAGGCCCTCACCGTCTACCCCTGTCACCAAAAACCCAACCTCATCCATGTGCGCCGCCAGCATGACCTTGAGCAAACTTTTGCCAGTCCCTTTTTTGACCGCCAAAATATTGCCCATCGTATCCACGCGCAAATCAGTCACATGGTCTTTAATGGCGTCATAAATCATCTGGCGAACTTCATCCTCTGCCCCCGAAACGCCAGCCGCCTCCGAAAGCTGTTTCAACATCGTATCTTGCAGCGCCATTATTGATTGGCTCCGTTCTTTTTCTCGCCGCTATCAGGCTTCCACGCGATTTTGTCCAGAAATTCGCTGGTCAATCCAACAATAAATTCCGCCATCAATCGGCCTACGCGGTCAATATCTTTGACCAACACGGTTTCAATCGGCGTGTGCATGTTTCGCACCGGAACGCCCAGCAGGGCCGTAGGAATCCCTTCACGACTGACTTGGATTGACCACGCATCGGTGCCCGTGTTGCCTGTGTAGGTTTCAGTAAAGAGGGACATCTCTAACTGCTTGGCGGTATCTTGCAATCCTTTATTGAGGCCGTCATGCAAATTCGGGCCGATACCAATGACAGGAGCGCCGCCGTGTTTGGGATACTCGTCGCCATTAACGCCCGGTTGCTGTGCGAAGGCCACATCTAGGGCAATTGCCAAATCGGGTTGCACCTTATAAGCAGCACTGGCAGCACCAAACAAGCCAGTTTCCTCTTGGGCCGAGGCGACAGCATACACGTCCCATTCGTGCTTGCGTGATTTCAGATAATCCAAGCAGGCCGTCACCGCCGCTACACACGCCCGGTCATCCATCGCCTTGCCCGCGACTTTATCCCCCATCAACTCAATGGCAGGGGCATCCATCGTGACAATATCACCAATGCGTACCTTCGCGGCGACTTCGGCAGCAGGCAGGCCCAAATCTACCCATAATTCTTCCCATTCAGGATAGGCGTCTGCTCCACCCTTCGCGTTAGAAATATGGGGTGGTACGGCGGCGACTAATCCCTTGAGAGTGCCACTGCGGGCATGGATGAGGACGAGTTTGCCCAGCAAAATGCGATTATCAATACCCCAGATGTCACTGAGGCGCAGATAGCCGTTTTTGATGTCGGCGACCAACATCCCGATTTCATCCATATGGGCACACAACATAATCTTTTTGCGGGGTTCTGGGCCGCTGCCCCGCTTAATGCTAATGAGGCTGCCAAATCCATCTACTTCAAATTCGTCTACATAGCCTGCCCATTGTTCGCGCAGATAGTGACGCACAGCCTCCTCATGACCTTGTGGGCCAGTCAATTCTGTGAGAGTTTTGAGATGTTCTTTTAAGTCCATAAATAACTTTCTTTACTTAGAGAGGACTCGACTACAACAAAATACTAACGTAGATAGAATAAGGTTTCAAATCGTTGAAAAAAATTTCAGTATTCGAACTCATTTAAACTTATTGGGTTGAGCAAAGGTGTGGCGCAGATTAATCAAGGCAAAAGCGAGATGATAAGCACCTAAAAAGGCCGTATCCAAACGATCAAAACGTAGTAACAAAGCCCGAAACTTGTCCATCCAAG
>JAIOHL010000153.1 GCA_019913005.1 Anaerolineae bacterium | reverse complement strand
GGCGAGGGGTTGGGGATGTCTATTTCCACACACCCCCGCCATCACCCCATCCTATCAAATTTCCCACCCCCTAACGGCCAAATATAATCCTTGCCCATAATCAATGACACCACTTGACAAGTGCATCCCGTTTCACAATCGGCACACACCCCTTTGTTGACAGCCCCTTATGCAATCAATCATAGAGAATATAAACGCAGCGAGGGCAGGTTTTTTGGGCCTGCCCCCGGCGTTCACCACACACATCGAGGAGGAGAGAAATTTGGGGATTTGTTTCCCCCACCCACATCCCAGCACGGATAGGGCAGGGGGGAGACAACTAGGTTAGGGCTTTATTCAGCGCGATTCGTCCATTCGGGTTCGCGCCATAGACTGGACAGCAGCAGTTGACGGGTCGCCAGCATTTCTTTCGGCAGCCGGTCATACAGCTTGATAAACAGTTCTTCGTGCGACAGGATTTCTTGCTTCCACAGGTCAATGTCAATAGACATCACCTTGTCGAAATCCTCTTCCGTAAAGTCCATACCCGTCCAGTCAAGGTCTTCATAGGTGGGGATACGTCCCAGCGTGGTTTCTAGCCCACGAGCACGGCTCTTGGCGCGGCTGACGATCCATTGCAGAACACGCATGTTTTCGCTAAATCCGGGCCACAGGAAGTTGCCTTCCGCGTCCTTGCGGAACCAGTTGACAAAGAACATACGCGGCGGTTCGGGGATATAACGCCCGAATTGCAGCCAGTGATTGATATAGTCGGCCATGTGATACCCGGCGAAGGGCAGCATGGCGAAGGGGTCGCGGCGGACTTCTCCGAGTTTGCCAAAGGCGGCGGCGGTCATTTCCGACCCCATCGTCGCGGCAAAGTAGACCCCGTACATCCAGTTGAAGGCTTGGAAGACCAGCGGCGATACACCACTGCGTCGTCCACCGAAGATAAAGGCGCTGATCGGCACGCCATCCGGGTTTTCCCAGTTTTCGTCAATCGAGGGGCACTGCGAGGCCGGGGCGGTGAAGCGGGAATTGGGGTGGGAGGATTTCTTGCCGTTCTTGGCATCCTCCGGCGTCCAATCGTTGCCCTGCCAGTCAATGAGGTGCGCGGGTAGCTCTTTGGTCATGCCTTCCCACCACACATCGCCGTCATCGGTCAGCGCGACGTTGGTAAAAATCGAGTTCTTGGCGCAGGAGGCCATCGCGTTGGGATTGGTCTTATTGTTTGTGCCCGGTGCGACGCCGAAGAATCCGGCTTCGGGGTTGATGGCATAAATCTTGCCATCCTTGCCCAGTTTAATCCACGCAATGTCGTCGCCGACGGTGGTTACTTTCCAGCCCTCAAAGGATTTCGGCGGAATTAGCATGGCGAAATTGGTCTTGCCACAGGCGCTTGGGAAGGCCGCCGCGACATAGGTCTTTTCACCTTCGGGGCTTTCGACACCCATAATCAACATGTGTTCGGCCAGCCAGCCTTCATCGCGGGCAATCACCGAAGCGATACGCAGGGCGAAACACTTCTTGCCGAGCAGGGCGTTGCCACCATAGCCGCTCCCATATGACCAGATGGAGCGTTCTTCGGGGAAGTGGACAATCCATTTTTCATTATTATCTTTGACGCAGGGCCACGCGATGTCTTGTTGACCGGGTTCCAGCGGCATCCCAACGGAGTGGACACAAGGGACAAATTCGCCATCTGTGCCCAAGACATCATAAACGGCCTTACCCATGCGGGTCATGATCTTCATATTGACGGCGACATAAGCGGAGTCGGTCAATTCTATACCGCAGTAGGCGATATGTGACCCCAATGGCCCCATGCTGAAGGGGACGATGTACATGGTACGACCGACCATACACCCGTCGAAGGTCTTGTCGAGGATGTGGTGCATCTCGCGCGGGTTCATCCAATTGTTGGTGGGGCCGGCGTCGGTTTTGCTATGGCTGCAAATGAAGGTACGGTCTTCCATCCGGGCTACGTCGCTGGGGTCGGAGCGGGCAAGGAAGCTGTTGGGGCGCAGTTCTGGATTCAAGCGGATAAACGTCCCGGAATCCACGAGGAGTTCACACAGTTCGTCGTATTCTGCCTGTGAGCCGTCGCAAAAATACACGCTGTCCGGCTTGCACAAGCCAACCATATCTTGAATCCACGCACGGATTCGGGGGTGCTGAATGTAATCAGGAAATTCGACCATAGGATATTCGGCCTCTTGTGTTGGAATTTGCGAAGTGCGGCGCAAAAATGCCATGATGCAGGGTCTCCCTTATTGTATCGTAGGTCTCTTACCTGTGGGTAGTTGACGCATTTGTGAAATTATTCGCAATCGAACTATCCACTACTATACCGGAGGCGGAAGAGGGAACTGAGTGTAGGCTGTCACAAGAAAAAATGACTTGTTGCATACGGTTGGTGGTTTCGTACAATGTGTACGAATCGCACAATGGACGGGTTTTGAGTAATTGTGTTTAGCGGAGGAAGGCAGGGATTTTGAACATTGGATACACTTTGCCCATAGCCCGTCAAGACCCATCTCAAGGTTGGAGATTAGTGCTCGTTTGAGGCCTCACCCATGTATCTTTTCAGTTTACGTGGTCTCTTGGCGAATGTAGCCGATATAAAGTGCCATTCCAACAACACCGAATAGAATAGAAACTGGGCCACAGATTAACGTGCCGAAAATACCAATGGCGGTAGAATAAATCGCACCGGGGGCAGCGTTTCCCACAAAAATCATTGCCAATCCTAACGCCAATCCAATAATACTTATGGCAAATAGGGAAACACCCACAGGCGATCTCGCTTTTGAAACCTCCCTTGAAGCTGTGAGATTGGTATTACTAGGGGGTACGGCTTTTTGGGGAGGTCTTGATACCGGAATATCTTCCAACGGCAAAATTGATTGCGTCAGGCTTTTGATAATCACATTCCTATCCATACCAATACCGCCAACCCGCTGATGGCTGACCAACCGTAACGGAACGGAATCTTTCTCGTTTTGGCTGATCAGCACCGGAATAATCGTCTTCCTAAACTGATCCGCATAGGCGATTTCGCGGTTGACCCACTCGGATTCTTTGGCATTTGGGGACAGCAGCACGACAAAATGCGAACAGGTTTCTATGGCTTCTTGAACGGCTCTTTCCCATGCAGGTGTGCCGGGTTTGAGGTTGTTGTCCGTCCAAACGGAAATACCCGCTGCATCTAAACCATCACGGATGACGGCCATCATGGAGGCGTCCTTGCGGCTATAGCTGAGGAAAACCAAAGGCGTCATAGTGAAATAGGATGCTTTTTGGGGATGGATATTAGTATATGAAGATTATAACGTTTTGTTTACCAATATTCAAATAGCGAGGGAGAGTGAAATAAAATGAGCCTTGCCTATCGTGATATACGCTAGATTATAGCGACAAGGCTCAGATTGGTAGGGTTACATAGTGGGACTATAACCCGATCAAGATAGCGATAATCATGGAGGTGTTGGTCACTTCTAGCGATTCGATAGACACCTCATTCTTGCCAGCGTCGCCTGTATAGGCATTGATCTGCAATTCCACGAAGCGCGACCACGCATTGGTGATAATCTCGCCTAGCACGTCATTATTGACATCGCCTGCCGCGACGCTAGAAACGATTACATCATAAAACGTCCATGCCAGCGAGGTGGTCTGCCCATCTCTGGCCGGGAGCAGCAGTCCGATGAGAATGGCGATGATGCCTACGGTCTGGCCGTCAGTGGTAACGATCTGCGCCTCCACTTTGACGCCATCGGGCGTGAAATCCACTGTCATAGATTCGACCCGTTCATTACGACGAGCAAACGCGGCAAGGGCATCGTTGGCTTGGACTTCGGTAATCATGATGGTGTTGGAGGTGCCGTCTTGACCAGCGGCTCCGGCAAGCGGGTCGGGGGCGGATTCACGCTGATTGGATGCGCCTTTGCGAAATTCAATCGTGATGGCATCCTCAGACACAGTAGCGGAGAGGACATCCACCGAACGCAGATTGAAGAGGTTATCTTGTTCGATATAGGGCAGTAAGTTGCGCACGCTTTGGGTAAAGGCGTGTTCCCAAATATCAATAAAAGCCTTGCCGGTGGCTTGACCCGAAGCTGGATCACGCGGGGAGACGATACCGTTCGCATCTACCGTTTCGAGACTGGCAAGTGTCCAGTAGAGATGAGTGTCAGCGACACTGGGGACGATGACCCCCTCAACGGAAAAGGATTGACCATTGGGGCGAGTACCCTCGGCGACCAAGATGATTTCCATGTCACGCAGATTTAGGCTGAGGCTTTCGACTGGCAGAGTGTCCCCTGCACCACCGGAACTGTAGCGGGTCAGGGTCGCATTCAACGCAGCTTCCGAGACTGTGACGGTTTGAGCTGCATTATCCTGCGCAGCAACAGGTATGGCGGTGATGGTCACGAGAATCAAGACGAGGCTAGACAGAACGATGCGGGGTAAGGTCTTCATGATGCTATTCCTCCTGATGATTGATGTGTGTGGTCGGCAATTGTGCCCTATGACGTATAGGATAGGTGGATTGTTCCCAATTGAGGCCAGCACGTAGAGCAAGCGTCAGGCAGCGTTGGGCAAGCGACTGCCGAGGGTCGTACAAGGTATGCACGTATCCAAAATAAGTCGGAGAGGGTTTTTCGTAGGGGCGGGTCGCCGTGCCCGCCCATTTTTTGGGATGGCACTGGGCCATCCCCTACGAAAAATGTCGGTGTTCAATTGCCCCACGAAACCTTTGGTTATACCATCTTCAGGGTTGTAAGATGGGCAGATTGTTCCGCGCCGAAGGGTCTTCATAAAGCAAAAAGGAATTATCCGCCGGGTCATAAATCCAGCCAGTTACGCCCGAACGGAGTATGGTGATGTAGGCCCAGCCCTCAAAATCGTGTGTAGTACGCGCTTGCACGGCCACCTCCAATCCTTGCTCGTAATAGAAAGCATTGATAATTGGGGCGTCAAGGCTTGGTGCGGAACGCAGGTGCAACGGCGCATTATTGTTGAGCACAGCCTGTGGATAGTCCGTGAATTCGCTTTCAACGTCGCGGTCATAAATCACGGGTAAAGCCGCGACCCAGCCCCCGGATCGCCAGATGCGTTGATAAAATGAGAGAAAGAATATCGGGAATTGCACCAAATAGGAGTGTATCCAGCCTTTGAGATTGCCGTCTGGATATTCGACATAGACGTACATCATTAATTTGCCGTTGATGCGGCCACTCCCGTGAACCCAAATCGGCGCATTGTTGGGGATAGAGCCAATGACCTCACTGTCACCCGTAGGTAGCGCGTGAACGTGTGTACTACTGCCACCGCCATTCGCGGCGCTCTCAAAGGGTATCGGGAATTGCATCCCGACCTCATAGGCCAATGCTGCCCATGTGTCCGCGTGGGGTAGAATTGCCCGCCAATCCGGGCGCGAGAAGGTCATATAATTGCCCGCCACCCAGCCGGTGAGTCCACTTGCGTCATGGGTGACATAGACCCATGTCAACTCTTCCCAGTTCCAACCGTCTACTTGCTCATATTGATGAACCGTGACCACATCACCCGCATGGAGTTGACCAATCAGTGTGTCGGCGTCATTGGGCCAAGCATTTGGGGCATTGCGGACATTTAGGGTAGGCACAGCGACGGTAGCCGTCACAACCTCATTTTCTTGGGCATGAGCCGGCACCATCGTCAGCAACAATGCCCCAATCAGCAGCAGCATTCCAAACCGATAGCTGAACATAACGACCTCCTCTGGTGAACTTTATTTATAGATGTTTGCTAGGATGTGATGCAGGATAGACTGAGGATTGCCACACCCTCCACAACCCACTGTCATGATGAGGCTGCAAAGCGATGATGCGGCGAAGAATTATAAATGATACGTCGCGTTGGTGAAATTTGTTCCGATGATAACGGCTAATGATCGTCTACGGCAATTTGCCCTAGTAATTTACCTAGTGATAATTTCTCTTATCGTAAATAATCTTATGTTATAAGAGTATATTTTTGCGGGCTTGCCGATCAATCCACAACGCGACTACAATGGCGTTGTCCATCAGACAATAGCAATGGGATAACGAGAGGACACTATGCCTGCTTCTGAACCTGCCGCGCAAATAGCGTCCATTGACCCGACTCACGAACAGGCTCGATTTTGGCGTGTCTCCTCCGTCACCGAGGTGGAACTGCTCTACGCCAAGTATGTCCATTTCTCGTTTGATAAACACTACCATGAGGAATATGCGCTGGGGGTTGTCGAAACAGGCATCCACGCCTTCTGGTATCGCGGTGGGTTTCATACGGGGTCGCCGGGCCAGATCGTGACCTATCAACCGGGCGAGATTCATAACGGTCAGGCGGGCAGCGACGAAATTTGGCGCTACCGTATGTTTTATATTTCGGCAGATTTCATCCGGCAGTTGTGTGAAGATCATCATCTCCCCGCCAGCACCACGCCGTTTCTCAACCAGACCATTATTGAGGATGCCACGACTGCGTATTGGCTGCGACGGCTGCATCAAGAATTTGAGGCCCAAAGTTTAACACTCGAACGCCAAGTGCTGCTGAATTACATTCTGACAGATTTTCTGCTGCGTTATTCCGATACCACACTCCCAATTCCTGCCAAAACCCACGAGGCAAAATCCATCCAGCAGGTTATCGCATATATCCATGCCCATTTTTTGGACGATATTACCCTCGAAGAACTGGCCCAAGTCGCCCACCTCAGCAAAAGCTATTTCATCCGCGCCTTTCGTAATCTCATTGGCCTCTCCCCCTATTCCTATCTGGTGCAGGTGCGGCTGAATGAAGCGCGGTTGCTGCTCCGACAGGGTCACCCGATTTCCCAAGTCGCCCAAGATACGGGATTTGCTGACCAGAGCCACTTTACGCGCTATTTTCGGCGGGCGTTGGGCGTGACGCCGGGGCAGTATCTTCAAAAAAGCTGACAGAGCCGTCCCCATCCCAAACCCTT
>JAIOHL010000152.1 GCA_019913005.1 Anaerolineae bacterium | reverse complement strand
CCTCCCTAATGCTTTGGGGAGGGGGCGGGGTGGGGATTTCATCACGGGATTATTTTGTTAAACGTCTTAAGCCCAATTGTTCGCCGGGCAATTTCAACCACTGGCTTAGGTTGTTTCACTAGGGGATTTTGTGGACGAGGGGCAAGATTAAAGGTGTCGGCGCTTCCGCATAAAAAAGGCGGCGCTACGAAAGGCTTCCAGTTCGGCGTGTTCGATATCGGTCAATTCGCGTTCATGGGCCACGCGGATTAACCTCCGAATGTTGGCAATGGTAGATTCCGAGAAATCAACCAGCCGGAACTCGCCCGTTGCGAGGATTTCAGCGAGGACTTGATGAGGACTGGTGATGCGTGTTGGTGATGGTTCGTTCATGATATTGACCTGCCAGACTGAGCCGGGATGAATGGTTTTTTCATTATAGAAAGTAGGCGTAACAGTATCGTCACGAAAACGTGACACATTCCAAAATCTGGCGATTTGTGGTGAGCGAGCATGAGGGCCAGAATAGGATGGATATGGTTATTTATGCGGAGGAACCCCTATGAGCAATCTACACCTGACAGCGGAGTATCGGCGGCTGATAGCATCGGAAACACGCCAAGCCGATTGGAAAGCGTGGGGGCCATATCTTAGCGAACGAGCATGGGGGACGGTACGCGAGGATTACAGCGCGGATGGCTCGGCATGGACGTATTTTCCACATGACCACGCCCGCAGTCGAGCCTATCGTTGGAATGAAGATGGGTTAGGGGGCATCAGCAATCGCTTTCAAAATGTGTGTTTGGCGGTGGGGCTGTGGAATGAAAAAGACCCCATTTTAAAAGAACGGCTCTTTGGCGTGACCGGGCCACAGGGCAATCATGGTGAGGATGTCAAAGAATATTATTTTTATCTGGACAGCACGCCGACGCACAGTTACATGAAAATGCTCTACAAATATCCACAGGTGGCCTTTCCGTATGAACGACTGGTTGAGGAAAACGCCAAGCGCGGCAAAGATGACCCCGAATTTGAATTGATGGATGCCCTGCGGGAGGATTTTGCGACGGGGCGTTATTTTGATGTGGTGATCGAATACGCCAAAGCCGATGAAGAAGATATTTTGTGGCAGATCACGGTCATCAATCGGGGATCGGAGGCCGCGCCGATTCATGTCCTGCCGCAAATCTGGTTTCGTAATACGTGGGGGTGGGGGTATCCAAGTTCGAATCCAATGATGCGAGCCGCTGATAACAAAACCATTCAACTAGATGATCGGCATGTTGGGGTGCGCTCGCTGTATCTGGAAAAAATTAAGGGGCATGGGCCGACACTGATGTTTACGGGCAACGATACCAACCGTGAACGGGTATTTGGTCAACCGAATGATCGGCCCTATGTCAAAGATGCGTTTCATACGGCAGTGGTGCAGGGGGATTCACGGCAGACCAATCCAGAGCAAATTGGGACAAAAGCAGCGGGGCATTATCACAAAATCTTGAAGGCGGGGGAACAGATGGTGGTGCGGGGGCGATTTACCAACCAACATGAATTGGCTACCCCGTTTGCGGATTTCACCCAAATTCTTAAGCAGCGCATCCAAGAAGCGGATGAATATTATGCGGCGCTGCAACGGCACGACCTGAGTGCGGATGAAAAAATGGTACAGCGGCAGGCCTTTGCGGGGCTGTTGTGGACAAAGCAATTTTATCATTACAGCGTGGAATTGTGGTTGAAAGGCGACCCGGCCAGCCCACCCCCACCGCAATCCCGCAAAGGTGGGCGCAACCGGGATTGGCAGCACCTGTACACGCTGGATGTACTCTCGATGCCGGACAAGTGGGAATATCCTTGGTTCGCGGCGTGGGATTTGGCATTTCATTGTATCCCCATCGCCATGATTGACCCGGAATGGGCCAAGCGCCAATTGATTTTGCTGCTGCGCGATTGGTATATGCACCCGAATGGGCAGATTCCAGCGTATGAATGGGCGTTCGGCGATGTGAACCCACCCGTTCATGCGTGGGCCGTCTGGCGTGTCTATAAAATTGCACGCAATGTGACAGGCAAGGCGGATGTGGCATTTCTCAAGCGGGCCTTTCACAAACTGCTGCTGAATTTTACGTGGTGGGTGAACCGCAAGGACGCCGATGGCAATAATGTCTTTTCGGGCGGATTTTTGGGCTTGGATAACATTGGCCTGTTTGACCGCAGTGCGCCATTACCGACGGGGGGGCATCTCGATCAAGCGGATGGCACGGCATGGATGGGTATGTTTTGTCTGAATATGCTGGCGATTGCGCTGGAATTGGCGCGGCATGACCGGGCCTATGAAGATGTGGCGACCAAGTTTTTTGAACATTTTGTGTATATCGCTACGGCCCTCAGCACCATCGGCGGGCAAGAAGGCGGCTTGTGGGATGAACAGGACGGTTTCTTTTATGACATTTTGCATCTACCCGATGGACGGTATGCTCCATTAAAAGTCCGGTCATTTGTTGGGCTGATTCCGTTGTTTGCGGTGGAGACGCTTGAGGCCGATTTGTTGGAAATGCTGCCCAATTTTCGGCGGCGCATGGAGTGGTTTTTGCGCTATCGGCCCGGTTGGGTCGCCAATATCGCGCCATTGTTGGATCGGGGCGAAGGGGGTCGGCGGCTGTTGGCGGTGGTCAATCAGAATCAACTGACGCGCATCCTGCAAAAAATGCTTGATCCACAGGAATTTTTGTCGGATTACGGCCTGCGGGCGCTGTCGAGAACCCATTTGGAGCGTCCCTATCGCTGGTCATTGGACAGGCAGACGCTTGAGGTGAAGTACGAACCCGCTGAATCCTCAACAGGATTGTTCGGGGGGAATTCCAATTGGCGCGGGCCGATCTGGATTCCGGTCAATTTTTTGATGATCGAGGCGCTGCAAAAATTCCATCATTATTATGGGGACACGCTTAAGGTGGAGATGCCGACGGGGTCGGGGCAGGCGGTGAATTTGTGGGATGCGGCGGGCGAGATTTCGCGGCGGCTGAATAATATTTTTCTGCGGCAGGACAATCGGCGGCCTGTGTTTGGCGGGGAGGCCCTATTTCAAAATGACCCCCATTGGCGTGACCACGTGCTGTTTTATGAGTATTTTCATGGCGACAATGGGGCGGGGATTGGCGCGAGTCATCAAACGGGCTGGACGGCGCTGATTGCCAAGCTGTTGCAGCAGTCGGGGGGGGAGTAGGCCCTCACCCCTGACCCCTCTCCCAATGCTTTGGGCGAGGGGCTTAAATACAGGGTTTTGGTCAAGGGCGCG
>JAIOHL010000151.1 GCA_019913005.1 Anaerolineae bacterium | reverse complement strand
GAAGGGCATGGGTAAGGGATTTTCAGAAGGGTTAACCTCACCCCCCGACCCCCTCGCCAGATGGAGAGGGGGAGTCGAATCCGGCGGATTGAAGCCCCTCTCACGTGGGAGAGGGGTTGGGGTGAGGTAAATTCCTCGTTTTTTGGACACCTGCTCTGACTGACCCGGTTTTTGCTTGCGATAGACCATCTGTTCTTGATATGATAGACTTTTCGCAATCACCACGCATACAGAGGGAGCATCGCAATGGCCGCCCATCGCACCTTGACCGCCCGTGAACTCAATCGCGCTACGCTGGCCCGACAAGGCCTGTTGGAGCGCCAAACCATGACCCCCGCCGCGATGATTGAACAGATGGTGGGCATTCACGCGCAGATCCCCAATTCACCGTATATTGGCCTGTGGACACGCCTGCAAAAATTCGAGCGGTATGATCTGGCGCGGTTGATTGAAGGGCGGGAGGTGGTTAAGGCGGCGATGATGCGCGGCACGCTCCATTTGTTTACGGCGGACGATTACTTGCGGGTGCGCGGTACGATTCAGTTTTCGCTGGATCAGTCATTTGCCACGATTACGAGAGGACGGGGGGATTTTGATGTTGCCAAGATTGTGGCGGAGGCACGCCAGTTTATCGGGGATGAACCGCGCACGTTTGCCGAGATCACCAGCCATTTTGAGGCGCTGATGCCGGATACTGATATTGGTGCGATTCGGCACACCATCCGCACGCAGATTCCCTTGATACAGGTGGCAAATGGCAGCACATGGAGCTACCCCGGCAATCCCAAATTTGCGCTGGCCGAGCAGTGGTTGAAACGGCCTATTCCACTTGAGGAAGCCAATCTGCGCGAGTTGTTTACCCGCTATCTTCGCGCCTTTGGGCCTGCGACGATTGCCGATATGCAGCAGTGGTCGGCGATGACCAAGCTGAAGGAGGCCATTGCGCCATTTAAGGCCGATTTGGTGGTCTATAAAGATGAGGCGGGCAAGGAATATCTTGATGTGCCAGAGATGCCGATGCTAGATGGCGAAAGCCCTGCGCCGGTGCGGTTTTTGCCGGAATTGGATAACCTGTTGGTGTGCCATTCGACGCGGATTGGGGTGGTGTCGACGGCGTATCGGGCGCGGATATACCCGAAAAATGGGCGGTTGGCGGCCACGATTCTGACAGATGGCTTGGTGCGGGGGGTGTGGCGCATCGAAAAGAGCAAAAAGGCTGTCAAGCTGATGATAGAGCCATTTGAGGCCATCATGTCGGACGACCAACACGCGCTGCATGAGGAGGGCGAACGCCTGATTCGGTTTATTGGTGCGGCGGAAGGCGTTGGCGACGAAAATGCGGCGGTGGAGTGGGTGAAGGCTAAATGAAGGATGATATTGGATTGATAAAGGTAGGCACTCAAAGGCGTAAATCCAGATTGTTAAACGGGATGCACTTGTCAAGTGGTGTCACTTGATATGGGGGAAGGTTATATTTGGCCGTTAGGTGGGGCGAATTGTGATAGACCCTGAATGGGATGAAGAACCCCATCCCCGACCCTTCCCCTAACAAAGGGAAGGGAGTTTAGCTTTGGGGACGTGTACATCAAAATAATATTTGAGGGTCTGCATCTAATCTCCCAGCAATGCCAAATTTTCCTGATTGTAGGGCGAACAAGTGGTTCAGGTCAATCGGCGCGGAAGTTTTTCCTATGCTAGACTCATGGGGTGGGGGATTCAAAAATCGGAAACCGGGAGAAGGGAACACTGAAATGACTAGGAAAATCTATCGCCTGTTGATCTTGTTGGCTGTATTTTGGATACTGCCGATGCCGCATCTGAGTTATGCCCAAGAAGATGAAGGGTTGTCGGAACAGCAACAAGAATGGCTGACGTATGTGCAGGGGGCGTTTGCCAATTTTACGGCGGCGACCTCGCTGAGTATACAGGGCGGGCAATTGACCACCCAGACCCTATCGAGTCCAGCGATTGGCACGGAGGAGGTTGTGATCTCGAATGAACAGCAATACGATTCCGACATGCTGCTGGATGGCACGGGGCAGGTTATCGCGGTGTCGAGTGGGATTGACCAGACCAGCATGTACAGCGCGATGGGGCAGGAAGTCCGCCAAGTGATGATTATGGAGAGTGTGCTGGTGGATGGGACGCTGTGGGTGGCCGTGCCTAATTTTGAGGACTCGAACGGCAACCCGAACCCGTTTCCCACCGAATGGACGAATCTTAATGAGGATGGCGACCAGTTCCCCGGCATCGAACTGTTTGATCTGGAAGCGCTGATGGATTATTCGAGCCAATTGCTGCCATTTGGGGATTTGACTGACGCGATTGTGCTGACCATTGCCGAAGCTGAGGGGGTGGAGGTCGAGGGGAAGATGCTGCGCGTATTCGAAGTGGAATATGACATGGCGGCGATTGCCGAAGCGGGTGGTTTTGGATTGGGCAGGATTTATAGCGAAGAGATGGCGACGACGTTGGGCCTGAGCGGGGACGAATTGGTGCGGGAGTTGTTTCAAGAGGCGACGATGCACCAGACGCTCTGGATTGACCCCGACACACAGCAGCTTCATCGGATCAAGGCCGTCTTGCAGATTGATGCTGACATCTATAGCCCAGCGCTTCAGGACAGCCTGCATATTATCCAGACGACCACCGCCGTGCAGCAGATCAGCAATATCAATGCGCCGCTGACGATTGAAGCGCCGATAATTGAGGAGTAGATTTTTTTATCCCCACTCCAACCCCGTCTCATACGAGATTCGGGTGAAAGAGAACCCCATCCCCAACCCTTCCCCGCAA
>JAIOHL010000150.1 GCA_019913005.1 Anaerolineae bacterium | reverse complement strand
TGCTTGGATGGACAAGTTTCGGGCTTTGTTACTACGTTTTGATCGTTTGGATACGGCCTTTTTAGGTGCTTATCATCTCGCTTTTGCCTTGATTAATCTGCGCCACACCTTTGCTCAACCCAATAAGTTTAAATGAGTTCGAGGTAAAGGGTCGTTGATTAATTGGGATCAACGGCCCTTTTATGGGGATTACAAATGACACTGGATGAGCAAGTTGAAAAAATTCGATCTCAGCAGGATTTTATCTTGTTTGTAAAAGCTCTAGCTGAGGATTTCAAACAGAATAAAGACCAGTGGGAAAATCAGAATATTTCAGCCTATTTAGAGACAATTGGAGCTTGGGTCGCAGATATGGATGGATACTATGCCAACATGGGACAGCCACCCCCTCAAAACCCCAGTTGGAGACTTTTCGGGCAGATTCTTTTAGCAGCAAAAATCTATGAATGAAGGCGTTCCCTTATCCAATAAATGCAACTGCTCAACAAACTTTCTAGCCTGTCTGATACACTGCTCCCCCATACAGATTTTACTGTGCCGCTACCCCTCGAAGTTTGCAGAGAGCGACTAGAAAACCATTTGGACTTTGGAGTTAATAGGCCATACAAAACCCATGAAATATATTTTGAGCCTATAGATGGTGAAAGCTATTCCTTTTCTATTGAGATGGGGAATCTAAGAATTGTTGGGGATTTAGAATCCCGTTCAGAGACCAGCACTAATATCAACGCTCAAGTCAAAATCTCTAGGCAAGCGAGGAAACTCAGATTGATTACTCTTTCTGGTGCAACTTTGATTCTCTTGCTCTTCATTGGAGTAGAGAGTAACTTTTCAGGCCCTATTTTTTCATCAAACGGGCTGCTATTTACCGCTTGCTGTCTTGTCTATACGATTCTTTTTGCGCTTCCAATAACTGTTTTCATTTGGGATCCGCTTGGCGAAAGAAAAATAGCTCATAGACACCTAAATGCCATCGTTAAATCATTGAATTGGCCTAGCGAAAAAATTGAGTAGTATCAACTACCAATTCGCTCCCGTATCCACGCCAAATCCTCTGCCGAAAAATATCCCGGCGGTTCTTTCTCATAATGAATCAAGCGTTCAAACCGCGCCACATCATACGTTTTTTGAAACGCCTCCCCCAAATCCAATCGAATATCGGGGTCTTGATCCAGCAGCGGCACGGGGATAATCTGCAGCGTATCCCGTACCGACAGTAGCCAAATTTCAGCAATCGGAGTAGAAAACTACTCTCCAAACAACCTCGCCCCGCTATCCACGATAGCCTCACGCTTGTCTAGCCGTTCCTGAAAAGTCTTTTTCCAACTCACTCCCAGCATAGGACAGGCCATTAATCCTGCTAATGCCTCCCAATCATTTTTGTCATGGTGCATCAACCGATTGGCCTCCATAATCGTCCATTGTGGATACGGATGGTCGAGCCTCTCAAAATCTTGGCCTGTATCAACGACCCCTTCTTCCAAAACACGAAAATACCAACCCGTCGAGCCAATATTTTGTACCTGCACCGCTAAATCCTTAACGTCCCACCGCCGCGCCAATTTCCAACACGGCTGACGGGGTTGGGATACCTGTACTGTCGCTGTCCCAATTCGGAAAGTATCCCCAATAGCGACTTCCCCTTCCAGCGACCCCGCTATCGTCATATTTTCACCAAACCCGCCGTAGGGCATCTCTGGTAGTCCAAGTTTTTCACGCCAATAGGGATAATGCTCTGATGGAAAGACATTCGCGGCCTTATCCACCCCGCCATGATGTTTTAGATCGGCTTGAGCATCCCCCACAAGGTTGGTACTGTTCAATTTCACAGGGCCAGCGATGGGAGTTTTAAAAATGCTCGTTCGCCATACTTCCCCGTCGGGCATGGTATAGTCTTGTGGCTGACCCACCTGAATCGAAATCAATGTTGGCATGGCATCTTCCCCTTTGAGATTTCATCGAAGTCCCTATAAGATTAGGCCAATTGCAATGCTTGTTCAAGCAATTTTTGCTAATTGACGAGATAAGCGCCGCTTATGGAATCTCAGCGATGACCATCATCACCAGTCCCCAAAACCCCAAAATCAAATATGTCATCGGCCTGCGAGATCGCCGCGAACGCCTGCAAAGTGGCCTCGTGTTGGTGGAGGGTCATGACGAATTATCCCTTGTCTTGGCAAGCGGCATCACTCCCACCGAGCTATTTTTCTGTCCGGCCCTTTTCCGCGACCCCGCCGAACGTGATTTACTCAACCATCTATCCCAAACCCGCCTCATTGAAGTGGATGAGCGTGTCTTTCAAAAAATCGCCTATCGTGAAAACCCCGATGGCTGGCTGGCAACCATCCCCCTGCCACAAAAATCTCTGGATGAATTAACCATCAGCCCTGCGCCATTTATTGTGATTGCGGAGGGGGTCGAAAAACCGGGTAATCTTGGTGCGATGCTGCGTACTGCCGATGCCGCCGGGGTGGATGCGGTGATTGCCTCCGACCCGCTGACCGATTGGGGCAATCCGAATGTCGTCCGCGCCAGCAAAGGCACATTGTTCACCGTGCAGGTCTCCGAAGGTCGCCACGCCGAAATTGGGGCATGGCTGAAGGGGCGGGGGATTCAGAGTGTCGTCGCCACGCCTGACGCAAAACTGCCCTTCACCGAAGCCGATTTCACTAAGCCGATTGCGATTGTGATGGGGACTGAACACGAAGGCGTCAGCGAGGCATGGTTACGCGCCGCCGATATTGCTGTGAGCATCCCCATGTTTGGCAAGGTCAATTCGCTAAATGTCTCCGCCGCCGCCGCCCTAATGATGTATGAGGTCGTGCGTCAGCGTCACTCTTAAATTTAAATTAGAATATATGTTTCATTTTTCTCCCTTATATGGCCCCGCTTTGAATTCGTAACCGTGGTTACGGATTTATGGTTCTTACACATAGAACATATAATCTATGGCTTGAAGAAAAATGTGAGATTAATCATGTGCGGCAGCAGCCAAGAGGCGTTAAAATTGGGGGGTCAAAAGAGTTTTTTAACGACATTTTTTGCAAAGGAGCTAGGAGCTACAATGCACCAACTTTCAAGGGCATTCCATCGTCTGATGGTGCCTATCATTTTGTTCGCAGTAGTCCTCTCAATTCTGACTCCCATTCTCCCGACATCCGTTATTGCCCAAACTGAACAACCCCAAAGTGTGACCATCGCGGGGACGATTCAGGCTTTGCTGGGCTGTCCGAGCGATTGGCAGCCGGAATGTGATGTCACATTTTTGACCTATGATGAGGCCAATGATCTTTGGTCAGGCTCATGGGAACTCCCCGCTGGTGATTATGAATACAAGGCCGCGCTGAATGGCTCGTGGACGGAAAATTATGGCCTCAACGCCGAACCGAGTGGCCCCAATATTCCGTTATCCTTAGCGGAGACGACCACCGTCACCTTTTATTACAGCCACAATACCCACTGGATTACCGATAATGTCAATTCGGTTATTGCCACCGTGCCGGGCAGTTATCAAAGCGAGCTAGGCTGTCCTGATACCAACGGTAACGGTGGTGATTGGGAACCGGCCTGCTTGTTGACATGGCTGCAAGACCCCGATGGGGATGGGGTTTACACCTTTACCGCGATTGGTCTCCCCGAAGGTTCCTTTGAGGCCAAAGTCGCTGTTAATCTCTCTTGGGATGAAAACTATGGGGCTGATGGTGCTCCCGGCGGCGCAAATATCCTCTTTGCGACTTCGGCTGATCCCACCGTTTTTGAATGGGATTCCAATTCCAAAGTCGTGACGATTGTCAGTTCCGCCGAAGCCCCAACAACGACTGGCACAACGGCACTACCCCAAAGTGTAGCCATCGCAGGAACGGTTCAGAGCGTTTTGGGCTGTCCGGGCGATTGGCAGCCAGAATGTGAGGCCACCTTCCTCACCTATGATGAGACCAGCGATCTTTGGTCAGGCTCATGGGAACTCCCTGCTGGTGATTATGAATATAAAGCGGCGTTGAATGGTGGATGGGATGAAAATTACGGTCTAAACGCCCTACGTGATGGCCCGAACATTCCACTGTCTTTAGCCGAAGCAACCACCGTCACCTTTTATTACAGTCACAACACTCACTGGATCACCGATAACGTCAACTCGATTATTGCCACCGTACCGGGCAGTTATCAGAGCGAAGTTGGCTGTCCCGATACCAATGGCAATGGCGGTGATTGGGAACCCGCCTGCTTGTTGACATGGCTACAAGACCCTGACGGCGATGGCATTTATACCTACTCCGCGAGTGGTGTGCCCGAAGGTGCTTTCGAGGCAAAGGTCGCTGTTAACCTCTCATGGGACGAAAACTATGGGGCGGATGGTGCTCCCGGCGGTGGCAATATTGCCTTTACTTCGATTGGCAAAGAAGTCCTCTTTGAATGGAACTCGGAAACCAAAGTGATGACGATTAATGTGGCGGGTGCCCCCAAAGGCAACCTATCCATGCTACAGGCCCATTGGGTGACACCCGACACGATTGCGTGGGGCGTGGATGCTCCCGAAGGCAGTATCTTTACCCTATACTATGCGCCTGAAGGCGGTCTTACCCTGACTTCCACTGGCGTCACGGGTGGCGAATCCTTCCCACTGGCAGTGGATGAAGCCGGATTAAGCGAAGCCATCTTAGCGAAATTCCCGCAATTAGAAGGCGCATTGGCTCTGAAATTGAGTGATGCGGCCCGTGTACCCGAATTACTCAAAGGGCAGGTCGCGGTTGGTGTCATTGACCCTGATGGCAGCGCAGTGGATGCGACTGGTCTACAAATTCCGGGTGTACTGGATGAGTTATACACCTATGACGGCAAACTTGGCCCGGTTTACGGCGCTGATGGTATCAGCCTCAACGTTTGGGCACCCACCGCCCGTTCCGTGACCCTACACGTTTTTGCCGATTCCGCCGAAGCGACCACCAGCACCACCACCCCGATGACGCTTGACCCCGCCACAGGTGTCTGGACTGCAACTGGTTCCGTAGACGACTGGAATGGCAAATTCTATCTGTATGAAGTCGAAGTGTATGTGCCCAAAGAAGGGGCGGTAGTCAAGAATTTGGTGACTGACCCCTACTCGGTTAGCCTTTCGACCAACAGCACCCGCAGCCAGATTGTTGACCTGTCTGACCCATCCCTTGCCCCGACTGGTTGGGTAGATTTGCAGAAACCGCTACTAGCGGCCCCCGAAGATATTGTGTTGTATGAACTGCATGTCCGCGATTTCAGTGTGAGCGACCCGGCTGTACCCGACGAATTGAAGGGCACGTATAAAGCCTTCACGTTGACCGACAGCAACGGGATGCAGCATTTAATCGCGCTGGCACAGGCGGGCTTGACCCATGTCCATCTGCTACCTGTGTTCGATATTGCGACTATCAATGAAGACCGCAGCGCATGGGTCGGCCCAACCTTTGAAGAACTGGCGGGATTTGGCCCAGCGGCCTCCAATCAACAGGAACTGATTGACGCCACCCGCGACCAAGACGCCTTTAATTGGGGGTATGATCCTTACCATTACAGCGTGCCCGAAGGCAGCTATTCCACCAATCCCGATGGCACAACTCGCGTCGTTGAATTCCGCGAAATGGTACAGGCGCTCAATCAAAATGGGCTGCGTGTGGTGATGGACGTAGTTTACAATCACACGAACTCCAGTGGTCAGAACGAAAAATCCGTCCTTGATCGTATCGTCCCCGGCTACTATCACCGTCTGGATGATAATGGCACTGTTGCCACGAGTACCTGCTGCGCCAACACCGCCACCGAACATAACATGATGGAAAAACTCATGATTGACTCGGTTGTGATGTGGGCCACCCAGTATAAGGTAGATGGCTTCCGCTTTGACCTGATGGGTCATCATATGCGTGCCAACATGGAGCATGTGCGGGCGGCGTTGGATGCCCTGACGATTGAAAACAGCGGAGTAGATGGCAAATCCATTTACCTTTATGGTGAAGGTTGGGACTTTGGCGAAGTGGCCCAAAATGCACGCGGCGTCAACGCAACCCAGTTGAATATGGGTGGCACGGGCATCGGCACATTTAATGACCGTCTGCGTGACGCGGTGCGGGGGGGTAGTCCTTTTGGCGGCTTCCAAGATCAAGGCTTCGTCAGCGGCCTATCACTCGAACCCAACGACGTCACCGATGGCACACCTGAAGAACAAGCGGCCCGTTTGCTGCATTTTGCCGACCAGATCAAGGTTGGGTTAGCAGGCAACCTGCGCGACTACACATTGGTCAATGCTGAGGGCGAGACCGTAACCGGGGCGGAAATTGACTATAACGGTAGTCCAGCCGGATACACCCTCGATCCGCAAGAACACATCGTCTATGCCGAAGCGCATGATAATCAGACGTTATTTGACCTGCTCCAATATAAAGCGCCTGAAGCAACCACCGTCGCGGATCGGGTGCGGATGCAAAATCTCGGCATTGATATTGTGGCGCTCAGTCAAGGCGTGCCATTCTTCCATGCTGGGATGGATATGCTGCGCTCGAAGTCAATGGACAAGAACAGCTATAATTCCGGCGACTGGTTCAACGTACTCGACTTCACCTATCAAACCAACAACTGGGCGGTTGGGCTGCCACCTGAAGGCGACAATGGGGGCGATTGGCCTGTCATTCAGCCCTTGCTGGAAAATCCAAATATCGTCCCCGGCCCGGATGACATCATGAACACCGTGCTGCATTTCCGTGAGATGCTACAAATCCGCAAGAGTTCGCCCTTGTTCCGTTTGCAAACAGCGGCCCAAATTCAAGAACAGGTACGCTTCTTTAACAATGGCCCGGATCAAATGCCCGGTGTCATCGTGATGCAAATCGTCGAAGGCAGTGGCGGTGATGTTGACCCGAACTATGATATGGTCGTGGTCATCTTCAACGCGACGGGTGCGGATATCACCTATACCGAAGCACAGTTAGCGGGTTTGACCCTCAATCTGCATCCGGTACAGGCGGCTTCCGCTGATCCCATCGTACAGGGCGCGGCCTATGACAGCGCCGCTGGCACATTCACCATTCCGGCACGCACTACCGCCGTGTTTGTGATGCCCGCGCAGTAAAAACCACTTTTTGAGGGATGGCCTTATGACCGTCCCTCTTCCTTGTTCATGGATTCTTTCCATGAGGTATACGGAATATGCAACCAGATTCGGACATATTTAATCGGTGGCCCCAGTTGCATAAGTATTTGCCTAATCTCCTCTATACTTTCTGCGACAACATCTTCTCCAGATAATGTCTTTGCACGGGCCTCATCAGAAAACGCAAAATTGTCCATCTCAAAATCAGGGTCATAATACATACTTTTGTCAGAAGCTTCATCCCCATACCAACCATCGACCCCATCGACAGCGATACCTGCTTTTTCTAAATCATCGACCAACGCCAATGCCTCATTAAGCGACAAAAGGTAAAAATCAAAGCTAAAGCCATATTTAGTCGCTAATTCAGCTAATCTGCTTTGATATATCGGCTGATTTGGGCCTGTTATTTCACGCCAATAAGAAGTGTTTTGGTAGTCTAATAGACTTGCTAGGTGAGCTTTTAACTTGATATGGGATTGATATAGCCAAACGAGTACATAAATCAGAAATGCCGCCATGCAAAAACAGGTTGCGGCATAGCGACTCCATATCATAGTGATAACGAATACCACAATAAGGGATAGCAGCATGATTGTTTTGAAACTATTCTTGTTCATTCCCCTGCCATAAACGCCCTTGAACGCATCACATAGGTTTCGGCAGACAGATAATTGCGGTTGATGTCATCTTCGGTCAATTCGCGCACCGCTTTGGCAGGACTCCCTATAATCAAGACACCCGATGGAAAAATCTTGCCTTCGGTAATCAGCGCCCCCGCCCCCACAATACAATTTTCGCCCACGACTGCGCCATTCAAAATAATCGCCCCCATCCCAATCACCGTGTTATGGCCGATTTTTGCCCCATGCACAATCGCACCATGCCCCACTGTGATCCCTTCACCGATTTCAGCCGGAAAACCGGGGTCAGCATGGAGAACGGCGCCATCTTGAATGTTACTGCGTGGGCCAATGGTGATCGGGGTGGTATCGCCGCGCAAAACGGCATTAAACCAAACGCTGGTCAGTTCAGCTAAGGTGACATCGCCGACAATCACCGCGCCGGATGCAATAAACGTGGTGGGGTGGATTTGGTTGGATCGAAATTGAGTATTAAACATAATGCCTCACTTGGGTGTATTAAATGAAAATCTGATTAATATTGCTTAAAATTGCGGTTTAGGCAGTAACCTTTTAGGGCTACTATGAGTCAAATATACAGATACATGGTGACGGAAGACAGTGAGGAGTTATTGTTATGCCCAAGGCAATTTGGAATGGCGTTGTGATCGCAGAAAGTAATCGTACCGAGATGGTTGAAGGCAACCATTATTTTCCACCTGAAACCGTCAAAACGGAATTTCTAAGCGAAAGCCAAAAGAAAACCATCTGTGGGTGGAAGGGCGAGGCCAGTTATTACAATATCGAGGTCAACGGGCAGACGAATTTGAATGCCGCTTGGTATTACCCGAACCCCAAGTCTGCCGCCAACAGCATCAAGGGTTATGTGGCTTTTTGGCGCGGCGTAAAAGTTGAACCCTAAACCTGACGTATCGTAAATTTCCAAAGGTACGCCCCCAAAGTGCGTGCCTTTTTTGTTCCCTTTTTATCAGAGCGTGTTACACTTGAGAGTACGCTCAAAATCCACTATAGGAATATCTCAATGGCGAAACTCGACAGCTATTTGGCACGCAAATCATCGGTTTTAGCGGAACGACGCACCGATTTCCAAAACACCCCGGAGAAAGCAGTCATCACGCTGACGGCCTCATCCAAAGTAGCAGGCATTACGGGCGCAAGGCCGACCAAGATGGGTGAATCGGTTATGGTGACAGATGCGGCACCGGGTTTGGCCGGACATGCGTTGGGGCCAACTGCACCAGAAATGTTGTTGGGAGCGGTGGCAAGCTGCTTGGTGCATACCTATTTGATTCAAGCCGCGCTGATGAATATCCCGCTCGATCACGTCGAAATCGAGATTATGGGCAAATTGGATATGGCAGGGGTGGTCGGATTGCCCTATGATAAACCCCGCGCTTGCAGGATATAACTTACACGGCCCATGTTGAAAGTCCAGCATCCGGGGACGACCTGCGGCGCTTGCATGAAGAAGTTGAACTGACCTGTCCGGTGTTGAATACGATTCGGTATCCGGTGGGAATACAACGAAATTCAGAAAGTTAGATACGCCACCCACGAGGGTTTTTGTATTCTTGTGGGCTTGAATGTATAGTAAACTAAGCATCGAACTCTTGAATAAAGTTTTACCACGCTAAACGAGGACGCTGATCTGTTATGTCCAGCAAGCCCCACACCAACCGCGATGTGCTGCTGCGAAACGCCTACGCCGATGAACAGGCTGTTACCTTACGATACCAAACTCACAAGTTATATAGTGTCCCCCAATTCGATTTTCCCTATTGGGTGTTGGATCGGCATCAATGGCGCGGCGATGAATTTGCTTTGGATGCGGGGTGTGGGCCGGGGATTTATTTCGATGGCATTTTAAACCATATCCCCAATGGTAGACTGGTGTCATTCGATTTATCTGAGGGCATGATTCGCAAAGCCCGTTCCCATGAACGCGCCGCCGAAACGGAGTTGCTTGTTGGCGATCTGGAAGCAATCCCCTTTGCTGACCACACGTTTGATGTGGTGCTGGCAAATCATGTCTTATTTCATGTAGCCGATTTTGACACGACGGTGCAAGAAATCCACCGCGTTCTAAAGCCAGATGGGGTATTGATCGCCGCCACAAACAGTCATCTTTCAATGGCCGAGTTTAGCATTTTGATGCGGCGTGCATTTAGCTTGCTCGGTCACCCGGTCAAAGAAGAAGAGGCCCTGTTTAATCCACTGCAAGGGAGCTTTTCACTTGAAAATGGGGCGGTGAAGTTGGCCCGACATTTTAGGGCCGTTGTGCGCCACGACATCCCAAGCGCATTTGTATTTTCAGAAGTGCAGCCCGTGATCAACTACATCGCCAGTACCCGCGCTATGAAAGAACCCGAACTCCCCGGCGACATCACATGGGACGATTTTATGACCGTCATGACCGACCAAGTACGGCGGTTGATTAATCACTTTGGTGAATTGGTGGTCAACAAATTGTCTGGGGCGCTCATCGCCACCGATAATGGCGGCTTCGCCACTGGATATTTTGAGACTCTAGATCACCACCCCGTTTAAAATTAGCTCTTGGGAGGCTCGACGGGTTTTGGAGGCTCGGATTTAGATTTATCTGAGGGCGGTTTATCATCCACACGCTGAGTATCCAAAGTTTTATCGGGTGTAGGACTTGGTGGGACATCGGATGGAGCAGCAGGCTTGGTGGTTGTGCCAGCAGGCGGTGGTGGTGGTTCAGTTGGGGACTGGACGACCAGCGGTTGAGGTGGACTGGCCGGTGGTTGGACAGGTGCAGGCGAAGATTCAACCGGGCCGCCAAGTAAAGCCGTCTGGGGCTGACTCGTAGCGTCCATCGGTTCAATAGGTTTGGTAACAGGTGCCTCTCCGTCGGTGGGAGATTTTTGGAAACGCACCATCAAGGTGATTTCCCCTAGTTTTACGCGATCTCCATCATGCAACATCTCTGGGTGATGGGGTTCTAAACGGCGACCATTCACCGTTGTTCCATTGGCACTGCCCAAATCCAAAATCTCAAGGAAACGTTTATCGGTTAAACGAATGAGGCTGTGACGACGGCTCACCCCCATGCGATAGCCTGCAAATGGAGTCAGGTCAACATCGGGGAGCGCACCCGTCGCAGGATCACGACGCCCTAGAATCATCTCGTGATGCTCAAAACGCATGATGATGGGGTCGGGGCTTCCATCTATCTCCATACGCAAAATGCCGTCTTCCGGGAAAATCGCGGTGCCCTGTTCACCTGTGTCAAACACAGAACGACCCAACGATGTTTCCAGTTCGGTTTGCTTCTCCCCATCTAAAGCCTTCGTAGACTGAGGTCGCGCACCGGCGATGAGATTGGTACCGCAGTTCTCACAAAAAACAACACCGGGGCGGTTCGTGTGACCGCAGGTTGGGCATTTCTGCATAGTTCCCCCGCATCAATCCGTGTAGTAGATAATCATTGCGTCCGAGATAATTTTTCTAATAATATGTAAGTCTTCTACCTTAAAAAATGAATTTTTGCATCAAGCCTAAATTCATCCACTATTTTACCTTAAATTGTTCACAAGGGGTGATTGTAGCGCAAATATAACCAATCTCATACGGTCTTCTATACGGGTTCAAAAAACAGAATAAATGTGCTATATTTGGAGGGTGGCCGAGCGTGCAGGATGCGACCTGCAAAGGCCATACGCTTGCGCTATACTTACTTTAGAAATTGAATCGCCAGCAACAGAGGACTGTCCATTGGCACGGCTAACCAACCGCGACATTGCAGAAATTTTCGAAAACATTGCCGATCTCCTCGAAATCAAAGGTGAGAGCGTTTTCCGGGTCTTGGCTTATCGTGAAGGCGCACAGACCATTCGGGATTTGCCACGCGATCTCACTGCCATCCATGCTGAAGGCAAGCTGACCGAACTACCTAATATCGGGGAGACGCTGGCCGACAAAATTGAGGAAATGCTGACGACGGGTGAACTGCAATTTTACACGCGGATTACAGCGGAAATCCCGTTGAGTCTGGTCGAAATTCTACATGTCAACGGCGTTGGGCCAAAAAAGGTAAAACGCTTCTGGCAAGAATTAGGTATTCTCACGCTGCCTGACTTGGAAAGTGCTGCACGCGAAGGTAAATTGCGCGGAATGAGCGGGATGGGGGCGAAAAGCGAACAGAAGATTTTAGAGGGAATTGAAGCCCTCAAACGGCGCACCAACCGCCTCTCGATTGGAATCGTTCTGCCCATTGCCCAATCCATCTTAAGTGATCTGCTGAAGCTCCCACAGGCCCAATATGGCGATATTGCAGGCAGTCTGCGGCGCTATAAATCCACCATCGGGGATGTGGATATTTTGATTGTGTCGGATGACGCCGCGCCCATTATGGATGCCTTTGTCAATCGGCCTGATGTTGCGCGAATTTTGGGTCATGGCCCGACCAAAAGTTCGGTGGAACTGCTGCAAGGGCTACAGGTGGATGTGCGTGTTTTGCCAGCGGCGCGTTATGGTACGGCCCTCTCCTATTTCACCGGGTCGAAAGATCATAATGTCCGGCTGCGCGAAATCGCCCTAAAACAAGGGTTGAGTTTAAACGAAACCGCTTTTTCAAATGCAGAGACTAACGAAGAAGTAGTTTTGTGCGCGACGGAGGAAGAAGTTTATAAAACACTGGGCCTGCCCTACGTCCCGCCAGAACTGCGCGAGGATCGAGGCGAGGTTGAGGCAGCGCAGGCTGGCAATTTAACCCATCTGATTGAATTGGCAGATATTCGTGGCGATTTGCATATTCACACGACATGGAGCGACGGCCATCTTTCGATACGTGAGATGGCAGAAGCAGCCCGCCAGCGCGGACTAAGCCATATCGTCATCACCGACCATTCGCGGAGTCTAGGCATTGCCAATGGCCTCAGCATTGAGCGCCTGATGGAACAGCGAAAGGCGATCCGTGGGGTGGACGCTGAAATGGGGCCGGATTTCACGGTGCTGCATGGGACGGAAATGGAAATCAAGTCGGATGGTACGCTGGATTACCCCGACGAGGTATTGGCGCAACTCGATTTGGTGATCGCTTCATTACATACCAGTTTGCGCCAACCGCGTGAGGAAATTACACAGCGATTATTGAATGCTATTCGTAATCCGCATGTGGACATCATTGGGCACCCGCGTGGTCAACTCATCCCCGAACGCGAACCCGCCGATTTAGATATGGATACAGTATTTACAGCCGCCCGTGAGCATGGCACCGTGATGGAAATTAACGCGAATCCGCGCCGCTTAGATTTGGATGACAGCCATGCCCGCCGTGCCCAAGAATTGGGAATTAAGCTCGCCATCAACACCGATGCACATAGCGCTGGTGAGTTGGATTTGACCCATTACGGAGTCGCAACGGCCCGTCGAGGGTGGATTCAGCCCGAAAATGTTATCAATACATGGACAACGGGGCAATTATTGGATTGGCTGCGATCACGCGGTCAGTGATGAAGGGATAAGGAAAATAACCCTATGAGCAACCAACCCCCTCCTATCGACCCGTCCGAAGACCCCACCCGTATGTTTGATTCGACCCGTCCAGAAGAGAAACTACCTCTGCCGGAACGGATGCCACGTCGCGGTTATGAAAGCCAGCGCCGCATGAGTCCGCCACCGCCCCAATATTCCGAACCCTACCCGCCGCCGAGTTCGCCACCCCCTGCTGCGCCGCCACCACTTGGCCCATCGCGCTATACAGGAGGGCAACGACCTGTCGAAGCCGCACCTGTGCGTGTTCCTAAAGCCCCGCGCAGCAAAAAAGACAGCGGCCTCTATTTGCCATGGTGGTCGTTGGTCGTGTTGATTCTCGTTGTCGGTGGGGGTGCGGTTTTGTTGTTGGCATTCGCGCTGAATGCAGGTGAAAATTTCATTCTAGGCGACCAAACGCCGCAGGTCATTGTCGTTACCAATGCGCTGACAGGCAATACGGTTGGGCAACCAACCAATAACACAAATGTGCAACCTGCCACGACACCGGGAAGTGTGCCACCTACTGCCCAAGCCATCAATACACCCGTACCCACCGCGCAGCCAACCCAAACTGGTATTCCGGGAGTAACCACAGGTTGTCCGCTTGGGGCACTTGTCGAAGTGGTCGGAACTGCGCCAACAGGTCTCAGCATCCGCAGCGAACCACAGCAGGGACAAAATATCCTTTCAGTCGCCCCCGATGGTGAGCAATTCACGATTGTTGGAGGGCCACAGACCAGTGTCGCCGTAGATGGGACGAGCCTTGAATTTTGTCAGGTCGAAGGGATTACCAATCCAAACCGTCAAGGTTGGGCCGCCCGCCAATACTTAGCCGAAGTCAATCAATAGAGCAGCACCGCAATGAGCAACCCTTCTGAATTGGCAGCACGCGCCGCTGAACTGCGTGTGCAAATCCGCGAACACAACTATCGTTACCATGTATTGGGCGAGCCGATTATCACCGATGTGGAATATGATCGGTTGTTTTTTGAGTTGGCAGCGCTGGAAAATGAACACCCTGAACTCCGCACGCCAGATTCACCTACTCAGCAGGTTGGAGGGGAACTGTCCAGTGACCTGCCAAAAATCCGACATGCTGCCCCCATCCTGAGCCTGAGCAACGCCTTTACGATTGAGGAAGTTTGGGCATGGCGGGATCGCATTGCTAAACTCCTGCCGCCGGATACGCGCCTTGATTATGTGGTCGAGCCAAAATTTGATGGCCTGACACTCGTGCTAACCTATGAACATGGCGTTTTGACATTGGGAGCAACTCGCGGCAACGGGGATTACGGTGATGATGTCACCCAGAACGTCCGCACCGTTAAAACCATCCCCAATCGGATTCCGATCCATCCTGATGGCCCCAAACCCCCTAAACGCTTGGTAGTGCGGGGCGAGATTCTATTTCTGAAAGACGACTTCAAGTCAGTTAATGAAAAGCAGATCGAGTTAGGCCTACCGCGTTACGTCAACGCTCGCAATACGGCGTCGGGGTCACTTAAACAAAAAGACCCGCGTATCACCGCCGAACGCCCCCTGACCACGTTTATCTATTCCATTGTCAGCGCCGAGGGGCAAGTTCCCCAAACGCAGTGGGCGACGCTGAATTACCTGCGGGAGATGGGATTTTTGGTGTCCGAGGAATCACGCCATTTTGATAATTTTGAGGCGATGACCGAATATCTGGCGGGGTTTGTGGAAAGACGCGACAGCCTGCCCTATGAAATTGACGGTTTGGTGGTGAAGGTCAATTCCAAGCTGGTATTTGATGAACTAGGCGTCGTTGGCAAAGACCCACGCGGCGCAACGGCCTTTAAATTCCCATCTCAAGAAGCCACCACGAAATTGTTGGGCGTGGAATCCTTTGTAGGGCGGACGGGCGTCTTGACTCCCACGGCTGTGTTAGAGCCTGTGTTTTTGAGTGGGGTCACGGTCAAACAGGCCAGTTTGCACAACTATGACCTCATCGCCGAGAAAGATATTCGGATTGGGGATCGAGTCGTTGTCAAACGCTCTGGGGATGTCATTCCCTATGTCATTGGGCCAGTCGTTGCGGCACGTACCGGGGATGAACTGCCCATTTTGCCACCCGCCACCTGCCCGACCTGCGGATCCCCTATTGCACGCGATGAGGGTGAAGTTGCATATTACTGCACCAATCCAGCCTGCCCAGAACGTATTGCCCGCAATATTGAATATTTTGTTTCGCGGGGGGCGCTCGATATTGTGGGCCTAGGGGAGCGCGGCGTGCGATTATTGTTGGAAAAAGGCCTGATCGCTGATGAAGCCGATTTGTTTACCCTTAAAGCCGAGGATTTAATGGGTCTTGAGGGATTTGCCGAAAAGAAGGTGCAAAATCTGCTCGACAGCATTCGGGCCGCCAAAGATCGCCCCCTTGCACGATTGGTTGGCGCATTGGGTATACGCGGAGTAGGCGGTGTCACGGCGGATTTGCTCGTCAAGCGCTATCACACCCTAGACACGATTGCATCTCTCAGCGAAGATGAATTGCAGACCAATGATGGGATTGGGCCAAATCTCGCCGGGGCGATTGTCGAGTGGTTTGCCCAACCGCGTAACCGTCAGTTGATTGAAAAACTGCGGATGGTGGGGCTACGTCTGCATGAAGAAGCCCAAGAACTCCACAGCGACAAACTGACGGGCCTGACGTTTGTGATGACCGGGACGCTGCCAACGCTAAAACGCGAAGAAGCCGAGGCTATGATTATGCAGCATGGCGGCAAGGTGATAGGCAGTGTCAGCAAAAAGACGAGCTATGTCGTGGCAGGCGAATCCCCCGGCAGCAAATTGACTAAAGCCCAATCATTGGGAGTGCCGATTTTAGATGAGGCCGGACTGCTGGCCTTGCTTAACGATGAACCATAGAAATTAGGAATGAATGAGCGCTAAAGCGATATTAAATGAAGGGGTGCTGAAAAGCATCAGCCGCCGCCACCCTTGGATTTTTTCGGGGGCGATTAAGACGGTTAAAGGCAATCCCGAAGATGGCGATATTCTGAAATTGGTCACCAACAATGACCAATTTTTGGGGCGGGGTTATTGGAACAGTAAATCGCAAATTCAGGTGCGGGTGCTGTCGTGGGACGAAGAGGAACTGATTGACCATCATTTTTGGCACAAGCGACTGCTGCGGGCTATTGAAAGCCGCCCCTTTGCCAAAGACACTACCAAAGGCTGCCGACTGGTCAACGCTGAAAATGATTTTTTGCCGGGGCTAGTGGTAGATCGTTATGGTGAATGGTTGGTGCTGCAAGCCCTGACACTTGGTATCGAACGGCGCAAAACACTCATCACCGAGCTATTGGTCGAGATACTTCAGCCCAAAGGCGTCTATGAACGCAGTGACGTGGATGTGCGGAAACGTGAGGGCCTTGATGAAAGGTCGGGCGTGTTATGGGGCGAGACACCCCCCAGCACCGTCGAAATTGAAGAAAATGGCCTGCGCCTGTTGGTGGATATTCAGCACGGACACAAAACGGGCTTTTATCTCGATCAGCAGGTCAATCGGGCTATGCTGGCGGAATGGATAGCCCATCAACCCAATCGGGCTGAATTGACCGTATTAAATACGTTTAGTTATACGGGTGCTTTTAGTGTGGCGGCACGGGTCGCCGGGGCTGGTCGCGCCATTTCGCTCGATTCTTCGGCGGACGCACTAGAGATCGCAAAGGAAAACTATCGGCTGAATGGATTGGCAATAGATGACGCCGATTTTGTCGAGGGCGATGTGTTCGCGGTGCTGCGTCAGTATCGGGAGCAGGGACTAAAATTTGACGTTATCATCCTCGACCCACCGAAATTTGCCCAGAGTGCCAAACAAGTAGAACGGGCCGCACGCGGGTATAAAGATATAAATCTGCTGGCGTTTCAGTTATTGAACCCCGGTGGATGGCTGTGGACATTTTCCTGCTCGAATGCGATTCATCCTGACCTGTTCCAAAAAATCGTATTTGGGGCGTTGGAAGATTCCAAGCGTGAGGCGCAAATTGTACAGCATCTTCACGCCGCACCCGATCACCCCATCGCCTTAACCTTCCCGGAAGGCGAATATTTAAAGGGGTTGGTGTGTCGGGTATGGTAATGGCATTTCTAGCTTGCAATCAATAGTTTTCATAGAAGCATCGGAAGGACTGCTACGTGCTTGATATTCTAGTCCCGTGGAGACTCATCGGACGCATATTGGGATTGATTATCGGCTTTTCATTTCATGAATTTGCCCATGCATGGACGGCGGATCGTATGGGTGACAGCACCCCACGTTTTCAGGGGCGTCTCACACTTGACCCGCGCAGCCATATTGAGGTATGGGGCATTGTGATGGCAATTTTGACCGGATTTGGGTGGGCCAAACCTGTTCCCGTCAATCCGCGTGCCTTCTATCCCAATGAGCGGCGGGGGTTATTAATTGTCGCTGCCGCTGGGCCATTGATGAACTTGGTGATTGCCGCTGTGTTAAGCCTGCCTGTGCGGTTGCTTTTGCTGGCGGTGGATGTCAACGATATTTATGAGGGATGGTTTACGCGCCTACTTTTTAGAATCTGGCTGACGGTGATTTTTTTCAACATCACCCTGTTTTTCTTTAATCTCATCCCGCTGGCCCCATTGGATGGATGGAAAGTGCTACTGGGCCTTTTGCCGATTGAACAGGCGATTGCGCTGCAAAAGTACGAACAAGAGTCGAATTTTGCCCTAATCATGATTATCTTTGCTGGCTATTTCATCCCGCAAATAAATATTATCGGGGAACTCATTGGGGGTCCCATTAGTGCCGTGTATTCTCTGATGACAGGTCTATGATTGGTCGCGTCCGACAAACCCTACAGGCGACATTTGCATGGGTGCTGCCATTGGACGAACAGTGCGCCAAGTCCTATCTGAATGAAGCCCAATTCGCCCTATTTAAGACCATGCGACGCAGCGAACGCCAACATCATCTGCGGGTATTGGAAAAACTGTTAAAAAAGGGCCAGAATCATCCAGCCCTGATGACAGCGGCCCTGCTGCACGATGTAGGCAAGACTCGCGCTCGATTTACGATTATCGAGCGCATCTTGGCGGTGCTGGTCAAAAAGTTTTTACCCCGACAGTTTGAGATGTGGGCCAATGGCGAGGCCAATGGATGGCGACAGCCGTTTGTCATGAGCGCCAAACATCCTGAATGGGGCGCGGAAATGGTAGCGACGGCAGGCGGCGACGCGATGGCGGTGGAATTGATTCGACAACACCAAATTCGCCTTGACCATCCCCCGATGAACGAATTTGAAAATTTATTGGTGGCATTACAAGCCAGCGATGATGTGAGCTAGAAAAGCGAGGGTCTCTTGAAAACGATTGGACTCATTGGCGGACTCAGTTGGGAATCGTCAGTTGAATATTATCGCATTATCAACCAAACGGTGCGCGAAAAATTGGGAGGTCTGCATTCCGCTCAATGCCTGATGTACTCGGTTGATTTTGCGGAAATCGAAGCCTTCATGCAGCGTGGGGAATGGGAGTCTGTCACCCAGCGCATGATTGCGGCGGCCCGACAATTGGAACAGGGTGGGGCGGATTTTATCATTATCTGCTCCAATACGATGCACAAAATGGCGGGGGCAGTTGAACAAGCCGTTTCCATACCGCTGTTACATATTGTTGACCCAACGGCGGAGGCCATCCGAGCGCGGGGTTTTTCGACAGTGGCGCTACTGGCAACCGGGTATACGATGGAACAGGATTTTTATACAGGGCGGTTGCGCGAAAAGTATAGCCTCAATGTCCTCATCCCTGACCAAGCCCAACGCAAGGATGTCCACCGTATCATTTTTGAAGAATTAGTGGTTGGGGTGATTAGGCCAGAATCACGGGTACGGTATCAGGAAATTATCGCAGATTTGGCGGCACAGGGAGCGCAGGCCGTAATTTTGGGGTGTACTGAAATCGGTCTGTTGATTAAACCTGAACACAGCATCTTGCCGACGTTTGATACAACGCTGCTCCATGCACAGGCGGCGGTAGAGTTCGCTTTGGCCCGTCAAATTGAACCCCAATAGGCCATTGCGGGCATATTAGATAGATCAGCAATTAGCGGGAATTTGAGAGAGCAACTATGAGCAATCAGGTTAGTAACACCGCGCTCCGTCAGCACAAAAAAGATGCGATACAGGTCAAGGTAGCGCTGCTAGGGTTGAACCGTGTGACGGCCTCGCTGGGGTTGGCGCTGCATGAATATAGCAATCGGCCTAACAGCGCGGTTTTATTTACCGTGCTTGGACGGGATGATGACAACGACACGATGCGTTTGGCCCAACAAAAAGGCGCAATTGATAATTTCAATAAAAATTATGCCCAAGTCGTCGGCGATGCGGATATGATTTTTTTGAACACACCGATGGGTCAACATGAAGAAGTGTTTGCGCGGCTCGGTGAAACTTTGAAACCGGGAGCGGTGGTGATTGACCTGTCGCCGCTGAAACAACCGGGGGTCGCATTGGCGAAACGCTTCTTCCCGCGAGACATGCACGACAAACCGACGGCCTATTTGGTAGGGGCGACTCCACTGGTTGGCTATGATGCCCTCTATACAGTGGACAACTCGGTAGAGAACGCCAAAGAATTTTTGTTCCGCAACAGCGACATCCTGATTGCGCCAGATGCCACCGTACCGAGTGAAGCGGTCAAGGTTGTGACCGATATAGCCGATTTTCTGAACATGACACCGCGTTTTATGGACCCCGGTGAACATGATGCGCTGACCGGGATTACCGAAGGAATGCCCGCGTTGCTGGCACTGGCGCTCATGAGCGTGATTGCGCGTTCGCCAAGTAAAAGTGACTTTTTACGGGCGGCCAATTTCAACTTTGGGGGAAGTGTCCATTCGCTGCATGATTTGACCCCGCAAGACCTTGCCATGATGACCCAACCCAACCGTGTTAGCCTGCGCCAACATCTGGATCAAGTCATTGCCACGTTAGAAAACATCAAACAAATGCTGGTGGACAGTGATGAAATGATTTTCCCCACCTATGCCAGCGGCGTTTTGGATGCGATGGGGGAATGGGAAGTACGGCGTGAAAAGAACCACTGGGATTATGATACGGGTTCGGCAGATGTCCGCACCGTGCAACCGGGGTTTGGTATCGGGCAGATGTTTGTGCCGAAATTCCGCCGCAAAGATAAACAAGACGAAGAGTAGGTTTTGACAAGCCACCGCGCTCAATTTAGGCTAATAAAACGTTATCCGTAAGGCCAGTGGTTGATTAGAGATTTTCGAGTTTCTGTTTAGGTATTAGTGGGGCTGGTTTCCTGTGTTTGACGCAGGCGATAGAGTCCCCACCTCACCTGATTTTGCAGGGTTTGTTCGAGGAACACCACGCCAAACATGCCCGTCGCGACTAACACAATCGCTGGTCCGGTGGCGACATCCAAATGATAGCTGGCATAAAAGCCGATAATGCTGGACGCCGACCCCATCAGTGCCGCTAGAATCATCATCCAATGCAACCGATGGGTAATCAGGGAAGCCGTCGCCGCCGGGGTAATCAAAAGGGCCAGCATCAACGAGATGCCGACAATTTGCAGCGAGACAACAATGGTGGTCGCAATCAACAGCAGCAGTAGATAGCGGAAAAATTCGGTAGGTAGGCGCAGGGTTTTGGCAAGTAGGGGGTCGAAGGAAATCAGCATAAATTCTTTGTAGAAGATGATGACAACCAACAGCACGACCATGCTGAAGCCGATGATGATGTTTAAATCCTGCGGGCCGATACCTAAAATTTGTCCAAAGAGAATATGGGTTAAATCCCCTGCATAACTTTCCACCCGTGACACCATCGCAATCCCCAACGCGAACATGCCCGCAAACACAATGCCGATGGCGGTATCGCTGCGGAGACGTTCATGGCGGGTCAAAAAGCCAATCAAAAAGGTACTGACTATTCCTGCTCCCAATGCACCCCATAACAAGGGATTGGCATCACGCACACCGGGAATATCCGGCACATCCCCGGCACGGCTGCGCTGATACATAATCGCCACACCGGGCAGGATGCTGTGGGATAGGGCATCGGCAAAAAACGACATGCCGCGCACCACTACCAAACTGCCAACCACGCCCGATAACACCCCGACCAAAATGGCGGCTTCAAGGGAGCGTTGCAACAGGGCGATTTCAAGGGGCTTGGTGATAAACCAATGATAGTCCCGCAGAAGAACATCCCACCCGCGCTGAATGAGTTCCCAAAGGGAGAGGGTTGCCAGTACATTTATCATACACTTAACATTCGTGACACGAGTCGTCGGCAATTACGGTATAAGGGGATTGATCCTGCCAAACCGTTAAAAAGCCACCAAAGGTGCGGCTTAGATTTTTGGCATTAAACACTTCGGCGGTGGGGCCAAAAGCGATTTGCTGACGATTCATCATCAGCACTTTGTCATAATGATGGGCGGCTTGGCCCAGATTGTGGGTGGAGACGATAATCGTGACTTTGAGTTCGCGCAGGGTATCCAATACGCCCATAATCTCAGCTTCGGCGGAGGCATCCACCCCAGCGAATGGTTCGTCCATCAGCAATACGGCTGCTTTTTGGGCAAGGGCACGCGCAATAAACACCCGTCGGCGCTGTCCACCCGATAGTTGTCCAATTTGGCGATGGCGCAGATGCCACATTTCCACTTTTTCGAGAGCATCCCGCACGGCTTGACGGTCAGCCTTACGAGGAGCGCGGAAATAACCGATATGACGGGTACGGGACATCATAACGACATCCCACACGTTTGCCGGAAACTTCCAGTCTACGGATTCATGTTGGGGCACATAACTCACCCTAAAATGACTGGCGGCACAGGATTCACCCCCCACTGAAATCGAGCCGGAATACATGGGCAGCAGACCAACCATTGCCTTAAACAGAGTGGATTTGCCCGCCCCGTTTGGGCCAATCACTGCAATACGCTCACCGGGGAAGGCACTAAAATGAATGGCCTCGCAGCCGGGAACTTGCCCGTAACGCACGGTGAGGTTCACAACTTCAATGGCAGGCGTTACATCCTCAGACACCACCATCGGCAAAGATTCAATCGTGGTGATGGGATCACTGTAAACTGCCAGTTCGGGGTAGACTTCTTCGGGGGCAATGGCGGGTTTCATGGGGCAGGTGCTCAATCAGTCTTATTGATACGAAATCTCACTTAAACATTATACAATTGGGGTTAGGGCGTGTCAAAGGGCGAAAAAACGAAGTACACACCGTATATAATGGAAACGACTAAAACTATAACGCAATTCCTATCTGCATTTTAAGGCTGAATCTGGTATTATTAGCACAACTAAGCCGAGCCGATGGATGAGAAAATACCCTATGACAGACCGAACGAACTTGAATGCGGCCCGTTTTTTGGAAAGCCTGCACCAATTGACAAGCGACGCCGAACGCCTTGATTCAGTGTTGACTCGCACCATGCAAGCCCTTGAGAAAAATGGCATTAAGCTGTCGGTGGATGTGACGGGGATTATGGCAACCGTCCGCCAAGATGTCGAAAATGTGGAACGGGCCAGCCGCAGTGTCTTTACCGAGTTAGGTGAATTTCAACAACTGGTACGCACCTCGGCTTTGATCACCTCCTCGCTCGATCTGGATCAAGTGCTGCATGAAGTGATGGACACGATTATTTCATTGACCCGCGCCGAACGAGCCTATTTGATGCTGCGCGACCAAGCTACGGATGAATTGACCATCCGGGCAGCACGCAACTGGGATCGGGAGTCACTGGCGCAGGAAGATGCCATCTTTAGCCGCAGCATCGTCAACACCGCGATTGCACAAGGTGAGCCAATCATCACCACTAATGCCCAAGCCGATGACCGGTTTCAGGGGATGCAAAGCGTCGTCAGTAATGCGCTGCGTTCAATTCTATGTATCCCGCTGGTATTGCATGGGCGGATCGTAGGCGTGTTGTACGCCGATAATCGCGTCGAACAGGGGTTATTTAATCAGGACAATGTACCCTTGATGCTGGCATTCGGCAGCCAAGCCGCTATCGCCATCGAAAATGCACGGTTGTTCGCGCGGGTAAAAGACGATCTGGATAAAGCCCAACGCGAAGTCCAGCGGCTGCAAATTCAAATTGACCAGAAAAAAGTAACCAAAGAAGTCAAAGAGATTACCGAAACGGATTATTTCCAGACGCTCTCGTCGCTTGCCAAAGATATGCGCCGTCAATTTGATGTTGATGATGACCAGCGTAATGAGAAATAACCCGGCTATACAGTCAAAAAGACTGGCGTACAAAAAGGCTCACCGCAACTGGATGAGCCTTTTTTATTCCTTTAGCGGGATGGTACAGCGTTGGTCGCAGTTGAGGATGCGGGCGAAGAGGATGTTGATGCCGCCGAGGTTTGTTCGGATGCTTCTAATTGATCTAACAAAGCCTCTGTTTTGGCACAAGAACGATAACGCCACACAATGCTGCCAATCAGTAACCCCAACAGTGTAAACGCGACAATATAGCCTAGAATCATGTAATCAAGTGTATCGGGCATGGTTGCTCTCCTTAAGCGTTCAACAGGAGCTTCATCTTACGAGCTTGAATGAGCTTGGTACGATTTTCCAAGCGGATGCGATGCCACAGCAGAGTAATGCTAATCACCACATAGGTGAAAATCGTGAACAAGAGGGTGGTCGTAATCCGGTCTGACATGGCGAAGTCGCCCTCAATACCCTCACTCGTAGAAGTCGGGCCAGCTACCACCGGATGAATGGTATCGGGACGCACCCGAATGATGATGATCGTCAAAAACACGCTAGAAAACGCCAAAATAGAATAGACTGCCGCAAAACGACGGCGACGGTTGGGGTCTTCAATGCCTGCGCGGAGCATCAAATAAGCAGCATAGGCTAACCACATAATCGCTACAGTAGTCAGACGCGGATCCCACGTCCACCATGTATTCCAGATGGGTCGTGCCCAAATAGCTCCGGTGACGATATTGATTAGGGAAAATATAAGCCCAAGCTCGATTGCGGAAAGCCCAAGATCATCCCATTTTTCGTGACGGGTGCGAAGATATTGGATACCCGCAATCAAGGCCACCACAAACAATACAAATGAGGCAAAAAACGCACCGAGATGGGTATAAAAAATACGCTGGACTTCACCCTGCGTCCGCTCTGGCCCGACGTAGGAGAAAATCATCCAAAACGAGATGATGAACAAGCCAATGCTGGCATAGGTGAGCCAGCGCAAATTACGAGTTCGAGATTCACTATATTGCATATCCTATTCCTCTACGATGAAATCGAACAAGAAGAAACCTGCTAACAAAAAAACAAAATCTACCACACCCAGCAGTTGTATCCAAGGTAACCAATCCTCGGTTTTGAGTTCGGTTAGCAAGGCAGTGCTGGCACGAGTCGCCGAGATGATGATAGGGAGGATGACGGGGAGCAGCAGAATCGGCAGCAGCATTTCACGCGCACGGGCATGGACACTCATACTGGCGACCAAAGTGCCGGTAGTTGCAAAGCCCAAACACCCCAATACAATAATCAGCCACAACACAGGCCGAAATAAATTGACGTTAAACAGCACGGTCAGCAAAAACACCAGCAAAAACCCAACGGCGAGCGTAAACAGAAAATTACCAATCATCTTGCCATAAAAAAGGGCGCTACGTTCAACGGGCGCTAACAACAGGGCATCTAGGCTGCCTTTATCTTTTTCGGCGGCTAATGAGCGTCCTAGACCCAATGTGCCCGCAAAGGCGATTGTCACCCACAGCACCCCGCCAACAGTGGCTTCTTGGGCTTGGCGATCAAGTTCCAACGCGAACGAAAAAATCAACACTGCCATAATCGAGAACAATAGCATAGCGTTGACCATTTCACGTCCGCGTGCCTCGGCCCGTAAATCTTTCCATGCCAGCGACGCCACCACTTGAAAATAGGGTGTGCGCAGACGCCGCTTTTTCGGCTGGGTGGTAGAAGTGGTTTCGGGGGTTGTCGTCGTTACACTCATGCGGTTGTGACCATCCCAACAGTTTCAGCATAGATGCGGGGCAGTTCATCGGTGGTCATAGCGCTCGTTGGGCCATAATAGCCGATTTTACCGCGACTCAGAATCGCAACATGGGTCGCGTGTTGATAGGCGCGGCCTAAATCGTGGGTGGTCATAATGACGGTGCGAATTCCGTCCTTGACGCCAGCCACTTCGGTCAACAAGTGATCGAGCAGGGCGGCGGCATCCACATCCAAGCCCGTATAGGGTTCGTCCAGCAGCAAAATCGCCGGGTCATGCAGCAGGGCACGGGCAATTGCCAGTCGCTGCACCATGCCACGCGAAAAAGTCTGTACCACGCTTTTGGCCCGTTTATCCAAGCCGACTTGTTGGAGCATCGTGTGAACCCGATCTCCCCGTTCAGCGGCAGGCACATCATAGAGGCGAGCAAAAAACAGCAGATTTTCTTCGGCGGTCAGAGAATCATATAACAGCGGCAAATGGCTGACGACGCCTAGCTGTTGACGCACGGCAAACGTCTCTTTAGGGATTTCCCACCCCCCGATCAGTACACGACCCGAAGTCGGTTTGGCAAGTCCCTGTAAAATCCGCAGCATGGTGGTTTTGCCAGAGCCATTTGGCCCCAAAAAGGCCAAAAACTGACCACGTTCGACCTTCAAATCTACGCCGCGCAGCACCGGGAAATACCCAAAGGTTTTGACCAGATTTTCAACCTCGATCATGATGTGCCCTTATCGTCTTGCGAAAGATCATCCATCAGGGCCAGTGTTGATTTGCGCCGAGATACCCAAAGCCAATAGCCAACCGCGCCACCGATTATCAAACTGCTGAGAACCACCAACAAGGCCACGAGAGCCGACCCTCCCTGCTCATCCTCATCCGATTTGGCAGTAGTGGCCCCTTCTGGAACACCCTCCACTGTAAATTTCAGATTCTCATTGGCGGGCAAAGGCGATTTTTGTTGATAGACATGATAGGTCAATCGGCTGCCTTCAGGCTGTTGATCATCGGCACGTTCAAATAAATCCCCTGTGACCCGAATTTCATTTTCGGGAACCCACACCGAGAAATTACGGACGGGGACGGGGAATATTTGGTCAATGATCGCGCTGCCTTCATAGGGTAAAAAATAGGACAGGCGGATGACATGGGGTGTGGGCCAACCGGGAAAAATCGGCTGGGTATCGTAAATGACCGGGATGACCCCTTCTTGAATAATGAAGCGCTGCGCCCCCGACGCTCCCTCTGGTGCAATGTTATAGGCACCGACAGGGAGTTCAAAATGAAATGTGACCAAACGAGTGGGGTCTACTTCATTAGCAAAATACGGGATACGGTCACCGAGGTTAAAAACCTGCAATTCGAGCAAAATCTTAAGACCCACCTGCTGTAAATCAGTGAAGTCAATTTGGGTGGTCGCTTGGGCAATTTCCAGCTTGCTCAACTGGTCAGTAGTTTCATACAGGCGCAGTTCAATTGTGCCCTGTTCATCCACATCATTGGCTGAAAAAGGCGGGGTGGATTGGCGCAGACCAGCATACACAGCCGAGACGGTATAAAAAATCTCCGGGCCAAAACGTGGAACATTGACAAACGCGAAGGTACCATCCGCATTGGTGGGGATAGACTGCGTTTGTAACAATCCATCCCGCACACTGACCATTTGCAAGTCCACCGATAGCCCTGATAGAATCGGCGATCCATCAAGGCTGCCTACCATAAGTTGGCCTTGTATAGTGAGGGTGTCTTGGGCCACCGCCAGAACGGTAGACCCCATCAGCAACACCCCTACGACAAGTAAACAGCAAGCCACTAGGCAACGCGACATTAGACGGATACCCTTTTGGCCTGTTTCTGCTTTGAACCCACTTTTTCAGACCCTACTGTCCGATACTGCGAGACAGCTTTTTCGATTTCGTCGTCTACCTCAACCAGATGGGCTTCAGCTTGGTCCAGTTGAATCAGGGTGCTAATGGCACGACCAATCAGTAATTTGCGTTGCTCGGCATAGACCAGATTCGAGACCTTGCCCGTATCATAGTCAAAATCGAGGTCACGAATGCTGATAAGTAATCCTTCAAGGCGTGTTCGCAGTTGAATGGCAGATTCTTCGGCATTCAGTTCAGTCGCAGTAACCACGCGCTTGGTCGTTTTCTCAGTAAGAACAATGGGACGCAGCACAAAAAACGCGATGAGTCCGAGCGCAAAAATCCCAAATACGATAGCTCCAGCGGTCATGACTGCTCCAGTGCCTGATCGAGTAGGCGGCGAAACGCGATTTCATTGGGCTGCCCGATATAATGTTCCAAAACCTCCCCATCGCGGCTGACCACAATGGTTTCGGGGTAGCCATCGGTTCGATACATTTCCTGAATCTTGTCACCAACATCCAAGCCGTTTAGATAGGTAATGTCATACTGAGCAATATAATCCAGCGCGAGTTTATCCGGGTCTTTGGCATTGACCCCAATAAAAACTACCCCTTGTGCTTTGTAGTCGTTATAGACATTAACCAGCATGGGGGCTTCTTCATGACAGGGCGGACAGTTGGTTTGCCAGAAATTGATGACCACCACATTTTCGCCTTTATAATCAGATAAGCGGATGTTTTGCCCATCATAGGTTTTGAGGGAAAAATCCGGGGCTGGGCCATCACTCACTGGCCCTTGTTCGTTCTTATAGATACCCCGTACCACCATTGCAGAAATCAATAGGACGGCCACCACTACCACAAGGGCAAACGGCGTCATCATACGGTTTTTGCTAGGTGGCGCTTTACCTGCGGTGGTATCCGCATAGGCATCCAGCACCTCTTGATCGCCATAGGGGTCAGAGATCGGTTGATTTTGCGTAACTTCGGTCATTGATTCCCTTCCAATAGTTTCATCAAACGTTCGAGGTAAGCCGGATCAACATTATCGGGTACGGGTCGGTCATAGTTCTCATTGAGGTTAGCCGCACGAGCGACTTGGAGGGCACGGGTTTCGCGGCGGCGCCATTGATAAACTTGGAAACTCACGATCAATCCCGCGACTACCGCTAGGGTAATTGGTATAGCATAGGTCAGGCGGCGATTAGCGTCACTCACAGGGACACCCGTGACTTTTTCACCATAGCGATCCGCAAAATGCTGCTTAATTTCGTCCTCGGTCTTGCCCTGTGCCAAGAGGTCGGCGATTTCTTCCCGCCATGCTTGGCATTGGGTACTGGGGCAATAGGCCACCGATACGCCCTGACACACATCACAATAAATTTGTGAGGCGACTTTATACACATCATCGGCGGTCACACCGGGAGGGTATTTGTCCCCCCCTTGCGCGGACACGGGTTGGCTGGACGCCATCATACCGACAAAAATCAAGATTCCAACAAGACTCAAAACTCGTGTGAACACCTTCATAATCCTTAATCTCCTGCGGCAGCAGTGGCGGTGATTGATGAACGGCGTGGCTGTCGAATGATGGCAGGTTCACGTCCGGGCCATGTCGCAATAATCGTTCCGATAATGAGCAAAACGCCCCCCCACCAGACAAAATTGACCAGTGGATTCCAATAGACACGGAAGGTCACTTGGTCATTTTCGGTAAAAATCAGCAAGGTATAGAAATCGCCCTTCACATTACTGTGAACCCCCGCGATAGACATAGGCGAACCAGATGGGAAAAAGTCACGACGGGGACGGAGTTGGTCAACGACATTACCATCTCGGAGTAGGGTGACATTGGCAATAGACATGGTACGGTCATCTTCGCCTTGGGCAAGGAAGGAATTATCCAAGCGCATGTCATACCCACCGAGGCTGATGGTATCGCCGGGGCTAATGGTTTGTTGGGTTACTTCTTGGAAAATCGTGCTACCAATGATTCCGATGCCGATGACCACGATACCAAGATGAATGACGTATCCTCCATAGCGGCGGCGGTCACGAGCGAACAGTTTTGAGATGGCAACCGGATAGGGTTCGCCGTGTGTCTTGTGGCGGGCATGTGCTCCTTTGGAAATTTCAAGTAGGGTAGCGAATCCCGCAAAAGCCACAATACCAAAACCGAGAGTCGGGCCAACACCGATGCCGCCGATAATTAGTCCAATCACCAAAATAGCAGTGAGGGCCATTGGAATTCGCAGGGCCGCCCCTACCTTTTCAGCCGTTGCACGCCGCCATGCCACCAACGGCGCGACCCCCATCAAAACATAGATGATGAGAAACAAAATGGCGGTGGGGGTGCGATAGTATTCAGGCCCCAACGTGATAACATCCTCGCGCAGGCCCACTCCAACCGCAAGGTCGGTGATTTTTTCGGCCCATGTGCCCCAAAAGACCACAATGGTCAGCGCAAAAAATACCCAGTTGTTGAGCATGAACATGCTTTCGCGGCTGAAAATGCCTTCGATTTCATGGTCGCCTCTGAAATATCCCTGACGACTTCGCCACAGGAAGGCAGCAGTGCTGCCGACCAGCGTAATGAGGAGGAAACCACCCATCGGAATTGCCAGTGGGCTTTCGGCAAAGGTGTGAACACTGCTCAAAAGGCCGGTGCGGGTGGCGACGGTGCCAAGCAGCACCAAGAGGTAGGTGGCGATAATCATCACCATATTCCAACCCTTAAGCATCCCGCGCTTTTCTTGAATCATGACGCTATGCAAAAAGGCCGTCCCAGTCAGCCACGGCAGGAACGCGGAATTTTCCACCGGGTCCCAACCCCAATAGCCGCCCCAGCCTAAAACGTCATAGGCCCAACGTCCACCTAAAATAAGGCCAATGGACAAAAAGACCCACGCGACCAAACTCCACCGCCGTACCGCCCGAATCCAATCGGAGTCCATTCGCCCAAGCATCAAGGCGGCCATCGCAAAAGCGAAGGGAATCACAAATCCGGTAAAACCAAGATAGAGCATGGGGGGATGAATGACCATGCCGGGATGACGCAGCAGAGGATTCAGGCCATGTCCGTCATAAACGGCGGTGGCCCGCGCCGACGCAACACCTCCGAATTGAGGGGGGATAGTGTCGGAGGTACTGAAATCATTAAAGGTTTCCCCATTAAATTCAGTCTTCCATGGATAGGCAACCACCTTGCCCGATGGTTTTAAAACAGACACCTCTAACGTGCGGGTATTGCCATTTTCATCCATCCATGTACGAGCAAAAGGGTTTTCGTAAGAAACGTTCAATATGGTGAAAAACGCCAATGTCGCCCCTAGAAATACCATTGCCCAAGGCATCAGATGACGCTGGCGTTTCCAATTGAACCAAACTGCACCAGCACTAAATAAACTCAACATCCACGAGTAAAAGAGTAGCGACCCGGATTGGCTGCCCCAAAGTGCCGTAATTTTTAGGGTATCGGGCTGGAGATTGGCAGACACACTGTTGACATAATCTATACTGTAATCACCCGTCCATTGGGCATAAATCAGTAGCAGACAGGCAAAGGTGAGTAAAGGAAAAACCGTTATTAGAGCAATGCGGGCACTTGAGGCGAATCGTTCATCAAAGCTGATGTATCGGCGCAACAAAATAAGGAGGATAACAGTTGAAGTCGCGGCGATTATCAAAAGCGATGGCAAAACCGCAAGCCATCCGAATAGCGCGACAACAAATTGAATCGGTAGCGAAACGAGTAGGGCTATTAGCGACCAAAAGGCCATCCGGTCATTTGATCCAATAGCACTCAAAAATGCGAGCATAGTCGCGCTAATCACGACCAATAGCCCTAGAAAAGTAGAAACAATCCCAAGTTCAGCGATCATGGCTTCTTTGTCCAAACTAAGTTAACGGTACGGTAAACAAACTGTATGAATATCAAAGGGGGCAGCAATTGTTTACGTTGCAGCCCCCCTGCTGATTTCTATAGAGTTTCGCCCTGTGCTGAGGGCAATATCCAACAGATTACTGGTTTTCTGCCACCTGATCGGGGGCTTCATCCTCATAACGGGTTGGGCATTTAAGTTGCAGGCTGTCAGCGTAGAAGATACCGTCTTCTCCCAACTTTCCAGAGAGGATAGCTTGCGCCTCATGCTTTAGCAAGTCTGGTATCTCCCCATCATGATAAACGACTGTCAATTTGGTGACATTCGGGTCGTTAGCCGCTGTGTACAGCACCTTAGATAAACCACCCTGTTCCTTGATGGTGTCGTTATCGTTCGGGATGTTGCCGACGACAAAAGTCAGGGTCTGCGTATTGGCATCGAATTGATAGTCCCCAATCACCACACCGGAGATACGGACGTTCTTGCCGATCATATCAGGATCGTTGACCAATTCATCTACCGTCTTGAAATAGGCCCCGCCAAACAGGGTGCCATAGATGAGATAGGCGATGATCCCCAAGATACCAAGTCCGCCAATCAGCATATACATTTGGCGCTGACCAAAGCGGGAATTTAATTTTGCAGCGAGTTCGGGCGTTTTCTCCCATGTGGGACTGTTGGTTGCCATCAAGATGCTCCTTAGTTTCTAACCCAACCTTCAATGAATAGCTCTAAACCATTATCCAGCGGCACGGCCTTGACGAACAGCAGCGACATAAACGCCACCCACAAGACTAACCGCACCAAGACCCAACACCATCAACAAAATTGTAACACCTTGTGGCCCTTCTTCCTCTTCTTCGACTTCAATGGTACGGAGATAGGCGTCCAAATTATCCAACTGCACGGGGGTTAATGGGCCACCCGCATTATCTGCAAAAGCCGCCACAAAGCCATGTCCATCACCCGTCGCCGCAACACGCACCGAATTTTCATCAATCTTGAAGCGCGGGAAATTCGACTCCCCTCGGCCTTTGGCGTCCCGTCCATGACAGCCCAAACAAGAATAGGCATAAACCATTGCCCCTTCGGTTGGGTCGCTGGAACCAGTATAAGCCGCCGAACCGGGTTCAAGATTGGCTGCGGGCAATTCTGGCGTATCTGCTTCAGGGGTTTGCCATGTCAGCATATATGCCACGACATCATCTATTGGGCCACTTTGCAAGGGGCCACCCGCCTCAATGCCATAACCGACCATTTTAACGGGGGTGTTTTCATCCGAGTCATAACCCTTAACAATTTGCGCTCGGACAGTCGCAGGGTCAAATTCGGCAATCGAAACAAAACCGGGGGCGCTGCCGATTGCTTCACCTTCGGGACCATGACAGGCGGCACAAAACTCAGCATACACAGCCGACCCACGCAACGCAGCCAAGTTTTGTTCCCCTTCTTGGGCGTGCGAGATGGGTGTATTTGAAACGACGATCCCAATCAGTATGAAGCCAAAAATAATGCTGGCAACGGGTAGGGCTAAACGTTTTGACACTGACTTGTGCCTCCGATCTACATAAATTTTATTATACCAATCGCTGTATTGAACAGGAAGTATAACCACACATTTCCAAATGACAATTGGCTTGATTTTACACAGAATTTGCAAATTTGGTTTCAGAACTTTGCCGTAAATAAAAACAGCGTCCCATCGGTTGTTGGAACGCTGTTTTGACTCATGAACGAGAATCCTTATTGGTCTTGGCTTTCCAAGTAGGCCACGATATTGGCAAGGGTTTGAAGATCTAAGGTCTTGCCAAAGGTAGTCGGCATCGCCCCAGCGGTGAAACCATCCGATGAAAACGAATTGGGATATAAAATACTTTGGACGAGATAGTGACGGGCATCTGGGAAGGTCGCAGGGTCTTGTTGGGAATAACCTTGAGCGCGTGTAAAGACCCCTTGTGGTGCGGGGGCAATCACACTACCAGAGAAGTGGCAGCCTGAACAGGCATTCTCCGTATAAGCCTGTTGCCCTGCTGTGCTATCCATTATCTCAATGGCGCTGATTTGAGCCACAATATCATCTACCACGCAGCTATCCGGGTTTGTTTCAATATCGGGGCAAACGGCGTCTACGGATGGGCCAGCCGAGGCGCTCGGTTCAATCGCCAATTGATTGATACGACGTACATCTTGGAGGGTAAATTCACGACTCCAATTTAATACGTAGTCGGTGAGATTTTGAACTTGGTCACGACGCAGTGGGCCACCCGCATCCTGTGACCACGCGACCATTGGGGCAGGCCAATACGCGGCGCTGACCGGACGACCACTGAGCAAGGTGGTGTATATCAAGTCTTCCAGCGTGCCATTCCATTTCAGTTGGGTCATCCGGCTGGGAGCTTCGGGGTCGAAGTCAATAATGTCTTTGGCATCCACCATCGCTTGCAGGGCATCGTCACGAGTTTGTTCTTGAGTCGAGAGTTGACTTTGCAATGCATCCAATTGCGATTCGATGTCCGCGCGACCTGCGTCACCTTCGGGGAGTGCCGCCAGTTGGCTTTCCAGTTCAGCGATTTGCACACGCAAGGCTTCGACCTGTTCATGCGCGTCCTTCAGAGCGCGGTAACGACCCGTTTTTGCCAATAGGGGGGTGCGTTCGTCGTTCAGGGTGCTATAAGGGCTTAACTCGGCCTTCTTAGCATCAATTTGGGTTTGTAGGTCGGTTTGCTGCTGGACATCGGCGGCATCGGGTGTTTGGCCTGCGGTTTGGGCGGCGGTGATGCGTTCGGTCACGGGGAGCAGTTCCGCTTCAAGTGCTGAAATTTCATCACTGCGTTTTTGGACTTCGACCCCAAGCAAGCTGGCAGGAATCGCCAATTCTTCTTGAATCCGGCTGTCAAGGGCCGTGAGTTGGGCATCGAGAGCGGCCCATTGTTCACTGTAGTCGTAACGCAGGGTTTCATAGAGTTCTTGGCGTTGGGCTTCGACCAATGCGAGTTGGCCTTCAATCTCTGCTTTCTTTTCGGGTTCTTTTTCCGCGTCTACTGCCGCAATTTGGTCATTTAGAGAAGCAATTTGGCGGTCATGTTCCGCAAAAAAGTCATGGTTCAAGAGGAAGGGGTTATTCAGCGCAGGCGCACGACCCGCGATCCCATAACCTTCGTCCCCATGACAAGTCGAGCAGTTGTTTTCAAACAGGATTGCGCCTGTTTCAACCGAACGCCCATTGAAGCGCTCGGTAAATTCAGTCATACGAGCAGGTTCATTAATTGCCGCCCATGCCAGCAGAATCAGCGTTCCGGTAAAAAACAGAATACCGGCAATCACGCGAGACTCAACGGACGGAAATTCCATGAAAGGTTGTTTTTGATTAGTTTCCATTCAATGTTTCCTTCGCCGTATAGCGCGAATGGTCGTACTGGTTACCAAAATTCGGGAATAGGGCAGGCCAGAACCATCATCCCGACCTGCCGACTTTATCAATGGGCGTGCCACTCAGATTCTTCGTGAATATAGACCTGTTTGCCAGAGATGGCGCGAATGGGATCGCCTTCCTCATTCAGCAGCAGCTTGGGTTCGTCATCATCATTCATGACGATTTCGCCTTCATCATCCACCTGTGGAACATCCCACGTCATCAAAATATAGAAGCGAACCAAATTGGACTGCGTGAGTGAGATGCTGATATAACCAGTGGCATTGGGCAAGCTGTCTGAGAATTCCTCATACAACAGATGGTGATATTCTTCAATGGCCTTCCACAGTTCAGGATAATTCTCCTTATACAGTTCTTCCAATTGGTCAAGGTTATCTTCGCGGATGACGATGGCATTGGGATCACGCGCCAAAACGTTGGCATCGAAATCCACCGGGGTTGTTGAATTCTTCCACGTATCTACCTCAACCGTCCAGATCACATTACTGGATTCGGTAGCCGTCAAATTGGCCTGCAATTCATCGAATGGAACGGCGCGAATTTCGCCAACCCCTTCCATCGGAATGAGTTCTTGGGCCACTTCATCGTTGGCGGCGGTTGAAACCCCATAATAGGGCGTGCCCATGTAGGTCAAAATCACAAGCACTAGGCAGGTCAGCATACCCAGTGAGAGCGCAATACGGCGATGGGCATAACGGCGGCTGGGGGTCAAATCTATATAGGGCAGCACAAACAAGAACCCGAAAATGACGGTAGGCAGCACCACACCCATGATGACCTTATCACCGAGTTTCAACATCCCCTGCAACCATAAGAAGTACCAAGGCGCGGTGGTGTGCAGCGGTGTCACCTGTGGGTCAGCATGATTTTCCAGCGGGGCATGGAAGAACCACAAACACAGCAGTACCAAAATGAAACCCCACATCCCAATCCATGCCAATTCGCTCGACATGACGTCGGGAATGTAATAGGTACGACGATCCATTGGCACGCGCTTGGCGGTGTCCTTGCCGACTTCTTCTTCACGCGGCGGCAGACTATGACCATGCAGTACGACTTTGTAGTAGTGAACGCCGAGGAATATGGTGGTAATCAGCGGCAGGGCGAACACATGCAGCAGATAGAAACGCAGCAAACCACCTGCCCCGATGTCTGGCGCTCCACGCAACAGCAAGTTGACATTGGTCCCAACCACCTCCGGCGGCGCAGCTTCGGCCATTGATGTACCAATTGTTACCGCCCAGAAAGCCAGTTGGTCCCATGGCAGCAAATAGCCAGAAAAGCTGAGGAACAAGGTGACTAACAGCAGCACAACACCCGTCAACCATGTAAACTGGCGCGGTTTTTTATACGACCCGGTGACAAAGGTACGGAGCATATGCAGCGCCACCACCGTTACCATCCCCTCGGCACCCAAGCGATGCAGGTCACGCATCAATTGGCCCAACGGCACGTTGCCGAGGATGTTTTTCATATCGTTATAGGCCACATCCGGTGATGGGGTATAAAAAATCATCAGGAAGAGGCCCGTAATAATCTCAAAGGCAAAGAAGAAGGTCGAAAGCCATCCCAGACGGAAGGTAGGATATAACCCAGTTACGGCAGTGTGATAGTACGAAGGACGCATATGCAACCAGAACCCATCCGCGTGGGGAGTGAGGCGGGGGTTGGGGCGGCGTGAGGGTTTGTCACCACGCAGGGCTTCACGGATATCCTGAAGGTTCATCCCGGCAGTGACGCGCTCTGTCGTCCGATCCAGCGTTTCATAAACCGCCTTACGGACACCCTTTTCTTTGATGTCGTCCAAGATGGACGGAACAGGCAGTACCGACATCAGATTCTCCTCATAAACGAAACAACGCTCATACCAAAGCTACTTTTAGACACGACCGTCACGTTTGATACGCTTGCCGGTATCCACGCGGACGTTGACGACGTTGGTGGGGGACAGACCGGGGATAGGATCACCCGCTTCGTTGTTGGTCAGTTCACCATTGTTGGTCGTAACCACAATCGGGAAACGGTCAAGGCTGCGAGGCGCAGGCCCTTCGATCCATGTTCCATCCGTCGTATATTTCGAGCCGTGACAGGGGCATTCAAAGCGGAAGTTTGATTGTGCCCACGCATAGAGGCAGCCGAGATGGGTGCAGACGGTGTACAGCGCAACTAACCCTTTGTCGGCATCATTGGACATCCAGAACTTACCTGCCGGATATTTCACAGGTGCTTCGCCGGGTTTGGGAATGCTGGTAATATCAATCACGCCACCGAACTCACCAGCCTTGAAGCGCGGCAGGGCAAACCAAACGATAATGCCACCACTGGCAGCAAGAAGGAGTGCCATGCTGGCTCCCCAGACATAGAACATAAACTCTCGTCGTGTAACGGGAGCAACTTGAACCTGCCCTTGTGAGGGCGTATCAATCTCGGTTTTAGCCGAGGCGGGGGTCGGCCTGATCGCACGAGACGTAGACATGAAACGTATTCCTCCTGAGCCAATGTAGATCAGCCCAACTGCACTTTGTGATTTACAACCCGATTAATTCAAACAACAACGCCGTGCGGCCAATACGCCGTCGTGTCGTGATGCGTAATAAACTCAATTGTCGTGTGTGAATGACAATACATGGGCATTTCGGCCTAAAAATTGATGCGATTATACACCTTGTGATAAATTTTGCAAACTCTTTGTAAAATCTCTCATCAACCTATTTAGGCCGACTGCAAACAATTGTGCCGCAGAAAGTTTGTTTTCCCAAATTTTCAGGCGATTCGCATCAAAATTCTGAAACGCATATCCTATAGAATGAGATATGATTGAATGCTTCACTTTTTTAGAGAGGGCATATTTGGCGTGAAAGCTGCAAATAGCACGAATTCAAGGTTCGAGGGTTGGATATTACTCATGATTGGGGTCTATATCTTCGCAGTCGCCAGCAGCATTGCCATATATCAAAATTTGACGGCAGGCGCGACAGATATTTATCCCACTTGGCAGGGTGGCAAATTATTCTGGGAGGACGGCCTTAGCCCGTATGACGAGGAAGTGGGCATTCAAAGCCAATTAGCCATCTATGACCGTCTGGCAAAAGATGATGAAGATGAGTTTCAATTTGTTTATCCCTTCTACTTAATCATTTTGTTTGGGCCATTGGCGCTGTTGGAGTTTCAACTGGCAGCGGCTATTTTTATGGAATTTTTACTGCTGTTATTGATTGGATCATTGGTGCTTCAATTAGATATATTGGGATGGCTGCCCAAACCCATTACACTCGCCTTGCTTTTATTAACCGTTATCACCAGTTATTTTTCGGTGCGCGGGTTGCTGTTGGCCCAACCCGCATTTTTGGCGTTCGGGTTTCATATCGCGGCCTATTGGGGAATTGCCTATCGCAAAGATGGATTCGCGGGTGTGATGTTGGCCCTTTCAACCATCAAGCCTCAAACGGGTTACATCATCATCCCACTGCTGCTGCTCTGGGCTTTTCGCAATAATCGCCGTCAACTTGTGACCAGCTTTTTTACAACCTTTATCTTGTTAACCAGTATCTCGTTTATTTTGCGACCCGAATGGTTTAGCGAATGGCGGCATCGGGTTTTTAATTATTCCAATTATGCCGAAACCTATCCTGTCGCGCATATTCTGAGCCACCCCTTTGATGAAATCCCCGATGTGGTGGGTTTGATTGCGCAGATTATTTTGTCAATCCTCATTCTGATTCCAGTGGGACACTATTGGTACAAAGCGATTGTTAAGCAGGACAGCACCAATTTCTTTTGGGGGGTGATGTTGGCGACCTGTGCCTCTTTATTAATTGCGCCGCGTGTCGCCACCACCTACTACATCGAGCTATATCCGGTGCTGTTTATGGCGGCCTATCTTTTGGAAAAACGCGGTAGTTATACCTTGTTGATTATGGGAACCTTATTTTTCCTCATTGGCTATTGGGCGCTGCACATCACCACGCTGCCACCCGTGGATGAAAATGGCGCGGGCAAAGAAGCCCCAATTGTCTATGTGGTGTTCCCCATCTTGGTCTATGGGTGGTTATATGCCAAACCAGAACTGTGGCTACGAGCAGATATTTTGCAGACCCGTCCGGGCTTACGAACGAAAGGCCCACGTCGGTTGTTTTCAACTGGCGAGGCACAGGTCGTCTATGCGGAACCAGAAGCGGAAAGCGTCGCCGAAGCCAAGTCCGCCGAAAAGGTTGAAGAAACAATGACTAAACCCACTGCCGATACGACAACATTATCGGAACTACCCATTGTCGGTGTTCCCTCTGACGAAACACCCAAGCCAGATACTCCACCTGCAAAGGAATAGATTTAAGTTATGACCCAATGGATTCAACATGTACTTTCGGAAGATTTCACCATTACTAAGCGTGTGATGGGCATTGCCTGTGCAATAGGGGGTGTCTTAGGGGCAATTGCGATTGTGCTGGCGGATATGCTGCGCGAGGGATCAAGTTTTGGGCCATTCCAAAAATTAGCGTTGATGGCTGCAATTGGTGTGGCCCTGATTGGACTGACCCTCATCCCACTGAAGGATAGACCCGCCTAAAGATTGGTTTCCGGCGGAATCCGAAACCCATAATCCCCGCCAAAGCGAATTTGCTCTTGACGAAAAGAAGCATACGGCCAGTCAATCCGATGTGGTGGGAAATGAAAGTTGCGATAGGCCATTGCCATTTGACGGGCCGCTTCGGGATAAGGCACTTGGCCTACTCCTGTTCCCAGTCCCGGACAAGCAACGATCTTAATCGGCCTATCCGAGACTTGATTGTGCCGTCGCACCGCCAAGAGCATCGCCCACATCGCTTTGTAGACATTATCGGTATGCACGATTTCCATCGGCACACGCATGGTTGGGGTATGGGCCAGAAATGGGTGTTTTTCATGGCCCGTTTCTACAATGATAGATGTACCCACCGACTGTTCGCCCAGAAATTCTTCCAAAATCTTGGCTTGCACTCGATCCATTAACTGCCAACCAAAAAAGTGCGAAATCGCCAGATCAACCCCGCCATCCATCAATCCAAACGAATTGGCGGCGCTGACCATGCAATCAAATTCCGGCAATTCTTCAAAGCGGCCTTTGATAATTTCTATGTTAGGCAAACCATCAAAGTGCTTTTGGAACGCATTGCATAACCCCTGATTGGGGTCTATTAGAATGAGTCGGAATTCTTTGGCGACATCCTTTTGGTCAGCGGTCATAGGGTATTCAACTCCTGTTTCACCGTCTCATATAGGATTTCGGCTTTGAGTTCGCTCAGGGTGTAGCATGGGCCACCGAGCCGTTCCGCTAATCTTCGCGCCAAGCCCTGATCGAAAGCCGCGTGTTCCATGTTGATGGTTACAGTGCGGATGTGGTGTTCTTCAAACAGGTCAGCGATGCGATGAGCTTCCTCTTGTGGTGGCAAGTCAGTCATCGCTACATTGCCTGCCCCATCCGTCAGCAAAATCATCATCGGCATGACATCGGGATGGCGGGATTGTTCTTGACGGATAATTTCATAGGCCAGTTTTAGGCCTGCCGAAAGGGGCGTTTTGCCACCCACTGGAATATCTACCAAGGCCTTTTTTGCCAGCGTGACGGAACTTGTTGGGGGTAGGACAATCAGGGCACGGTCTTTTTGGAACACAATCAGGCCCACCCGGTCACGCCGCTGATAGGCATCCGTCAGCAGGGACATAATCGCGCCTTTGGTGGCCTTCATCCGCTCGGCAACCGCCATGCTCCAACTCGCATCCACCACGAACAAAATGAGGTTGGCTGATTTTTTTACGCGGACTTTGCGCTGAAGGTCTTCCATGTGGATGGAATAGGCCAGATCGCTGGTATCGCGTTCTTCAGTTCGCTCGATTTGGAATGGGGCGGCGGCACGTAGGGTCGCATCAAAGGCTACGTCATCGGTGCGATTGCCAGCGGGACGGGCTTGGATATAACGACCCCGTTTGCGATCTGTATGGGTGCGGCTGCGGCGTCCAGAGGTTTTGCGTGTCAGGCGGTCAAGGGGGGTATCGAGGCTACGGGCGACAAATTCCTCACCCGTTTTAACCTGTTTGCCCCCCTCCCACCAGTAATTACTGCCTGTGTCGAAGACGTTTTGTGGTGCGGGTTCAGCCTCACTCATTTCCTGAACCTCTTCACCGCTCTGCCCGTCTACCGAGTCACTTTTTTTTTAGTAGCGTTGTTTTCGCCCGTTTCAGTGGATGCTTGGGCTTCGGGATTGTTCTCATATTCGGCGGAAATTTCGTCGAGCTTATTGCCGAGTTCCGCCATATTGAGGACAGCATCCGAGAATGGCCCGCGCTTGACACGGTGTGGCAAGGCTAATTCGGCGGCCAACAAAATGTCGTGGTTATTGATGCTCCGGCGGCCTTCATAAGCGGCATTGGCACGAGCGGTCTTGAGGATCACCAAGTCAGCGCGATGCCCGTCAATCAGCAAAGTGCTGGTCAGGTTAGCGATGGTGTAGAGATTTTCGCGCGAGTATTCTACTTCCTCGACGATCTCTGTCGCTGCGCCAATCCGGTCAGACAGGGCCTGCTCGTAAGGCATCCAGACCTGATAGAATTTATTGGCGTCGTTATCAAATTCGATGTGGCGCTCCAAAATGGCAAGGCGTTCACGCGGGTCGTTTAGGCCGCGCACTTCGACTGAGAGACCAAAACGATCCAACAATTGTGGACGTAGTTCGCCTTCTTCCGGGTTCATCGTGCCAATCAAGATGAAACGGGCCGGATGTTGAAAACTGATGCCTTCACGCTCGACCACATTAATGCCCATCGCGGCGGAGTCAAGTAGCAGGTCAACCAAGTGGTCGTCCAGCAGGTTTACTTCGTCCACATACAAAATACCACGATTGGCAGCGGCCAAGACCCCCGGCTCAAAATGTTTCTCGCCCAGTTTGATGGCTTTTTCAATATCAAGCGTTCCGACTACACGGTCTTCGGTAGCACCGACAGGCAAATCCACCAATCGGCGCTGCCGGGTAGTTGTGCGAATATCACGTCCGGCCTCTTTCCATTCATGTACGAGGTCAGACCACTGGTCAGGGCGTTTGGGGTCATCATTAAACGGCGATTCAGCCACAACCTCAATATCGGGCAAAAGAGCCGCCAGCGCCCGTACTGCGGTGGATTTAGCAGTCCCACGTTCCCCACGAATCAAGACTCCCCCAATCGTCGGGCTGACGGCGTTGAGGACTAAGGCCCGTTTCATAGGTTCTTGACCGACAATGGCTGTGAATGGATAGATATTATGTCGTCGCATGTAGATTTTTGCTCACTCGAATGAAAATCGAATTGTTTTGTTATTCTAGCGTATCCCTACACCTATTCGTAGGTTCAAACTCACTAAGATAGGGGAATCGAATATTTTGCGGCTGAGTGGGGTTATTGATGCCCTCTAAGTTTTAATCTAAGCCGCTTTACCCAACTTGCGGACTTGCCGGAAGTCGTATTCGCCGACGGAATCATTTTGGCCGGAGAGGGGTGACTTGGACGGGCCATCGTCAACACCCACTGCCCACCACGCACTATAGGCGGCTCGATTGCAATAATTTTTAGGTTATTCTTTTGCGCCTCATTGACCATCCACGCCTTATCAAAAATCACAGCGTTCACCGGGTCGGGGATGTTGATATAGAGCGCGTTCTGGAAATCCTGCATCATTGGAAAATCAGTCTTGTCAAACAAAAACCACGTCGCATGAAAAATGCCATCCTCAGCCAAAATACGATTGACCTCTGCCAAATAGAACACCGCTGAATCTTGTTCGAGGTGCGTGAAAACACTAATGGCATTCACAAGGGTAAAATCTTGGGTATCCACTGGAAAGGGCAGTACCTTATTTGGAGATTCTTTATTCCACCCAATATAAAAAACATCGTGGTGCAAAAAGCTAAATTGAGGCACATGAGGCGTGATATTTTCCTGACACCATTGAATCATGCCTGCATGGAGATCAATGCCAAGATAGGCTTCAGGCTGGACTTTTTGGAGGGCCAGTTGACGTGCTACCCGTCCACAGCCACAGCCAAAATCAAAAAACTTACGATAGTAGTGCGGCGCGATGGTGGGATAGATCAAGTCACCGCTCGGATTTTCATAACGTTTAGGATCAATTGCCCCGACATTATGGCGATATTCAGGCGGCGGCAGGGGGATTTGTGAGGCTAGGTTTGACATTATGCCCCCTCTTTTTCCCCGGCGTCTCGCTCTAGCAAAATGGTGACCGGGCCATCATTATAAATTTCGACCAGCATCATGGCGCGGAAAATGCCGGTCTCGACACGCTGCACCCCAGATTCGCGCAATAATTCGACAAAACGACTGACTAACGGTTCCGCGATTTCCGGCGGGGCAGCATCCGTAAAACCGGGACGTTTGCCACGACGGGTATCGGCGTAGAGGGTGAATTGCGATACAACCAGCGCACCACCGCCGACATCCAGCAAGGAGCGATTCATTTTGCCTTCGTCGTCATCAAATACACGCAAGCCAGCGATTTTGCTGGCTAACCACCGGGCCTCAGCTTCGGTATCGCCATTTTTGACCCCCAATAAAATCACAAAACCTTGTTCAATCGCCCCTGTAATTTGACCCTCAACGGTCACCGAGCCTTTGGTGACCCGCTGGACTACCGCCCGCATGTTGTTTACTCTCCCAACCACTGCTGGAATAAAAAATGCCCTTCCAATCATACCCGATTTCCTATGTTATAATCCCCCCGAATCGAAGCGGAAATTTGAGTTTAGGAGCCATTGACGCATGTTTGATTCGTTGTTTTTAGACGCATTGCAAAATCAGGCCGAGCGCTGGGAAGCCACTACGTTAAATAAGACGTTGGCAAAAGCCCCCGAACGGCGTGACACCTTCATCACCGAAAGCAGTCGCCCGATTGAACGTCTGTACACGCCGCTCGATGTCAGTGAACTTGACTACATGCGTGATTTGGGTCTGCCGGGGGAATATCCCTTTACACGCGGCATCCACGCCACCGGACACCGGGGCAAGTTATGGACGATGCGGATGTTTGCCGGGTTTGGTACCGCCGAAGAAACCAACTCGCGCTTTAAGTATCTGCTGGAACAGGGCAATATGGGCCTCAGCGTGGCCTTCGATTTACCAACTTTGATGGGCTATGACACCGACGCACCGGAGTCGTTGGGTGAATTTGGGAAATGCGGGGTGGCGGTTTCATCACTCAAAGATATGGAAATTCTGTTTGATGGCATTCCACTAGATCAAGTCTCGACCTCCATGACCATCAACAGCCCCGCCGCCGTCATCTGGGCCTATTACATCGTCACCGCCGAAAAACAGGGGGTTTCGATGGATAAGCTGCGCGGCACGCTGCAAAACGATATTCTCAAAGAATTTACCGCCCAAAAGGAATACATCTTCCCACCCGAACCCTCCATGCGACTGGTGACCGATACAATTGAATTTGCGACCCGCCATCTACCCCAATGGAATAGCGTCAGCATCAGCGGCTACCACATCCGCGAGGCTGGCAGCACCGCCGCCCAAGAACTCGCCTTTACGCTGGCGGATGGCATCGAATATGTCAAATGGGCATTAAAACGTGGACTGGATATTGATGAATTCGCGCCGCGTCTGTCGTATTTCTTTAATGTGCATAACGACTTTTTTGAAGAAATTGCCAAACTGCGGGCGGCCCGTCGCATTTGGGCGCGGGAAATGCGTGAGACGTTTGGCGCAAAAGACCCCCGATCATGGTTGTGCCGTTTCCACTGCCAAACCGCAGGCGTTTCATTGACCGCCCAACAACCCGAAATCAATGTGGCGCGGGTGGCGATGCAAGCCCTTGCCGCTGTGTTAGGGGGAGCACAATCACTGCACACCAACAGTATGGATGAGGCGTTGGCGCTACCATCCGAACACGCCGTAACCATTGCCCTGCGCACGCAGCAAATCATCGCGCATGAGACCGGGGCGGCCAACACGATTGACCCCATCGGCGGCTCATATTTTGTGGAAAAACTCACCAACGATATGGAAGCCGAAGCCTATGAATACTTCCGACGCATCGAGGAATTTGGTGGGGTGCTGCCCGCGATTGAGGCCGGATACATTCAACAGGAGATTGCCGATTCCGCCTTCCGCCATGCCCGCGAAATGGATCGTAAAGAGCGCATTATCGTGGGGGTGAATGAATATGCCGACCCTGACGCCGAACTGCGTATCCCAATTCTGGAAATGGATCCACAGGGACATGATCGCCAAGTCAACCGCCTCAAACAGCTACGTGAGACCCGCGATAATGAACAGGTGCGTCAAACGCTTGAGAATTTGCGGCAGGCATGTCTGGGTACGGAAAACACCATGCCCTACCTGATTGAATGTGCGCGGGCCTATGCCACCTTGCAAGAAACAATGGATGTGATGCGCGAGGTTTTTGGCATCTATCACGAGCGTGAGATTATCTAATTTTCCAGATGGGGCGTGACGACCTACGCACGCCTTTGCATGATGGAGGACAACGCATGATACGTCAACGCCCCTATCAGGAAAATGACCTTGAACGGATACTCCATCTGCTGATTACTTATCGCGGGGCAGGTTATGTAAATCGCTATCCAACGGTATGGCGTTTGAAATTGCTGATGAGTTCGCGCTTGTGGAATGAGCGAGATGCTGCGGTATGGGAAGATGAGCCGGGGAAGATTATCGGCTTTGCTATGCTTTCCAAACGGCACATTGAAAGCACTTCCTATGGTTTAGAGCGAGTTGTCCACCCTACCCAAAACCGCACCGAAATTGCCGAAGCGATACTCAATTGGTCGAGCCAACGATTAACAGAAATAGCCCGTGAACAGCATACGGCTTTGACCGTTGGGATTGCCCCCTTTGAGCAGGACACTTCTCAAGATATTGCCCGCCTCGAAAGTTGGGGGTTCGCTCTTATCCAAAATGGGTACAATGTTTATATGGGGTGCGGGCTGGAAAATCCTATCGAAGCGCCCACCTTGCCGATTGGATTTGAGATTGAGCCATTAACTGAAAGTGAACTCCCGGAATATCAGGCTCTGTACGGATTTGCGGCGGTGATGTTGGAACACCAAAAGGAACTGATTTATCACCCACAGTACCAGCATCTGGTCATCAAAAATCCCGCTGGCAAAATGGTGGCCTATCTGGAATGTTCCTTTAGCCGCGAAGAATGGTTCCGCAGTCGGCAGCAAATTGGGTGGGTTGATTACATCGAAACCCATGCGGATTATCAGGGGCAGGGATTGGGATTGGCCCTCATGCGAACGGGATTGCAGCATTTAAGGGCACACGGCGCAGCACAGGCCATGTTGATTACTACCCATGACAATATCGCTGGGCAGCATCTGTATCGTAAAGCTGGCATGGAAATCACGGCGGAGGAACGGGTTTATAACAAAACGATCCCTGCCGAATAATGCTATTATAAATTAAGACCAAATTAGTTTAGGAGCAAAATTAGATGAGTTCGGTAGCCGCTGAAAAACGCTGGTTAAAACATTACGATCCCCATGTTCCCAAGACCCTCGAACCCTATCCCGATTGGACAGTAGCCGATATTTTGACCCGCGCCGCTGAGAGCGCACCCAATACGCCTGTTACCATCACCTCGGCGGTACTGCCTGTGGTAGGACGGATAGGCCAAGCCATGACCTATGCCCAATTGAAACAACATGCTGATGCGTTGGGAGCAGCCTTGTATGATTTGGGGCTGCAAAAAGGGGATCGGGTCGCGCTACTGATGCCCAACTGTCCAGCCTTTGTAATTGCATGGTTCGCTACATTGGGAGCAGGCATGATCGCGGTAGGGCTGAACCCGACCTATCCCCCGGCACGTTTGGCCGAAATGATGCAAGACAGCGGCTGCAAGGCTATTGTCACCCTCAGCCTGTTCTATAATGCCGTCCGTCAGGTTCGTGACCAAACACCCTTAAAACAGGTCATTGTCACCAACATCAAAGAGGGGTTTCCACCCGCTGCCGCCTTTTTATTTGGAATTGCCAAAGAGAAAAAGGGCGGGCATCGTGTAGAAATTCAACCCGGCGACCATGCTCTACCCGATTTATTAAAAAAATATGCGGGACAGCAACCGAAAATCCGCCCCACCAAAGATGACCCGGCGATTTTCCAGTATACAGGCGGCACGACTGGCCCCAGCAAGGCAGCAGTAGGTGTCCACAGCGCGATTGTCGCCAATACACTCCAACAAAATGCGGTACTGGTTGGCACAGAACCCGCCGCGCCGGGGGTCAAGATGCTGGCGGCGATTCCGTTCTATCATGTTTTTGGCATGATTTCGGTGATTGCGACAGCCGTGACCACACGCGGCACGATGATTATCGTGCCCAATGCCCGTGATATTGATGATATGCTGGATACCATCACCACCTATGAGCCGGAGATTTTTCATGGCGTACCCGCTCTCTATAACGCCATCAACGCCCATCCGGAAGCAGTCTCTGGTAAATATAAAGTGTCCTCGATTAAACACTGCCTGAGTGGTTCGGCGCCGCTGCCGCGCCCCACCAAAGAAACCTTCGAAAAATTGACGGGGGGCAAATTGACCGAGGGCTATGGTATGAGTGAAGCCCCCACCGCCACCCACGTCAACCCCTTACAAAGCGGCGGCAAGGTCGGCTCGGTGGGATTACCCCTACCCGATACCATCTCCAAAATTGTGGATGCGGGTGATCCGAACCGCGAATTAGGTGTCGGAGAAATCGGGGAGATTGCCATCAGCGGCCCACAATTGATGTCGCATTATCATGAACGTCCGACTGAAACCCAAAATGTTATTATTAAAGACGAAACCGGACGACGCTGGTTGCTCACTGGCGACTTGGGATATATGGACGACGAGGGTTATTTTTACATCGTGGATCGCAAGAAAGACATGGCGCTGATTGGTGGGTTTAATGTGTATCCCAATCAAGTGGATCAGGTATTAAACGCCCATCCCGCTGTTGCTGAGGTTGCTGTCGGGGTTATCCCCCATCCCGAAAAAGTGGGGCAAGAAGCGTTAAAGGCATGGGTCGTGGTCAAGCCGGGGATGAGCATCACCGAGCAGGAGTTGATGGAATTCGCCGCGCAAAAATTGGCCCGTTATGAAATCCCGTCACGTTTTGAATTTTTGGATGCCCTGCCCCGTACCGCCGTTGGTAAGATTCTGCGGCGCGAACTGGTGCAGCAAGAAATTGCTCGCATGGAAAAACAGGCCCAAGAGAAATAGGCCAATCTACAAACCGAGGCGTATCCGACTGCCCTGTGGCGATTTTTCGATCTCAAGGCGTACCGGGAACGCCTCTTTTAGTTCCTCAATATGAGTAATGACCAGTACCAAATCGAAATCGTCTTGGATAGCGGTGATGGCCTCCACCAAGCGTTCGCGGCCCACATCGTCCAACGCGCCGAACCCCTCGTCAATAAATAGAGTGCGAAGCTGTGCTCCGGCCCGTCGTGCCAATAACTGACTGATGGCAACCCGCAGTGCAAAATTCACGCGGAAGGCTTCCCCACCGCTATACAGGCTGTAATCGCGCTGACCCAGTTCGTCGCCAATCCAAATGTCAAACGTTTCGGCGACCCCACCCGTCTTTTTCTCACGCTGAGTATCGAACCGCACGGTCATCCGTCCGTCGGTCATGCGATGCAGCAGTTGATTGGTGGATTCTTCGAGTTCGGGAATGGCGGCCTCGATAATCATGGCTGGGATGCCATTTTTACCAAAGGCATTGCGCAACTGTTCATAGACCCCGCGCTGTTCACTCAGGTGGGTTTGGCGCAGTGTAAGGGTTTTTTGGCGTTCGCGCAGATCATCAATTGACGCAAGGCGCTGCTTTAGCCCTGTGCGCTTTTCAATCGCATTACGTTCTTCAGTGCGAAGTTGCTTCCAAAGTTTTTCGCGGCGGTGCATTTCATCCAAACGGGTCTGTAACGTCACCAAGTTTTCTTCAATACCTTGCAAGCGTTGTTCATCAAGGGCCAGCCACTCCTGCCAGCGATTTTTGCGTTCTTGGGCATCACGTAGGCTGTCTTCAATCAACGGGATACTTTGCAGGGCCGATTCCAACTCGGTAGCCCGTTTTTCGTAGCCCTGCAATTCATCCAACATAGCCCGTACATTGTCATGGGTGTCGCGGTCATAGGCCAGCTTATCCCGCTCGGCTTGAGCCTCCGTAAGTTGCGATTGCAGTTCATGGGCGTAATCCTGATTGGCAAGACGGGCCTGCAATTTTTCCAAGACGCCTTGAGATTCCTGCACCCGCAAATTTGCCAGCTCCGCATCACGATTTTGCTGTTCAAGACTGCCGCGCTTATTCCGCAGAAAGGGTAGTTGGGCGACCATTTGGGTAATTTCTTGGATCGAACGCTGCTTCTCGTCAATATCGTCACGGATTTCTTTCATGCGGCCATCGTTGGCGCGAAACAAATCTCCTTTTTCCTTACCCTCTTGCTGCAAATCTTCCAATAGATGCAGACGGTGGGTTTCATCAAGTGGCTGACGGCATAAAGGGCAAAGCGCCTCGGTGGTGTGTTCAATAATCTCGATGCGTTCTTTGATGTCGTTCATCTCAGTACGCAGCGCTTTGTTTTCTACGCCAAGCCCAGCCTGTTCTTCTTTTAGGGTGCTGATTTCCTGCTGGATTTGGTCGCGGCTGTTTTCGGACTGCTCTAGCAAATAAATCTCACCAAAAATATTTTCCAACTCAGCGGAGACCTCATTACCTGTTTCAACCGTGCGCTGTGCTTCGCCAATGGAAGTCTCAACCGAGGTGATTTCAAGTTCAATTTGCTGGCGAGCCTGTTGAATTTGTAGGGTCAGTTCGCTGATACGCTGTTCAATATCGTGTTGAACCCGCAGGGCATCACTGAGTGCTTGGTTAGCTTCGCGGATTTCATTGAGGCGGGTATAGCCCTGCTCAATTTCATCGCGCTGGGCCAGAATCGTTTCGTAATGCTGTAAACGCTCCTCAGAACGTCGGATGGCGTCATCAGCCTCGGCAATATTGCGTCGCCGTTCTTCCATTTGATGTTCAACAGCCCGTTTTTCGGAACGTGCTGCGGTGAATTCAGCATCCGCCCCCGACAGTTCCATAAACCGATCTTCAGCTTCGCGCACTTTTTCGCGCAGGTCTTCTAGTTGAGCATCCGCCAATTCATATTCTTGGATAATCCTCGGTTCCTGCGCGATTTCCCGTTCCATATCGGCCAATTGCATCTGGATGGTATTGAATTCGGTGTTAAGGTCTTGTAGGCGCTTTTTGACCTTGTCTTCCAGCATCTCCCATTGATTCAGCCCCAAAATTTCGGCCAAAATTCGTTTGCGTTCGGCGGGGGTCTTGGTGGTGAAGGCATCGGCTTTGCCCTGCTGCACAAAAGCCGAGTTTACAAACGTCTCGTAATCCAAGCGCAGTAAATCCACAATTTTCTTTTCGGTCTGGCGCATGGATGGCTCATTGATGACTCGATAGGTATTGCCTTCAACATCCCAGCCAAATAGATCAAGGGAGGAGGTACCCGTCCCGCGTGAGCCATCTTTTCGCATTCCCCCCAAGCGGCGTTTGCGTGTGACCCGATAGCGCGTGTCCCCCTGCAAAAATTCGAGCGTGACCTGCATTTCCTCTTGGCCCAGATGGATGAGATCATCATCGGAGCGTCCGCGTGCCTTGCCCCACAACACCCATGTGATGGCATCTAGCAAAGAGGATTTACCCGCGCCGTTTGGTCCACATAGGCAGGCCAAATGAATGCCCTCAAATAAGATGGGGTCAGGGGTACGATAAGCCAAGAAGTTTTTGATTTCGAGTCGAGTTGGGAGCATGGTTCTGTTTAGTGTTCTGTAAAACAAAATAGGGGCAGATGTTGCCCCTATAGAATACCGTTTTTTGTCGGTCTTGGCTATTGTACGACAGAATCCGTAATGGTCAGACTGTACTCGCCTGTGGTGTAACCTGACTGCTCAGAATTACGCACCACGACGATCCGATACTGCCCATTATTGGGGATGGTGAAACGAGTAATCGCGGCCCGATCCCCTGTATCCTCCACATAGGCTGAGGTGATGGTTTGTCCATTGGCATCACGGATTTCCAGCAAGGGAATGAGCGTGCCACTAGTACGCTCGACGGTAACATCAATGACCTCACCGCTGAGGCCTTCATATGTCCAAGCATCGGCCCAACGTGCGTTGGTTACCGAGCCTGTTACGGGTGTACCTTTGGAAATCGCGCCAGTGAACCCCTGCATGGTTTCGCTATCTTCACCTGCACCTTGCAAGGCCACCACCATTTCATAACCACCAGTGGTTGAGCCAAATTTTTCATCGGCACGGAACACACGTACCGTGAACGTCCCTGCCACATCAAAAGCATAGTTTTCGATGGTGGCTTTGGCATAGGAATAATCTTCATAGGCTGTGTACAGTTCTTGGCCGCTGCCACCCAAAATGACAAAACGAGGAATGAGATTGCCGCTGGTACGGGTCATAGTGATGGACACGCGATCAGTTGAAACCGGCGTGAGTACCCAGTCTTGATACCAAATGGCATTGGTCAACTCCCCGGAGACCGATTCATCGTAGGTGATTGTGCCGGGGGTGTTGCCCGACAAAATCGGATTGTCATCACCAGAGCCAAGCAAAGTGACCGTCAGGTTATATCCACCCACCGTCAAGCCATCAAATCCATTATTGCGGCTGACGACCACACTATATTGCCCCGGTCCCGGCAGTTCCGTCTCCTGAATGACGGCGGCATCATACGCATCATTGTTGTAGCCATAACCACCGGACAGCACCCCGCCGTTGGCATCCAGCACCTCTACATAAGGAACATACGTACCGCTGGTACGTTCAACCCGTACACCGATCACGTCGGCTCCGCCCGCTTGTAATGTATAAACATTGCGCCAGCGATTGGGGGTCACATTACCCTGTACCGGAGCATCATAGGTAACTTCACCAACGGGGGTCACATTATTGGCAAAATCCTCCGCAGTGGCAAATAGGCTGACATTGAGCGAATAGGTGCCAGTCGTTGTCCCAGAGTCCTCATATTGACGAAAAACTCGTACCTGATAGCTTCCGGCGGTGGGGAGAGTGAAACTGTCAATCTGAGAACCCGACTGAGTGTCATTCGGGCCATAGCTATAGGCTACTTCCGTGCCCGATGCATCGAGGATAGACACCATTGGCACGAGATTGCCTCCAGTACGTTCAACCACTACCCCAATGCGATCTGCCGATGGCGCTTCTAATGTCCAAAGCTGCTCAAAGGCTTCAGCAGTGATTTCGCCCGTCACTTCAGTTCCATAGGTCAGCGTATTGCCCCCATCTTGAGTGGGGCGCGAATGGGTTGGATAATTTTCAGAGGCCAAAACAGCCGAAGGCAAGGCCATGACTAATAACAAACTCAAGCAGATCAGTCGAAACGTCAATTTGGATTTCACGCCTTATCTCTTTCTGAATGTAGCGTAAAGGTTAACTTGCAGCATTCATTGTAGGTGGGGTGGTATATCTAACACAAGTGAAATCAATCTTTGAAAGGCACTTTCAATTAACCGAAAAAGAAAGCGCCATGGCCTGAAAAATGGCTTTATAGCCATTAAAGTCAGCCGCTTGAGCATCAAAAGTCAGGGTATAAACTTCGCTACCGATTGCGAGAAGATATTGATATTGTCGGTCAAGCGCCTGACTCGCTGTTGAAGAACTATCCTGCCAGCGTGTTGCTTGCCCAACCGGAAGTTCAAATTCGCGGCGGACAGCCTTGCCCATTGGCAAATTGACCTCGCGCTCACTCAAAATCGGGATGCCGCGTCGCTCCCAATCCTCTTTGGTAGTCGTTAAAAAAACCTCATAGGTAGACGGCAATGGTTCAGAATAAACGGTTGCCCATGCTGTCCCATCGCGTTTCATCAAAATCAGATGATAACCATTGCTTGTTGCCACGCCTGATAAAGCCAAAAACACATTGGCTACCGAGGTGTCGGACGCATTTAGTTGGGTAAACAGCGCGTCAATCTCACCTTGTACGGTTGGCACCAATAGCCAATCGTTGGGAGGTGCGCCGATGCTGACATTGGTAGCTTGGAAGCTGACCCAATTGTCGGTGCTGGCTGGCTCAACATCTGTCTCTTGATCGTCTTTGGTGGTTGAAAGTGAGCAGGCCATCGAGCTAACGAAAATCAGTATTATTCCCAGTAAAATACGCGGATAGTGTCGCACGATTTTTTGTCCTATGCCTCAAAAAACAAAATTTCCACAAGTATAGTGAATTAGGTCACTCGACAAAAGCGAGGCATTGACACCCCCATCCCCTCCGCTATAATATTAAATATACTGGCGACGTAGCTCAATGGCAGAGCAGCGGACTCATAAGCCGTTGGTTACTGGTTCAAATCCAGTCGTCGCCACTCTCAATAAATTGATGTACACTCGCTTCAACGGCGAGTTTTTTGTTTTCTGGACACCCACCCTATGACCACCGCATTTTTTACCGATACCCGCTTTGCCCACCATACCCTACCCGGACACCCTGAACATGCCGGACGCTTGACGGCCATCCAAAAGCGACTAGAAGAATCTGGCATTATCCCAGATTTTATGTTGATTGACCCCCGTGAAGCCACCCCCGAAGAAATTCAGCGTGTCCATACGACTGAGTATTTGGACGTGTTGCAATGGATCGCCTCACAAGAACGCACGGTGGGGCTTGACCCTGATACCTATGTCCTGCCAGAGTCTTATGAACTGGCGCGAATTGCCGTCGGGGGATTACTCAATGTAGTGGATGCGGTGATGGAAAAACGGGCCGATAATGGCTATGCAGCGATTCGGCCTCCCGGTCATCATGCCACTCCGACACGCGGCATGGGATTTTGCTTGCTGAACAACATTGCGATTGCAGCACGATATGCCCAAGCGAAATTTGGCCGAGTCGCTATCGTGGATTTTGATGTGCATCATGGCAATGGCACGCAAGACGCTTTTTACGAAGACCCCTCCGTTTATTTCATTTCCTCGCATCAATCGCCGCTCTATCCCGGTTCTGGCAGTCTTCTTGAAATCGGCAGCGGGGCGGGGCACGGTTTTACGATGAATATTCCACTCTCCGCAGGTGCTGGTGACGCGGCTTTTGAAACCTTGTATCAACATCTCGTTTTGCCTGCATTGGCCCGTTTTCAACCAGAGTTGATGTTCATCTCGGCTGGATTTGATGCTCATTGGCGCGACCCATTGGCAAATTTGCAGTTATCCCTGCCGATGTTTGCTAATATGACGCGCTGGCTAATTCAAACGGCGCAGGTGTTGTGTGAAGGACGGATTATCTTCGTAACCGAGGGCGGCTATGACCTTGAAGTGTTGAGTCATGCCAATTTAAATCTCGGCTATGCGCTGTTGGGGCGAGACACGATACAAGACCCCATCGGCAAAGCCAAACAAAATCCGCCGCTGGACAATGACTTATTAGAACAGCTTTTGAATAGGCATGAATTGGGCTGAGAAACAACAAGGGCAGGTGTTGTCCTGCCTGCCCCTAAAAATTAAATCTATCGGCTATCGCTAGGCTTAATCGCCAGCGGGTTCTTTGCGGCGTTCCAGCGGGATGCTGAAGCTAAAGGTTGTGCCTTTGCCGATTTCGCTTTCAACCCAAATATCTCCACCGTGCATCCCAATCAATTGGCGCGTGATGGCAAGCCCGAGGCCCGTACCACCAGCGCGACGAGTCGAGGATTGGTCGGCTTGACGGAAACGCTCGAAAATGATATTGAGTTTGTCTTGAGCGATCCCCATTCCCGTATCCGCCACCGAGATGATGACAGAGCCGTTTTCAAGCCGCGCTTTGGCGGTAATCGAGCCTTGCTCGGTAAACTTAGCAGCGTTGGATAGCAGGTTGTTGACAATCTGTTGCAAACGAATGGGGTCGGCCTCAAATTGGTCGAGTTCACGCACTTCAGAAGTTACTTCAGAGCGCATCTCGACGGGTTTATCCTTGACCAAAATCTGTGAGCTTTCCACAGCCTTCGCCAAGAATGCTGGAATGTCCACTGGCTCATATTCCAATTCCATCTGACCAGCTTCAATCTTGGCAAGGTCGAGGATGTCATTGATGAGGCTCAACAGGAGTTTACCGCTTTGGTGAATGGAATGAACGTCCTCTTCCATTTCATCATTTAGCGGCCCATCCAATCCGTCCAAAATGACTTCGGCATACCCGATAATCGAGTTTAGCGGGGTACGAAGTTCATGGCTCATGCTTGCCAAGAATTCGTTCTTTAGTCGGTCGAGTTCACGCAATTGCTCAGTTGCACGCAACTGCTCGGCATAGAGTTCAGCGTTCGAGAGCGCGACGGCCAACTGGCTTGCGACCACAAGCAGTGTACGCACTTGCCCCGGATCAAAGAAGCTAGGGGTGTTATGCTGTACGTCCAAAACCCCCATCAGGCGATCCCCGGCGAATACCGGAATAGCGACTTCAGCGCGGGTATAGGGGAGCAAGGGGTTGGGCAAATAGTTCGGGTCGAGCGCCACGTCTTCCGCGACCACTGGTTGCATGGTTCGACCAGCCCGTGCCACCAAACTGCGTTCGGCGCGTAAGGGGAGACTGTGCTGCTGCTGCTTCATAATCTCACCCGCACGCCCCACACCTTCGCGGAGAACAAGGCGTTTACCTTCGTCATCCATAAGGTAAATCTGGGTATGATAATATCCGAACGCTTCGGTCAACTGCTCCACTGTTTCCTTGAGCAGGGCCTCTTCTTGCAGCAAGGCACTCAATTGTTGACCGAGTTCGTTTGCCAAACGTTCGCGGCGTTCCGCTACTTTCTGTTCGGTCACATCGCGGGCTACAAAATAGGTCGTTTGCTCATCCAAAATTGGAATGGCATTCCACGAAATCCATTTATACGAACCATCTTTACATTGATAGCGGTTTTCAAATGAAATCGTGGAGGTGCCTCGCTCCAATTCAGAAGTGTAGCCATCTTGGGTCCGTTCGCGGTCTTCAGGATGGACAAATTCTATAAACGGTTTGCTGAACAATTCTTCGGTAGACCAACCCAAAGTTCTCGTCCATGCCGGATTCAGACTGCGGAAGTAGCCATCAAACCCAGCGCTACCGATCATGTCTGCCGAGAGGTTAAAGATACGGCTAACTTCGGCACGGGCCGCTTCCACGTTTTGGAAGGCACGTGCATTCGAAATAGCGGTTGCGATCTGGGAGGCCAGTGTTGCTAAGATCAGCACGTCCTGATCTTTGAAGCGATTTAGGACATCTGATTGAATGTCAATAACACCGATCAGTTGATCACCGACGATCATCGGCAAGCAAATCTCGGAGCGCGTCTCTGGCAGGAAGGGGCTAGAGAGGAAGTAGGGTTCTTCGCGGACATTGTTTGCAATCATGCTGCGGCGTTCAATGGCAGCACGGGTGACAAGACTCATTTCTTCATCGAGCCGAATCTTATACCCTTCACGGGTATATTGGCTAGTAGTACGTCCATGAGTAGCTGCTAGTGTCAATTCCTGCCCCATCTCATCGGCCACAAAAATGTGGATATGATACAGATCGAAGGAGCGGGCCATCTCCTCAGCGACTTGGTTAATCAACTGCTCAGGGTCTAGAATCGAGGTAATGCCGACACCCAGTTCGTTCACCAACGCCAATTCTTTTGCACGTTCGTCGGCACTTTGGAAGGCACGGGCATTCGCAACCGCGACTGCCAATTGAGAGGCCAGTGTAGACTGCACCTGCACGTCATCCGGGCTGAAGTAGTCAAGCTGATCGCTTTGGACATCCAACACGCCGATGACCTGACCGCCGACGATCATTGGCAGGGCCATCTCGGAACGTGTATCAGGCAGCAGTGGATTGGGCAAGAAGTCTTCATTGAGAATCACGTCGTTCGCAATAACCGCCTCGGCACTGCGGGCAGCACGGGCAACAAGGCTGGTTGATTGATTGAGCGAAATAGTACGTCCCTCTGCCACCATGCGTTTACCGACTTCACCAGCCCCAGCCGCCAGCACGAGATTTTGACCGGCCTCCTCTAACAAGTAGATATGGGCATGGTAAAGATTGAACCGCTGCTTTGCCAAATTAGATACGGTGGATAGCAATTGACTCACATCCAAGATTGTACTGGCCGCGATACCTACCTGTGCCACCGCTTCAATTTCAGCCGCACGTTTTGCCAGCGATGCCTCCGCTCGACGACGTTCCTCAAATGCGCGAGCATTGGTCACAGCAACCGCCAATTGGGAGGCCAAAGCCGTCTGAATATTGAGGTCTTCGTTGGAGAAGCGGTTGATTTCGGCAGATTGTACGTCTAGCACCCCGATCACTTCACCAGCAACCATCATAGGGATTGCCATTTCAGAGCGGGTATCGGGCAGCAGTGGATTGGGCAAAAAGTCGGCGCTTCCGGTCACGTCGTTGGAAATCACACCTTCGGCACTACGGGCAGCAAGGGCCACCAAGCTGTGTGGATGCTGCAAAGCAATTCGGCGGCGTTCGGTCACCATGATACGACCCACTTCCCCAGCACCTGCGGCCAATTGGAGATATTGGCGGTCATCATCCAAGAGATAGACGTGGGCGTGATAGAGATCGAAGCTCTCTTTGGTCAGGTCAGCCACTGTTTGCAGCAGTTCGGTTTGATCCAAGATCGTGGTAGCGATTGCGCTCAGATCGGACACCACTTCAAGTTCATTACCACGTTTTTCAGCACGTTCAAACTGGCGTACATTCGAGATAGACACACTCAATTGGTTCGCAATAATCAAGAGCGTGGCGACTTCTTCAGGGCTGAAGGCGTTGGGCTGGTTGTGCTGCACATCCAAAACCCCAATCAATGATTGGCCTTGATACAGTGGAATTGCCACTTCACTTTGGGTATAAGGCAGCAGCGGGTTGGGTAGGAAATTTGGGTCTTCGTGTACGTCATTGACGATAATTGGCTCAAGGGCGCGTGCCGAACGAGCTACCAAACTGCGTTCTGCATCCATTCCAATGCGATGGCGCTCATTCTTCATAAACGCCCCGGCCTCACCCAGACCTTCTGTTACTACTAAGCTGTCTGTCTCTGGCTCATAGGTGTAAATGTGGACGTGATAGTAGCCCAACATTTCGCTCAGACTGGTGACTGTCTGGATAAACAAGTCTTCCGTACTGAGCAAGGCCGCCAATTGCTGACCCAATTCAGTCGCCAACTGCTCACGTTGTTGAGTACGGATACGCTGCGTAATATCGCGGGCGAAACCAAGTACCGCAAAGGGCTGATCATTTTCGTCCAGTAGCGCCAATTTCTGCGTATCCATAATATGAGTCGTGCCATCAGCAAAGATGACCACGTCGTATGGGTTATGAACGGCTTGCCCAGTCGTCAACACATAGTCGTCATCGGCCCGGAAGCCACGAATACCCTTATCTGGATTGCCATAAATCAACTCTTCGGGAACGCCAATTCCGGCATCGTCATTCCCGGTAACTTCCTCAATCGTCTTTCCTTGATCCTTCGCAAACCCTTCGTTCACCAAAAGGAAGCGATAGTGACGATCCTTTACAAAAATCCAGTCGGGTGTGGTGTCCAACACACTACGGAGGAGAGTAGCGTTACGCTCAATTTCGAGCAGCAACCGCTCACGCTCGGTGGTGTCAATCGCCAGTCCAATCGTACCCGCCAGCGCACCCTGTTCATCATAGATGGGGGCATAGCGGGTTTCAAAAATGGTGTCTCCCGCTGCAATCGTAGCGACAAATGCCTCACCTTGTAGGGATCGTTGAACAGCTTCTACCGCAGAGGGATTATCCTTGTAGAGATCAAATACCGATGTCCCAACCAATTGACCCGGTGCGAAGCCCTGTTGCTGAACACCAGAGCCTTCATATAGTGTGAGTATGCCATTTTGGTCATATGAGAACAGAATAACGGGCACCGCGCCCAATACGGTATTCAACTGGCGGGCGGTGCGTTGTGTTTCTTCAAACAAACGACGCACCTCAACCAACGCGCTCAGTTGAGATTGAAACACGTCGTAATAGAGGATTTCTTGCTGTGAGAAACTGTGATATTCCGGCCATGCCAGTGAAATAATCCCGATACTGCGCTGACCCGAGATGAGGGGGATACTAGCATACGCATGGGTATTGAAGGATTTCATCGCTTCAATGTAATCTGCGGCAAAACCAAAGTTTGGATCGGTGATATCTGATATAAACTGTGTCGCATTGGTATTGGTAGTGTTCGCGCCAAGATCCGCTAGGCTGAGTCGCGCTCCTATAGGAAGGGCGGTTGATTGTTCCGAATTGCTGAACGAGGCCACCAAATCAAGGAACTGTGGGTTTTTGCTGTCGAAATAGAGCAGACTGGAGCTTCCGGGATGATTCTTGAGGATGGGGCGGGCAAATGCCTCTAACAGCTCTTGTACGTTGCGAGAAGCAATCAAGGCACGCCCTGTATCGTAAATCAACTGATTTTGGGCTTCAGCCTCGCGCCGTTCCAAACTCAAGGACAGTTGGTTGGCGATATTTTCGGCGAGTAGGACTTCCTCATCCGTGAAGAAGTGAAGGTTAGCATTATAGTTGAGGAAGATCACGCCGATAGCCGCATTGCCGATGACCAGCGGAATGACCATAACCGATTTGACACCTAGGGCCTCCAAAATTGTCACGGGGAAATTCGGATAGGTACGGGCATTGTTCACCGTGACAACTTTGCGTTTTTCGATGGCCTCTAAGCCATGAGGATAGGATTCGGCGGGGTCTTGGAAACTCTTTGCCAATTGGGTGGTCATCCCAGTACCAGCACCTACCACACCCTGCCACAGCCGTCGCTCACGATTGTAAGCCGAATAGAGACTGTTGTCCGAGCCAAGTATTTCGATCATGACCCGCAGGACGTTTTCGAGAGCTTCTTCGTCATTTAGTGTGGAGCGTAGGAACTCGTTGATGATATTGACGGCTTGGGCGTCCTTCAAACGACGCTGTGTCGCTTCAAATTGACGCACGTTGTTGATAGCAACCGCCAACTGGTCACCGAGTGTGGTCAACACGCGAACATCTTCGTCGGTAAAGCGATTGATAACGGAGTCTTGAACGTCCATTACCCCGATTACAGTATCGCCAACGACCATTGGAATCGCCAACTCAGATTTGGTTGCAGGCAAAAGTGGGTTCGGCAAAAAGTCGGGGGCATCAGCAACGTTGTTGGATACCACCCCACGACGGGTACGGGCCGCACGCGCCACCAAACTGAATTCCTGTTTGAGTGGAATACGGTGACCACTCGCTTTCATTACTTTACCCGGTTCACCTGCGCCTGCCGCCAAGACCAAGAAACTTTGGTCGGGGCTTAGGAGGTAAATATGGGCATGGTAGAGTCGAAATTCATTCTTGGTAAGTTCGGCAACTGTATGGAGGAGGGAGTCCAAATCTTGAATGGAAGCCGCCGTCGCACTCACTTGGGCCACAATCGCCAATTCATTGGCCCGTTTTTCGGTCTCATCTACCGTGCGATACTGCTCGGTGGCTTGGGCAACGAGGTCAGCAACTTCGCGCAGCAGCGAAAGTTCATATTCAGACCATTCACGCTCTCGATCTTCGAGGACGAGAATATTGCCAATCGTTTCGCCACGCAAGGTGATGGGTTGCACGGCATAACTTTGTCCATCGCCAGCTTGTACCGACTCAGTGAGAACCGCGTCAGAGTCTAAGGGTTTGGTTTCTTCCAAATTATACTTAAAACCAACCGCGTCCCCACGTGCGACACTGGCAAGATACCCTTCCCAGTTTTGGCGGGTCAGGCGGCGGTTAATATCGTCAGCGCGGCTCACCGCAGCACGGGTTTCTTCCAACGCGCGAGTCGCACGCAGAATACCAGCCAATTGCGTCGCCATAGCACCAAAGGCGGGCAGATTTTCAACCGTGAATGTGCCTTCCACCTCCGACTGCATGTCGAGCACACCCAAAATATCGCCGGCAATAATGAGAGGGATAGCAGTTTCAGATCGGGTGAGAGGCAGCAATGGGTTGGGTTTATGGTCAGGATTATTGCGGGTATCCGTCACGACTACTGGCTGTTCGGTAGCAACTGCACGCGACACCAGTGATGTCTCGTTCATATCGAGTTGATGCCGCCGAGCCAACAATTGTTCACCGGCCTCTCCCGTACCAGCCCGCAGAATGGCAAACCGTTTGGCTTCATCTAGCAAATACACTTGAACATAATACAAGTCGAAGCTGTCGCGGATAAAGTCTACAATGCTGGGCAAGAAGTCCTCACGGCCATAGAGACTGGTCGCCAAACGACCAACTTCCAATGTGGTGGCGATGTCTTTAGTACGTTCGGATACGCGGGCTTCCAATGAACCAATCAAGCCTTCAAGCTGGTCGGCCATTTGGTCAAAGGTACGCCCCAACATCCCGACCTCGTTTCGTTGGGGCATCCGAGAACGTTGGTTTAGTTGACCAGAGGCCAAGCGGCTGGCAACACCTGTCAAGTAACTGATGGGGCGGGACAAGCGCGTCGCCAAAAAGAACCCTGTGCCTGCGGCGATCAAGGTGGCTGCCACCCCGATCAAAATCGAGGTATTCCGCGACTCACGCGAAGCCTGCAACGCTTCTTCAACGTCCTGCTCCGCCAGCAAACCCGCCTGTAATTCGGGAATCCAGCGGTAAACACCAAATACATCAACATTGCGGTAGTCTGAATACTGGCCTGAGCCGTCGCTTTGTTGAAGGGCTTGGTCAATACCTTCGCTGCGATAGGCACGTGTACGCTCAAATCCTTCAAAACGACTGTCAGTGAGAAGGAAATTATTTTCGAGACTGACCAGATATGTTTCACCCGTATCCCCCAGACCACCACGCTCCGTCATAATCTCGTTCAGTGTGTCAAGATTGAGCGGGGCAGCCATCACACCGACAAATTCGCCAGCATTGTTGATCAACTGGACTGTTTCATACATCGTCAACTCCCCACTCCCGATTTCATAATAGGGGGGTTGGATGTAGTTTACATTGGTGATGCTACCCTGATAATACGGTTGCAGCGTCAGCACTTTGCCGATTTGAGTGTCATCCGAGGCGGCTACGATGCGGCCATCTGGAGTGTAAAGAATAAATTCCCGAAAATGGTCGGAAATATTTTTCTCAGCCAACAAAGCATCATTTAGGGCAACTTGTAATTCGGAGCTATCGTCGGGGGCGGCTAACAATTGAAGTATGGTTTGGTTCCGTACCGGATCACCAATCACGGATTCAAGTTCGTTCTGTCCATTGCCCAGCCACCGTTGCAGTTCTTGTTCCTTCAATGTCGCAACCGATTCAAGCTGGCTCAAGATCTGATCTTCGGCTTGGTTGTTCGCTTGCTGAATCAAGATAGCGCTGATGATTACGATGGGCAGCACCGCCAACGAGATAAAAGAAAGCACTAGACTCCAACGCAACTGTCGCCAGAGTGGGAGCCTATCTTGGGTCTCTGTTGGAGTACGCATTGCTTTCATAGGTTTACTTCTTTCCCATTTTGATGACTGTAACGCTGCAAACGGCTATATATTCCATTGATAAGGGGATTATAGTCAACCGAAACGCTATGGAGGTCACCTCTATAACGGCGGCTATCGGAATCCATTCGCTTAGACATTTTCTCGCTCCGCCATCCCATAAGCCTCACCATCCTCCGATAACGAAATGTTTTCGGGTAGGCGAAGTTCAATCGCTGTATGTGGAACCCGCAAGGCTTTGCCAAGCTCACGAATCGTGGATTGTAAAATTTCGTCTATGCTCACAGCGGCCTGAATTTTCTGCGTAATATTACCAATCGTACGTTCACGGCGGCTGGTACGCTCGGCCACCTCATACAAGGTCGCATTGTTCAAAGCAATCGCCACTTGTGTCGCTAGAATTTCCATTAATGATAGTGTTTCAGGCGAAAAGTGCTCAAATTCATCACTTTGAACGTCCAGCACCCCTAATAGACGACCACGTGCAACAAGTGGCACAGCCAATTCTGAACGAGTGTTGGGGAGTAAGGGGTGCGGCAAAAAGTCCACAGTCTCAGCTACATTATTGACCACTACCCCTGCACGAGTTCTCGACGCACGGGCCACGATACTGCGCAGATTATTGATACTAATGACTCGGCCTTCTGTGACCATCTGGCGACCCACATGACCTGCACCGGCAGTCAAAATAAGCGCTTCAGCTTTGGGGTCATAGAGGAAAATATGGGCATGATAGAGGTCAAAACGCTCCTTAATCATGTCCGTCACGTCTTGCAGCAGACGATCTACTTCAAGGATCGTACCAACTTGGGTGTTTACAGCAAACACAGCTTCTAGTTCACGGGTGCGGGCTTGGACGCGCTCCTCGAGCGAAGAGAACGATCTTTGCAGTTGCTCGGTCATACTATTGAATGACTGCGCCAAGTTGCTCAATTCATCTCGGCCACTCACGTTGGCTCGTTTAGAAAAATCGCCTGCCTGAATCTCACGAGTGGTGGCAATGAGATTTGCCAAAGGACGGGTTACACTGAGTGTCGTGATAACCGAAACAATTAGGGCAATGAGGACCCCAAACACCGCGATAGCAATCACGAAAGTGCGGAACTGATTTTGGGTATCGGTGGACTGTTGAATGGCTTCCGTCACGTCGGTTGAAACATTGCTTCCCAATTCATCAACATCGGCAAGAAAACGACGCTCTACCGATGCCAAATCGGTATGGCGAATACTTTGGGCACGTGTCCACTCACTCGCTCGAACGCGAGCAATCACCTCATCCACATAGGACAATAATTCAGTCCCCAACCCCCCAATAGATTGGGTCAGTTGGGTATTTTCTTCTTGGGTACTGCTGCTCGTGCCTAATGTCTCAGCTTGGATGTTTGCCAAACGCGCCTCAAAATCACTGCGGTTAGCCGCTAGATTGGTATCAATCAGGCTGGATTGGCGGGTTAACAACAAACGGTCAATCGTCGAGGCCATACTCAACCAACTGACACGCAGATTGTTGGCTTGATTAATGTCATTCGAGCCATTTTGAATGTCATCCACTGTAGTTTCAGCAGATTGAGTAAAAAGCAGGGCAATAGCACCTGTAACGAGCAGCAGCAGCACGAGTAACGTGAAAATCAGAGCGATACGCTGCCTAATTGAAAATCGGAATCGCATTACTGCCTCCCAACAAAATGAATTGCACTGCTTTATAGATTCCCCTAGCGACTAATCACCGCTAGATCAACTGGGATATAACTTTCAACGGTCTCACCTTTTAGTACCTTGTCGGCGGTCTCGACCCCAATACGGCCCATTTCAGCAGGTTGCTGGGCAATGGTTGCCAGAAGATCCCCTGCGTCAATCGCCTCAATCGCACCTTCAGTTCCGTCAAAGCCCACAAATTTAATATCGGCAGCGCGACCTGCTTCTTTGGCCGCATCAATCGCACCTAAAATCATCTCATCATTATGGGCAAACACCCCTACAATATCCGGGTTATCAGCCAATATTTGGGCAAAAACGGCCTGACCTTCCTCTCGGCTGAAATTGGCGGTCTGCTGCACAATAACATCAATATCGGCATAGGTGGCGATTTTATCATTAAACCCACTGCCGCGATCTTGGGCCGCCGAAGTGCCTTCAATCCCTTGCAACTCGACAACATTACCCGCGCTGTTAATGTTGGTCGCCAAATATTCAGCGGCCATAGAACCACCCGCCACATTATCGGAGGCGATGTGGGCGACGACATCTCCGCCGGAAGCACTGCGGTCAATTGTGAAAACCGGAATACCCGCAGCGTTGGCGGCTTGAATGGCAGGAACAATTCCATCTCCATCCACTGGATTAATAAGCAGCGCATTGACGGGTTGAGCGATTAAGTTCTGTACCTGTGTAATCTGGGTGGCAACATCATTCTTGGCGTCTTCCACCACGAGGGTGATGCCGAGGCGGGTTGCGGCGCTTTGAGCGCCTTCTTGCACTGAGACAAAAAACGGGTTACTTAAATCAGAGAGCAGTAGTCCAACCGTGAAGGTTTGCGGCGTCGCGTTATTAGAATCCGAGGAATCATCGTCTTTGTCGTCATCATTGCAGCCTGTGATAGCAAGCAGCAGGAGTAGGAGAATCAACACAAGTGAACCGAGCTTACTAAACTTGGGTCTCAAAAACTCGGGCATGAATCCCCTCCTTATAGTTATGGTCACACAAACGAAGAAAATTGATGAGGCATATTCATTATATTTTACATTCTTTACTTAGACTCAATTTAGCCGTCTCGCCTAAAAATGAGTGACGAATGACTACTTTTTGTCAGTTCTTATGAACTGCGATTGTAAGCCTCTTATAATAATAATCAAAAGGAAACCCTTAAGAAACTATTATATAAACGATTGGATTCAATGGAACGCTAACTTTATTTTATGCAAAGTGGTCAATCTATGTCAAGTTGTGAGGAGGTTTTAGGATTGTTCAGAAACCGTTATACCCCCTGTTGAACTTGCCTTATTGCTAATTATTCTTGCTGTCCTGTTCGGGCATCGCCTTAGAATCCGCCGAAACGGTAGAACTCGACTGTTTTTTTGCATCTTCCTCAATCATTTTAAGGAGGGACAAGGTTGCCATTGCAAAACTCCGACTGCGTTTGCTGATGATTCCCACACATTGCCCTTGGGCGGTTACGACCAAAAGTTGGCCGGGGCTTTCTTCCGCCTGTTGTAAGGCGACTGCTGTCGTTAGGGTGTTTTTATCAACAACCCGGCTGTGAATGACACCGGGGTTAAGTTGCCAACTATCCGATTGCTGCAAGGCCTCTGGCAAATCGGCAAGGCAGGTATCCATCGTAATTTCTGATTGGTTTAGTAGATCACGCAGTTGTTCAAAGGGAATGGCCGCAAATCGAGTGTCTTCGTGTTCAATAATCAGCCACCACCACTCACGGGGTGTGCCCCAACGAGTTGCACCTCGACTCCATTCATATAGGGCATGGCGGACTGTTTGGTGAGCGGCTACCAAAATGTAGGCATTACCATCAGCATAAAGCCGATCCTCTGAAATGGGCATGTCGTTGTACCTCGATTTTTTTGGTAATTCCTAAGGCCATAATAACATGCTGCATTCAGTTCGCCAACTCCATGAATAAATTATAAATTTATTGTGAATTAATTTTAAATATATTCTTCTCCGTGTTATGATGAAACTAGTATCAAGTTTGCGGCGTTAAAGGGACGAGGTTATGAATACCATTGTGGATAATTCGCAGAATGCAGTGGTCAAAGCGCGGGGTTTTATTACCGAAACCCGTTCAAAAATGGAGCAACTGGTCTTGGACTTTGCCGATGGCAAGCTGAACCGCGAACAATTCCATGTCATTTATGAACGCTATCAGTCGCAAATCAATGGCGTAAAACTGCTACTAGCCGAGGCTGATCCTACTAGCTGGACAGAAATCTTGGATAGCGAAAAAACGCAGATGATTCGCAAGCGCCTGCAAGCCAAAGCCGTTGGCATGATTATTTATCATAACCGCACAAGTGCTTGTATCGAGACATTGGGTGAAATCACCGCCGAACGTGCCAAAGTCAAAGCGCTACTGGAAAAATTGATTGACCAAATTAAGAAAAAGACATTCAATCAAAATCAAGACTATCCAATCATGGTAGTAGAGGTCGCGGCTAAGTGCTGGATATTCATCGCACGCGGTCAAATTGCCACCATTGTCACTGAATTTAATGGCGAACCAACCACTGACCAAGAAGATACCCTCATTGCTTTGCTGCATGATTTTGAGCGTGCCAACGCTGAAACCTTGAAACGTAATGAGACACGGGCAGACCATTTGGCAATGCCCTTCCAAGTATTTGTGCAGCGTGCCAGAAAAGGGTAGGATGGTAGCGTAAATTTTGTGTGAAACAAAGGGTCACGCATGAATTCCAAACGCTATTATTCTCTTTTGTGGCTTGTTCTCTTGGTGATGACCTCCTTCATTTTGAGCGCCTGTGGGGATGACAAAGACGATAACAAAACAGATGATTCTTCCGGCAGTAATTCAGGCAATGCGACCTCAGCGATTCCTGCTACTCCTACATTTTGGCCTCAACCCACCCGCACGGCTGTTGATCCCGGCCCCTATTTTTCACCGGGGAAGCCATTTCCAGCGGAAGACCCCAATACCTACGCTGGCCCTGAGCAGGTGGGTAAATTTCAGCGGACTTCAGTGAGTGGGCAAGCGAATACAGCAGCCGGCGTTACTGGCATCTACACCGATTCGGACAACGCGACCATTATCTTGAATATTTATTATGCGGTTGATAAACCAAGCGCGATGGCATTTGTGGAGCAGATGGGGACAAGCGCACGTCTGACCACTCCCCCAGAATTTTTGCTCTTGGATGAGAACACCAGTTATACGTTGTATGAACTATCAGATGGGCGGGTTGTTTATGCGTGGACACGCGAACAATGGATTTTTGTCGCAACCAGCACACAGGGCCGCCCATCTTTGGACACTTTTATGCGTGAATTTCCCTACTAGGCCTTATCCAAAACGGCCCTTACGAGGCTTGGGTTTATCGGCGGTAACGGCCTCTTCAACCTCCACCGAAGTCAGAATTTTTTTGACTTCCTCGCCCAATTGCTGAAGTTCGCGGCCCGGAGATTGGCGTGGATTGACAATCACGGGCACACCCCGATTGAGGGATTCCAAAAACGGTTTTTCGAGGGCAGGGATTACGCTCTTGATAGGCAGGCGCAGGCTCTTGCTGATTTCCTCTGGATTCAACGCCCCTGATTTTTTGTCCACCGGAATTTTGTTCATTGCAAAGATAACTTTGCCCTTATCAAAGTCCGGGCTTTCATCAAAGAGTTCCAAAACCAGCTTGATATTCTTGACCGATGGCAAAGTGGGAACGCCTACCAGTACCACCACATCGGCAAGTTCGAGCAACCCAATCGTGATCCCATCCAAATGTGTAGATGTATCTACAACCACATACCTAAATTGATTTGCTAGGGTATGAACGATTTGGAGAAATCGTTCGGCGGTGACTTCTGAGGCTTCACTGGGACCACGCGGAGCCGCCAAAATTCGCATACCGCTACCATGCGTCATAAGAACATTTTCAATTAAATCGGGGTCGAGATCACCAGAGGCTTGCACAAGGGTAATAATATTGCGTTCGGTACGGACATCAAGATGTACCGCCGCATCCCCAAATTGCAGATTGGCATCTACCAATACCGTGCGATCTTGTTGGCTCAAGAGACAACCCGCAATATTTACCGCCACCGTCGTTACACCAGAACCCCCTTGTGGGCTGTAAACGACGATAATATGGCCGCTGCTTGTTTGAGTAGTATCGGTTTGGGCTGACCCCGCCACAATCTTAGGGCGGCGCTCATAGGCATTGCGGACAGTGGCATATAGCTCGTCTGCTGAGGGCGGTTTGGGCAAAAAATCCACCGCACCGGCTTGCATGGCCCGTCGCATATAGTCACGGTCACTCTGCACCGAGATCATGACAATCGAGCACGCCACCAGCTTGGTAATTTCCTCTGTTGCCGAAAGGCCATCCATATCCGGCATATTGATATCCATCAAAATGACATCTGGTTTCATCATTTGGGCTTTGGCAATGGCCTCAGACCCCGTTCCGGCAAAACCAATAACATCCATATCTGGCTCGAAAGAGAGCAGCCGTGCCAATCCTTTTTGGCTGGTTTCAACATCGTCCACAATCATAATACGAATTTTATCAGGCATGGCATGGCCTCCTGCTGAATGGTCTTTCACACGCATACAAATTCTAAACAACTGTAGGGAAATTTGGGATAGGACGCAAGTAACATTCGGAGGAATTCAGCGCTGGAAGCACCCTACCCTCAGGTCACTAAACTTTGATGCTGAGGGTAGTAGCGGTGTAGATAGCTGGCATTATGGCAGTTTCAGCGGGATAGCTTAAAGGGAGTCATGGAGCAGGATTGGCAGCACGGAACACATCAATCCAATTGCACCAAATACGATCCGTCTCCACCCAGCCAATGCCATTCGCGGTGTATTTGGCGGCAACACAGATTTCACGACCATTTACATACATATACTGTGTCTGATCGGGCCGGCACTCTAGTCCTAATATACAGGGACGGAAATAGGGAGTAGATGTTGGATAAGTTACCGTTGGGTAGGTCGGATAGCTTGGATAACCGGGATAGGTCGGATACGTGGGGTAGGTTGGATAGGTCGGGTAATTCGTCGTTGGGTAGGTGGGATAGGTGGTCACAGTAACGGGAATCACTACGACGCCGGGATAGGTGTTGCTGGTGGTCGAGGGATAATAGCTCGTTCCAGTCGGAATACACAACACGGCACCCGCATAAATCAAAGAATAGTTGGTGATACCGTTGACGCTGGCAATTACATCCATTGGCACATGGTAGGCAAGCGAAATGCGGTAGAGATTTTCACCGGGTTGTACAGTATGCAGTACCCCATTACATGTGCCACTGGCTTGGGCAGGCGAATGATGTGCAGGGAATAGGGCGAGGACAGCTAGGCAAATAATAACGGCAAGAATCAGTTTTCTGATACGCATAACGTCCTCCTGAGAAGTTTATCTTAATTTTCATTATATAGAGGGTGGAGGGCTTTGATGCTGGAAAAAAGGCGAAGGAGTCATTTTCGTATGAATTTAGAACGACTTTTTAACGCATTGGTAACACAAAATGGGGAAGTACCCAACCTAGGACTTCCCCATTGAGAACTTGCTTACATATTCAGATGGTAAATTTCACCATATTTCGAGTATAGGTAATTCACAAGCGGCTGAACATCCAAACGACCACCCGTCACTTGCTGAATTAATTCAGGGGCATTGTATTTGCTGCCGTGTTGATAGATATTGCCACGCAGCCAGCCATACAAGGTATCAAACTTGCCCTGCGCGATTTCGCTGGGGATTTCTGGATGGGCTTTCAGAGCGGTTTGATAGAACTGTGCTCCCAAAATATTGCCGAGGGTATATCCTTGAAAGACACCCCCTATCAATCCGGCAAACCAATGGACATCTTGCATGACGCCATCTTTGTTATCAGGTGGGGTGACACCCAAATCCGCTTGATAACGCGCATTCCAAGCCTCTGGCAAATCCTTAACCGCCAATTTGCCTTCGAGAAGGGCTAGTTCAAAGTCGAAACGCACCATGATATGCAGGTTATAGGTCACTTCATCGGCCTTCACGCGAATCAGAGATGGCTCGACTTTATTGATAGCTTGATAAAATTTCTCCAGCGAGATGTTTTTCAGTTGGTCGGGGAAAATGCTTTGCAGTTGGGCATAATAATGCTCCCAGAAGGCATAGCTGCGCCCCACAATATTTTCCCATGTACGCGATTGGCTTTCATGCACCCCGGCGGATGTACCACCCCCCAACGGTGTGGCGTCGAATTCCACATTGATGCCCTGCTCATACATCCCATGTCCAGCTTCGTGAAAGGTCGCAAAAACACCATCGCCTAGATGATTATCATCCACGCGGGTTGTAATACGCACGTCGCCTGCCGAAAAACGGGTGGCAAAGGGATGATGGGTTGGGTCTTGCCGTCCGCGCTGAAAATCATAGCCAAACTTCTGGATGACCTGTCTGGCAAAAGCCATTTGTTTATCGCCGGGGAAAGGTTGATAGAGGAATGAATCGTCTACAGGTTCACACTCCTTAATGGCTTTCACCAATGGCACAAGGGCGGCGCGTAACTCCGCAAAAACGCCCTGTATAGTGTCTACCCGCATTCCATAATCCGGCAAATCAATCAGTGCATCCATAATATGCTGATAACTGCTGTCCAATGGTTGGAGGTATTCAGCATAGCGGTGGCTGTAATCGAGCGTCTTTTCCAGATTATCGCGTACCGCTGCAAAGTTATTTTCGGGTCGCGCCGAGGCCCATGTTTGATACGCCATGACGGTATGATTCGATACTTCTTCGACAAAGGCGGGCGGAATAAGTGTAGCAATTTGATAGTTGCGACGGGCGACACGGATGAAACTGGCCTCGTCGGAATCATAGGCAAGGCTTTCCTCATAAGACCGTAGTTCATCCAGCAGCTTGCCAATAGCTGGATCGGTCAATTTTTCTTGGGCCAATTTGCCAAGTGTGCCCAATTGACGGGCACGGGCGGCGGCTCCACCTAGTGGCATATACGTCGCCTGATCCCAGCCTAAAACAGCCGACGCACTATTTAAATCATAATATTCGGCAAGACGCTTTTTGAGTTCGTTAAATTGGGCAGGTGCTTCCACAAACATTCCTTTCTAACTGGTGGCTGTACGGGGTAATTACACCCCATTCTGCACTAGGGATCAACAGATTAAATCTGGGGTTTGGGGCGCGGCATCTCAAACAGATCATAGGTATGAGAATAACCCGCCCCGGCCAAACGTCCAATCGGCTGCATTTTCAGCGTATCAGTTTTAAAATCGGGAATATACACCTCATCAGCAATGTGCATGACTAAAATTTCGCCGATGACCAACCAGCCCCCACCTACATTTTCGCTGATTGTGACGATTTGGGAAAGTTTACATTCCATGCTCACCGGGCTTTCAGCAACACGCGGTGGCTGCACAAGGCTACTCGACAGGGGGGTGACACCAGCCAACTCAAATTCGTCTACGTCGTGCGGAAGGTCGGTGCTGGTGATGTTCATCGCTTCTGCTACCGATTCCGACACCACATTAATCACAAATTCACCTGTCTGGCGGATATTATGCAGGGTATCTTTTTCGCCTGCCGTCGAAGTCCGTACCCCCGGACAAAATACAATTGTCGGCGGTTCGGAACACACGGCGGTAAAAAAGCTAAACGGGGCAAGATTCCGTACCCCATCAGGACTAAGGGTACTCACCCATGCGATGGGGCGGGGTTGAATTGTGCCAATCATCAATTTATAGCGATCTGGATGTTTTAAATCGGCGAAACGAAATTCCATCAATGGTTTACCCAACTGGTTGCGTAGGCCAGATCATCAAATTCTAGGGCATCTTGCGCCACATGCAAAGAACGGAACGTGTCAATCATCACCGCTAACTCTTCGGTGCGCTCTTTGCCGATACTGGCTTCCGTCGTATCCGGATGCGGGCCATGTGGCAGGCCAGAGGGGTGCAGAGTAAAACTCCCACGCTCGACTCCCTTACGGCTCATAAAATTACCCTCCACATAATATAACACTTCATCGCTTTGAACGTTGGCATGATTATACGGGGCCGGAATCGCTAGGGGGTGATAATCGAACAGGCGCGGCACAAAGGAACACACCACAAAATTATGTCCTTCCCATGTTTGATGGACAGGTGGCGGTTGATGGACACGTCCGGTAATCGGCTCAAAATCGGCGATATTGAATGCGTAGGGATAGAGATAGCCGTCCCAACCGACCACATCAAACGGGTGGTGGTCTAAAATATGACGATGGAGTGCATCACGGGCTTTGACACGGACTTCAAATTCCCCCTTTTCATCATAGGTTTCTAGCTCGTGAGGTGGACGAAAATCCCGTTCACAGAAGGGGGAGTGTTCTAATAACTGCCCAAATTGATTGCGATAGCGGTGCGGTGTCACAATCGGCGTGGGGGATTCGACCACCAAAAAGCGGTGATGATCGCCGTTTAATTCCATTCGCCATGTCACATTAAAAGGAATAATCAGATAGTCCCCCGGCTCAAACGGGATATTGCCAAGATTGGTTTTGAGCGTCCCTGTGCCATCATGCACAAAGTACATTTCATACGCCTGCCCATTGCGATAGTAGTAGGACATAGACTGGGTAGGCAGAGCCAAGCCAATGGTGACATCATGATTGCCCAGCATAACCCGTCGCCCCGAAATCACATCTCCCCCGCGTGGAAAATGGGTGGTCAAAAGATGACGATGACGCAGCGGCCCAAATTCGGTGTAGTGGGGCGTCATATCGGCTAGTTTTTCAGCGCTTAGAAGCTGTGTTGGATGATAGTGATGATACGCGATGGACTGCATCCCCGAAAACCCTTCCAATCCCATTAGTTCCTCGCGGTAAAGTTCACCGTTTGGACGGCGGAACTGGGTATGGCGTTTATGGGGAATCTCTCCAAGCCGATAGTAAAAGGGCATCCTTAAAAATCTCCCGCCAAAAGTGGCCTTTGTCTTAAAGAGTTTAAGAAAAACCAACTCTGAACAGCGGATTATATCGTCTTTTTGGAGAGGGATGAAATTTGGCAGGTTGGAAAAATAAAAAAAACCCTCCGGCGGGAAGGTCATTATATTAAGCGGGCAACGAGATTCGAACTCGTGACAAGAGCTTGGAAGGCTATTGTGTTACCACTACACCATGCCCGCACATCATGTGTAGCAATGTTACCACGCTTCATGCACATTTTCCAGATGGATTTCAGTATTTTGTTAGGGTGAGATTATGCCTATTTCACCAAACCTTAATCAGCCTACCCTTTACAAACCCTTGTGGCCCATGATATAAACGACAGTAACCTGCTGTGTGCGTGATGTCGCAACACGTTTTGGACCAACACCCTGACATATGGGGGTCTAAATCGCGGGAATAATGTCCGACTTCGGTCACGACAGAGTTGCCGGCGCGATCCCCGACCTGCGAAAGCAGGTTCAAAACCACGCGATCACACGGCATGGCGGGTAGCAATTATCTCCAAATAAGTATGCTATAATTTGGCATACTTCATTTTTCGGGGTGTGGCGCAGTTGGTAGCGCGCTGTGTTTGGGACGCAGAGGTCCGCGGTTCGAGCCCGCGCACCCCGACTCTTCCTGACCCATTACTGGTTCAACCTGTAATGGTATGTCGTCTCAGAGATATATTTTGCTGTTAAGGTGCTTCACTGTTCATTGACCACACATCAACGAGCAGTTTTAGACAATTAAACCCGCTTTGCCTGTCGTTAGTTATGCGGCGTTGGCAGAGCGGGTTTCCTCTTCGGGGTCTTCAGCGCTCCCCAATGCAATCAGGTCGCCGACTGTACAGCCGAAATATTTACACAGTGGGATTACAGCAATATCTCGCACTTGGGTAAGTTGCTTGCTGTTGGCCCAATGGTTAATTGTGGCTTCGGTCAATCCAGTGGCCTCGGCGACTTCTCGATAGGTGATGCGACGATTCTCTTTTTTGCTCTTATCAAAGAGAAGTTGCTTAAACTGAGACTTCAGTATCATTGCCACTCCTAGTCTTCTCAGGTGAATAACTACAGTCTAGCGCAAACAGTTTATGCTTGTCAATAAGTTTTTCCACAAAGGTCAAAATTTGCCAAAAATAATCGCTAGGGTATATGCTAAGAGTGTCTATGATACAACCACAAGGATACTCTCATGTCAAAGGAAAAACTTGCTGAAGCAAGGACTTTGATTCAACGGAAGCAGTACGATGCCGCACGCGCCATCCTTGAAGCTATACCGAATGATCCAACGGCACAGCAGTGGTTAACCAAATTAGATGAAATCGCGCCCCGCAAAGTATCACCACCAACCGAAAAACCAAAGACCCAAGCATCCGGCAGTGGAGTCGTCAATATTTTAATTGCCGCCGTCGCCGTGATTATTCTTTTGGTAATGGCGGGCGCGGGCGGGTATTTCGCAGGTCAATCCAGTGGCAAAGAGCAGGGCCAACAGGATGGACGCGAGACGGCAGCGCAGGAATACGCGGGGGTTATGGCTCAAACTGGCAGCGCCGTCCCGTCTGCAACCCCATCTTCAACTGCTTCGGCGACCATTACGTTTACCCCAACTGTCTTCGACATCACTTTTGAGCCTACTTTGGCCTGCAATATGGAAATAACGACTTGGTGGAACAATGACGCCGGGCCATTGATTCAAGAATTCTTAGACATTGCCGAAACAGGTGCGGCTACATCGCGCGGTGACTTAAGCGGTTTGGTTCTGGAACTGAGCCGAGTCAAGCGCGACTTTGACAACGATATACGTAGCATCAATTGCGGAGAAGGGGGAGACCTGCGAGCCGCCGTTGTCGTCGGAATGGATTTTGCGGTAGATGGTTTCAATAGCTTTCTAGCCGATGATGCGGGCACGTACCTCTACTTTACACTAGCAAACTCGGCTTTTGCTGAGGCTTATGCAATTTTGCTGGATTACTTCGCCGTAAACGAATTCCGCATGAGGGATACAAGCCGGATTTGGGGTGGAGACCGTGATCTCCTCGAAACACTGACCCCCGCAGCGACTTTAGCGCCTACGATACCAGAGGGTGAAGGCTTCAAACGCACGCCGTCGCCGGAATCAGAGGGATTACACGGGGCCGCCCCAACACCCTGACATTACAATCATGAAATAAAAACGCCGCTGGGGAGAAAGCAGACAAGCGGCGCTTCTATGGGGTGGATTAAGTATATATCGAAGCCGGGTTTAAAGCCCGGTTTTTTGTTCCCCCAATTTTTAGGGGATCGCAGCAAAATGATATAAACCGCTTGACCAAAAACTTATTATGCTCTATAATTTTTATATACCAACGAATAAACCCCCGCTAGTCCACATAACAAGTCGGGGGCCACTCGCCAAACAAGTTGAGGCACAAGCCTCTAAGGAGCATTGTATCATGTTTAACC
>JAIOHL010000149.1 GCA_019913005.1 Anaerolineae bacterium | reverse complement strand
CCCCAAACATAGGGAGGGGAGAGCGGGCCATCCGCTATACCCGCACCCTGAGTGAACACCCGTATTTAAGCCAAGTAGTACGTCAGCGAATTGAGGGCGCACTGCAATTGTTGGGTGTGGCAGGGCAACAGGTCGTGGTGGCGGTGATTGGGCATAGCACCCGTCGTAATCCCGAAAGCCGCAAAGCCACCGAAACCCAAGCCGAGCAGGTGAGCCAATGGGGTATCGTCGCCCAAGTACAGGCCGTTTATTTGGATGACAGTCCCGCCATCGCCGACATTTATAACTTAACAGATGCTCCCATCTTGGTCGCCGTGCCGTTTTTCCTAGCGCTTGGTTCGCATACCACGATAGATGTACCAGCAGCATTGGGCTTGGCGGAGGGGCAAACATCCGCACAAATTAAGGGACGAATGGTCTACTATACCCGTCCGGTGGGGGTAGAAGCATCGTTGGGGGAGGTCATCCTTGAGTTAGTACGCGAATCGGGCATGGCCCTTTATCCCCCATCCGACGGCTCGACATGGGATGGCTTTCCAAAGGTCGGTCATGCCGCATTTTTGGATTGGGTGGCCTACGAAAAACGGGCGAAATTGGGAGAGTTAGAAATTACACTGGATGGGGTACAGGTTTGGGGCGATACCCCCTATCAACTCATCCCCGATTTGCCGATCCTGCGCCGGGTCGTGCGTGAAAATCCCTTCCGGCCATTGGCGACCTCAAGCGATTTACCGTGCGGCTGGCGAATTGAGCCGCCTCATTTTTCCAATTTACCTGCCATTGTCGAGACCATTTATCCGGGGGTATTGGCGGATTGGGCTAATCATAAAAATGGCAACTTTGAGGCCATTCCATTAGCGGCAACACTTGAACGGCAGACAGGAAACTATCACCAATTGACCCGTTTAGATGCAGCGACCCAAGCTGATTTGGTCACGCGCATTTGTGGTCGGTGTGTTTGTCAGCCTTTATGGGCCGATAATGCTGCCCCCACCTACACCACCATCCCTTGTCGGGAAGCCTGCAATTTCTGGATGAGCCGTGCATTGGAGACACTGGAAAAGGCGTTAGAAAATGAGTGAGCAACCATCGGCAGCAGTCGGGAAAGTTTATTTGGTGGGGGCTGGCCCCGGCGACCCCGATTTGATTACGGTCAAAGGGCTGCGCCTAGTTCGCCAAGCCGATGTTGTGGTTTATGATCGGCTGATCCCAATGGAATTACTCAAGGAAACCCGATCTGACGCTGAACTCATTTACGCGGGTAAGCTGCCGCAAAAGCATCGCATTGACCAGTCGGAGATTAATCAAATTTTGATTGATCGGGCCAGCAAGGGGTGTAGGGTAGTGCGGCTCAAGGGCGGCGACCCATTTGTGTTTGGGCGCGGCGGGGAGGAAGGCTTGGCGTGTTATGCGGCTAATATCCCGTTTGAGGTTGTGCCGGGGGTATCCAGCGCGATTGCTGTGCCCGCCTATGCCGGAATTCCGGTCACACATCGGCATGTCGCCAGCGCTTTTACCGTTTTTACCGGACATGACGACCCAACCAAAGAAGGGAATAGCATTGATTACCCCGCCCTTGCTGCTGCGGTGCGTTTGGGCACGCTGGTGTTGATGATGGGGGTCAACCAGCTTGGCCCAATTTGCCGCGAATTGATACAGCAGGGCATTTCCGCCGACACACCTGTGGTTTGTATCGAGTGGGGCACGACAGCTAATCAGCGCACGGTGGAAGGTACGTTGGAATCCATAGCGGGTCGAGTCACAGAGGCGGGTCTATCAAGCCCAGCGATTACCGTGATGGGAGAGGTAACACGGATGCGCCATGTAGGATTAGATTGGTTTGAGGGAGGAAAATAGCATCAGATTATTTCAGAACATACGGTCTATTACTGTAGATTATATAAGTATAATTTGAATTCGTAACGGCAGTTACGGATTTATGGATGAGGATTATATTATGAGTAGCGTGGATGGTCGTTAGGAAGCGGGAAATGTGGTAGGCGTCGTTATTCATATAGTATAATTGTTTGATAAATAATTAAATATACAGAGGAGACAGGAAGTTATGACACTACTGAAGTTACCAACGGTACTCGTGGCAAATCCGCATTGGTACGATTATTTACATCATATAAAAGTCGAGACAGATGGCTCGCTAGAAATGGTGGATGGCGGAGGGCAAGTCATCAATGCAGTAGTAAAAGGTAGGCTCACGATTTCTCCTCTCACCGATACGCAAGCCGAATTTTCTGTGACCAAACTCGCGGAATATCATCCCTATAAGAAAGGCGAAAAGATACGTAATCTGCCTGATTTCAGTACCAAACTGACCAGAGAGGACGGGATTTTTGCCTTCAAGCTCGAAATGTTTGGAAGGAATATAAGCCCAGACGAGCAAATTTGCTTTCTGTATCGAACACGGTATGTATTTGAGGTAGACCCGCTGCTGTGTGTTCAAGAAAACCAGCGCGGCAATCTATATAACATGACCGAAAACCGAGATTTTGTAAATTCAGTCTGTATCTATTATTCACGCCATGATAGGCAGGAAATGTCGCTTAGAGAGTTAAAAAAGCTGGGTTTTGAGAGTTATTTGCAAACGTAGACTAATTTGCCTACCCTTGTCAAATTTCACCAAAGCAACTCTTGTGTTTTTTCCATAGGCAGGGTAACTTAATTTTCATGAGCCGAACATTACTTCTCTCCACCGATTGCGCGATGTGTTGTTGTCCTAACAACAGTTTGTTGACGTACCCGGATGTTGGAGGGCTAAATCTGCCTTGATTTAATTGGCAGAGCACAAGAGTGGAAATCACCAAGCCGTTCCCAAATCTGGGGCGGCTTTTTTGTTGTCTGGTTCGTTTTGTCACCTCTTTTTGAAAGGATAGGGATTCATGCGTTCTTACGAGATGTGTCAACCCTGTAACTGTATGTGTAGCAGCCAAACGATGGCTGGCTGTTGTTGCGATGGTTGCCACTCTATAGGCGACTTTGACCCTAGACGAAAAAAGAGGATAAAACAACATGAAAACCCGTAAGACCCTGCTTATTCTGGCCCTGCTTCTCAGCTTAATTCCGTTTGGCGTGCCGACTCAAGCGCAAGATCAACCAGAAACCGTTACGATTATCCTTGCGGCCTATGCCGTTCCCCGCGAAGCCTATGGCGATGTGATCCCCGCCTTCCAAGCCTATTGGAAAGAACAAACCGGACAGACCGTCATCGTCCAAGAATCCTACCAAGCATCTGGCGCTCAATCGCGGGCCGTAGCGGGTGGTTTTGAAGCCGACATTGTGGCCTTGTCCGTCGAAAGCGATGTGACCCGTCTGGTGGACGCAGGACTCATTACCCACGATTGGAAAGCCAATTACAACGGTTTTGTGACCAATTCAGTGGTGGTATTGGCCGCGCGGGAAGGCAATCCACTGGAAATTGAAGATTGGGACGACCTCGCAGGGGATGTGGAGGTGATTACCCCCGACCCAGCGACCAGCGGCGGCGCTCAATGGAATATTTTGGCGGCCTATGGTGCGGCCCGACGCGGATTCGTGGAAGGTTACGCGGCTGATGACGAAGGCGCGACGGAATTTTTGACCAAATTATTGAAGCATGTGGTTGTTTTTGACCGTGATGGACGTGAGAGCATTTTGACCTTCGAATATGGGATTGGGGATGTCGCCATCACCTATGAAAACGAAATCTTTGCGGGTGAAGCAGCGGGCAGCACGTATAGCGTCATTTATCCCACTTCGACCATCCTAATTGAAAACCCCATCGCCGTCGTAGATGCCTATGTGGACGAACATGGCACGCGGGAAGTCGCCGAGGCGTTTGTAGCTTTTGCCCAGAGTGCGGAAGCCCAACGCATTTTTGTCGAAAATGGCTTCCGTCCGGTCAATGAAGAAGTGGTGGCCGAAGTTGCCACTGATGAAGACCTTGCCGAAAAATTCCCAAAAATCGAAGACCTGTTCACGGTTGAGGAATTTGGCGGTTGGAGCGCGGCTCGTAAGGAACTGTTTGGTGATGAAGGTCGTTTCACTGGATTAATTGCCGAGGTTGCGGGTGAATGACCGTTAAAACGTTGAATAAGGGTGGGCTGATGGCCCGCCCCTTTTCTTTCCCAACTATCGCATGGGGCAAATGGAGTCTGCGTTTGCTGGCAGTCAGCTATTTGTTCCTCCTCATCGCTGTACCGATTATCGTCGTCAGTTATAAAGGTTTTGAACAAGGATTGACGGTCTTTTGGGAGAGCATCAACAATCGTATCGCCTATAGTGCCCTCAAATTATCGCTGCGCACGGCAGCTATCGCGGCAGTGATAAACACGATTATGGGGACATTGACCGCTTACGTGCTGGTCAAATATCGCTTCCCCGGCAAGGCCATTTTTAACGCCTTTATTGATTTACCCTTTGCGCTACCGACGCTGGTTACGGGGGTCATGTTGGTGCTGTTGTATGGCCCACAAACGATTGTCGGCACTTTTATCGAGGAAAATACGGGGCATCGCATATTATTTGCCCCACCCGGCATTATGCTGGCTCTGCTGTTTGTCGGCTACCCATTTGTCATCCGCACGGTGCAACCCGTCTTGATGCAGCTTGATCTCAATCAAGAAGAAGCGGCCCAGACATTGGGAGCATCCAATTGGGAAACGTTCTGGCGCATCATTTTTCCGGCTATCCGACCTGCCATCATCGCCGGGGCGTTGCTCAGTTTTGCACGCGGCTTGGGCGAATTTGGCTCGATCATCATTGTGGCAGGCAACATTCCGATGAAATCACAGACCGCGACGGTTTATATCTATACCAAAGTCGAATCCGGCAATATGCAGGCCGCCAGTGGAATTTCATTGGTGTTATTGGCGGTGGCCTTCACGATTACGGTATCCATTGACTTTTTGCGAGGGCGGAAACATGCGTGAAATTGGGCCGAAAAATCCTCTGCAAATCCTGTTGATTTTGCTCGTGCTGGCCTATGCAGCGGCTCTGATTATCGCGCCGATTTATGCGATTTCCGACGGGGCCATTGAGCGCGGGTGGCAGCCGATTAAAGCAACCCTGCAAGATGACGGCGTACAACACGCCCTCCGCATCACCTTTGAATTCTCGATTATAGCGACCCTGCTCAACACCTTTTTTGGGGTGATTATCGCGTGGGTGCTGGCTCGTCAGCGTTTTTATGGTCGGACATTGGTTAACGCACTGGTGGATATTCCATTTGTATTCTCACCCGTCATCGCGGGTTACACCATGATTGTGTTGTTTGGGCGGAATGGCTGGTTGGAGCCAACCACATTTGCGATTGTGTTTGCCTATCCCGGCATCATCCTTGCCAAAACATTTGTCGCCCTGCCATTTGTCTCACGCGAAGTTGGGCCAGTATTAGAAAGCCTGCCGATTGAACCCGAAGAAGCTGCCTATACATTGGGGGCAAGCCGTTGGGGTACCTTCTGGCGCATTGTCATGCCGGGAATATGGGTCGGGGTGATTTATGGCGTGGTACTGACATTGGCCCGTTCATTGGGTGAATTTGGCGCGGTGGCAGTCGTCAGCGGTGGGATTGAGGGTAAAACCGAAACCGCCACGATGTACGTCTATCGCGCTTTGCATGACCGCAACCGCATCGGGGCCTACAGCATTTCATTAGTCTTGGGGGCCGTCTCGGTCTTGATATTACTCGTCATGAGTCTACTAAAATGGCGTCTTGATCGTCAACGAGGGTGAATCGAAAATGACCATTCAACTGGATCATCTGGTAAAAACATATGGACGGCAGACTGTCGTCAGCGACGTCAGTCTAGAAATTGAGCAGGGTGAGTTGTTTGTGCTGTTGGGGGCAAGTGGTAGCGGCAAAAGCACCATTTTGCGGATGATCGCGGGGCTAACTCCCTTAGACAGTGGCAGCGTTCAACTCAATGGGCGAGATGTCACTCGGCTATCGCCACAGCAGCGTGATACGGGTTTTGTCTTCCAAAATTATTCGCTGTTCCGCCACCTGAATGCCGCCGCCAATATTGAATTTGGACTCAAGGTTCGCAAAGCCCCCCGCAAAGAACGTCAAGCGCGGGTGACGGAATTATTGAAATTGATTGGGCTGGATGGCTTAGGTGGCCGGATGCCGGGGCAACTTTCCGGTGGTCAGCAGCAACGGGTGGCCCTTGCACGCGCCCTCGCCCCAAATCCAAGTGTGTTACTGCTAGATGAGCCGTTCGGTGCGCTGGATGTCAAGATTCGCGGTCAACTGCGTCACAGCCTACGCGAGATTCAGCAACAACTCCGGATCACAACCATTTTGGTGACGCACGATCAAGAGGAAGCCTTTGAACTGGCTGACCGGATTGGCATTATTGAACGGGGGGTACTACTTGAAGTCGGGACCCCTGCCCAACTGTATCGCCGCCCCAAACATCTCTATACCGCCAATTTCTTGGGGACAGCTAATGTCCTCAATGCACGACGTAATGGGAAAACGGTCTATGTGGATCAGGTGTCACTGCCTGCTCCGTCGGAAACGGAGCATCTGCAAAATCAGGCCGTGCATCTGGTATGCCGTCCCGAAGAAATTGACTTGGCGCTTCAGCAAGAACAGGTCAGCGGGTCGTTGATTGGGCGAGGACGTATCTCTAATATCACGTTCGCCGGGTCGTTGGAGCGTGCTACGGTTCAACTGATAGATGTTTCCGCCGCCAAGCCGCTGCATGTACTGTTGAGTCCCGAAAAAGTCCGTTCATTGGGTGCGATACCCGGTCAAGAAGTATTTGTTGGCATCCAAGATTTTCATTTACTGCCGTTTTAGGAGAACTAACCATGCTCGATTTTGAACGTCTAAACCAAGATTTCGAGACCGCCGCACCCCAGCACATCCTCAAATGGGCTGTAGAAGAATTTGGCGCAGGGTTATCCGTAGTCACAAGTTTTCAGCCGACGGGAATCGCTACGCTGCATATGCTGAGTGAAATCGCCCCGCAAATGCCAGTGCTCACGTTGGACACAGGGCTGTTATTCCCAGAAACCTACGCTTTGATGGATGAGGTCGAGCAGCGTTTTAATCTCAACTTGACCCGTATACGCCCCGCCTTAACAGTTGAGCAGCAGGGGGCTGAATATGGGGAGGCGCTGTGGGAACGCGACCCGGATCAATGCTGCCACATTCGCAAGGTCGCCCCGCTCGATGCTGTTTTGGGCAATTACCCGGCATGGGTTACAGGTTTGCGGCGTGACCAAACCGGACGTGGTTCTACCCCGATTATTTCATGGGATGCCAAACATCAAAACGTTAAATTGTCGCCTTTTGCTACATGGACGGAGGAGATGATTTGGCTGTACATCCATACCTATGACCTGCCCTATAACGCTTTACACGACCAGAGTTATCCCAGTATTGGCTGCAACACGCCGACCTGTACCCAACCCGTCACGGCTGGTGCGGATGGTCGGGCCGGACGTTGGGCGAACAGCGCCAAAACTGAATGTGGTATTCATACATCAACAGGAGCAAAACAAGAATCATGAGTGAGCAAGGCTTTACATTGTGGTTGACCGGGTTATCCGGCGCGGGTAAAACGACCATCGCCGTCGCTTTGGAACAGGAATTACGAGAGCGTGGCCTACGGGTTGAACGGTTGGATGGCGATACCGTGCGCGAAGGCTTGACCCGCGATTTGGGTTTTAGCAAAGAAGACCGCGACAAAAATATCGAACGGGTGACATTTGTCGCTAAACTGCTTTCGCGGAACGGCGTCGGGGTGCTGGCCTCGTTTATCTCACCCTATCAAGCCACCCGTGACAAAGTGCGCCAAGAGACCACCAATTTTATTGAGGTGTATGTGAATGCTCCGCTGCAAACGTGTATTGACCGTGATGTTAAGGGCATGTACGCCAAAGCGATTGCCGGACAAATCAAAAATTTCACTGGCATTGATGATCCCTACGAAGCACCCCATAAGCCCGAAATCGAAGTGAATACGGATCGCCAGAGCCTACAAGAAAGCATTGGGGAGATTTTGGCCTATCTGGAAACTCGCCAGTTGATTCCGGTCAAGGAGGCCGCCTATCATGTCTAAACTTATCGCACCACATGGGGGGACACTCATCAACCGTCTTTTGGATGGGGCAGAACGTGAAGCCGCCCTTGAACGCGCCGCCACCCTGCCCCAAATCCCACTCAATGATTTGAATTTGGCTGACCTTGAAATGATCGCAGTGGGGGCACTGAGTCCGCTAACAGGATACATGAATCAGGCCGATTATCAATCAGTGGTTCAGACCATGCACCTAGCGAATGGGCTGGCGTGGTCAATTCCGGTGACGCTGGCGGTGGATGAGAGCCTTGCCGAAAATCTGAAGATTGGGCAATCCGCCGTGCTGACCGAGCAGGTACATGGGAAAACCCGTCTGCTGGCTATTTTGGACATCAGTGATAAATATACCTATGACCCCCAAGTCGAGGCGCAGCAGGTTTATCGCACAACGGAAGTGGCCCACCCCGGCGTAGCGCGTCTCTATAAACAGGGGTCGGTGTTGCTGGGAGGTGATGTCCACGTCCTCAATTTACCCCAGCGTGTTCACGAGGAATTTCCTGATATTCGGTTCACGCCATCGGAAACACGGGCTATTTTCAGCGAACGCGGGTGGCGGCGGGTGGTCGGTTTCCAGACCCGCAACCCGATTCATCGTGCTCATGAATATATTCAAAAGACGGCACTGGAAATCGTGGATGGCCTGTTAATTCATCCGCTGGTGGGTGAAACCAAATCGGATGATATTCCAGCAGCAGTGCGGGTGGCAAGTTATCAGGCAATTGTCAATCACTACTATCCGCTGAATCGGGTAGTCTTGAGCGCGTTCCCGGCTGCCATGCGGTATGCTGGCCCGCGTGAGGCCATTTTTCACGCCATTGCCCGCAAAAATTATGGCTGTTCTCATTTCATTGTAGGTCGTGACCATGCAGGGGTCGGGAACTATTATGGCAGTTATGATGCCCATCACATCTTTGACCAATTTACCCCGGAGGAAATCGGCATTACCCCGCTGTTTTTTGAACACACCTTTTACTGCAAAAAGTGTGGTAGCGTGGTCAGCCTCAAATCCTGCCCACATGGTAAAGAAGACCATATCGCCTTAAGTGGCACACAGGTACGGGAGATGTTGTCGCGCGGTGAGATGCTGCCCACAGAATTTACACGCCCGGAGGTCAGCCGAATTTTGATGGCAAGTTACCAAGTAGGAGCATAAATCGGCACGAAAACAGAGTAGATAGAACTATTGGGGGAGGTTGTCTCCCCCATAAAAAACTATTCCATGACCCGCAGCGTGGAAGGGATATCCATTCGGAGCATCTTACGAATGCTTAACAAGGGGGTTAGCCCCACCACGAGAATACCTAACACAGCCGCTGTCAACAGCGTCCCAGAGGCGATATAGACATTGAACTGGATGTCCGGCACCATGTCTTTGATTTGACTTTCCATCATCCAGACAATCACCATATAGCCGAAAACAACGCCCAAAATAGTACCGAATAGCCCAGTGACGACATTTTCGACGACCTGCATCCGGGTGACGGTGCGGATACGCAGCCCAAAGGCAAACATGGTGGCAATCTCGCGCATCCGTTCATCCACATTGATGGTGGTGGAATTGAAGGCGATGAGAAAGGCCAGTATCACGACGACCCCCTGAATCATGATGAGTACCGTATTAAAGATTTCGATAGACTCCTCAAAACTCTGGGCAATATCCTTAACGGCCTGCACGGATGCAACCCCCGGCTGGGCAAACATCATACGCCGCATTTCCGCTGTGGTGACACCCTCGGCTGGATAGAGGGTTACGGTGTTTGCCAAACCTGCCATGTTCATCAGTTCGGCTTGATTCAGGCTCATATAGGCTTGCATCCGTAACGGATTGTCGTGAATACCGATCACTGGAATAGCCATTTCTTCCATCCGATAGGACAACAGCCCTTCTCTCACGGGGAGGGAAATCTGAACCGTTTCACCCACCTTTACGCCGAGGTCTTGGGCGGCTTTCTCGGAAATGACAATACCACGTCCACCATCAGGCAAATTACCCTCCTCCAGCGTTGGCTGCCATAAGGCGGTAGCGGGATCGTACAACTCAATCACTGCCAACATTTCCTCATCGTCCGAATTGACGTATTCACCCGCTATGACGAGGCCCACATCCACTTTACTAAATAGAGGCCGCCCGTCTTGTTCAAGCCGCTGCAAGTCAGTGATATGTTGACTATTGATCGGATAGAAATTATCCAACACCACATCCAGCCGATCAGGATAGGACTCCATATAGAAATCGCTGCCTCGGTGAATCGTGCGGTTGAAGGTATCCAGCAGGCCCGCCATCGCCACCAAGAGCATAATGGCAATCGAGACGCCGAGTATCGTCATCAAACTGCGCCAAGGGGAACGCAAAATATTGCGGAATGGCATTTGCATATAACTCCTGCCGGGGAGGGGAGCATATTCCATGAGATAGGACAGGCCACCCCCTTTTGCCACCAGATAACCCGTCTGAATGGCGTCCACTGGCTGGACACGCACGGCCCGCCAAACTGGAAACAGCGTGGCAATAATAGGCACCAGAACGCCTAGAACAGACGCTCTGAGATAGCTCTCAATATAGAAGAGCCTGCCCCAGTAGGGAAGCGGGTAAAAATCTTTGAATATCCCCAGAAGCGCTTGCCCGAATAGATAGCTAAATCCCAATCCCAAAATAGTTCCCACCACCGCGATTTGCAGACCCAACAGGATTGGCCGTAAAGCCAGCCAATGCCGCTTGATACCTAATGCCATCCCAATTCCAATTTGGCGGCGCTGCGATTCTACAATACGACCCGCGAGGTTGAAGGTTGCCATTGCCGCCCCGATAAGGAACAGCCCCGCGACAATGTTCCAAAAACGTTGATCGCCTCGTGCGTCAGTATACATCGCGTTGTAAACCTGATCGTCTTCCTTTTGGGTCAGGTTGAAGCCTGTGTCGGCAAATTGGGTAGCCATTACCTGCTTGATGTCGTGGATCACGGCATCAGGGTTGGCGCCCTTATCCAATAGAAGGACGGCATTGTTGATTAGCCCCTCTCGTCCGCTAATCTGTTGAACTGTGTCACGCGACATATACATCACGGCAAACGTATTTTCGTTTTCCATGAAACCGCCCGTACCCGGTATGATCATCATGTTTTCGGGGATTTGACCGCGCCCAACGAAATCCAGTTCGATGTCCCCTGTGATTTTGACCCTATCCCCCGGCGACAGTTCTCGGTAGTTGGTAAATAGATAGTCCATAATGACTTTGTTTGTGCCAGCATCGGCTTCGGTTAGCCCTGACCCTTCGGTGATATTCAATCTGCTGATATGCGGGCCGCCGTCCGACAAGTCCACACCAATGAGCCGACCCGGATAGAGGATCGTTTCACCTTCTTTAGAAGCGTCCACAAGGGTTGGAACCAATAAGCGTGTTTCAACCACTTCGACCCCTTCAATATCAGCCAGTGCCGATTCGAGTGCGGTGCTTTCGAGATAGCTCCCTTCTGTCAATTCCATTTGGAGATCGTACATGGCAAGCATCGCCATACTTTTGTCCAGCGATTCGATGCGCCATTCTTTTTGCTTGCCAAAAGCACTGTAGACGCCTGTGCCCAAAGCGAGAATTACGGCAATCGCCAGCACTTGTAACCAGCGTTCTTTGGCATCACGATAAGACCACTTAAGCCAAAATTTGAGGTTCATCATTTCACCTTCTTTACCAATGCAACTCAGCAATTGGCGCTTTACCCGCTTCTGGCGCACCATCTCGCACAATTTCACCGCTGCTCAATTCAATCACGCGATCCGCAATCCGTGAAATTTCACGGTTGTGGGTCACAACCAGCACCGTTCGTCCGTTGCCTGCTTGGGATCGTAAGAGCTGCAAAATTTGGACACCCGTCTTGAAATCTAATTCACCTGTCGGCTCATCGGCTAACAAAACAGGATTGCCAGTCGCCAGCGCCCGTGCAATTGCCACACGCTGCTGCTCGCCACCCGACAATTCGTGCGGGAAATGCTGATAGCGGAGGCCGAGGCCCACACTATCAAGCACCGCTTTTGCAGTGGACTGGATACCCCGTTTGTAGTGCATGTCGAGCACAAACTGGACATTTTCCTCGGCAGTTAGGCTGGGGAAGAGGTTGAAACTTTGGAAGATAAAACTGACTGTGTTACGGCGGAAGTCAAATTGTTTTAAGCGGCTCATGGCGGTGATGTCTTGCCCAGCGACGGTAATAGTACCCTCAGTGGGGGTGTCTAGGGCGCTAATCATATTGAGAAGCGTTGTCTTACCACTCCCCGATGGCCCCAAGACCACTACAAATTCCCCCTCTTCGATATTCAATGACACATCATTTAGGGCTGTAACGGTCACCGCGCCCATCTGATATTTCTTGGACACATGCTTTAGCACTATCATTGCACTACCTCCATATGGATACCCCCGGTGGCAGTTGAGATAGCGGCGATGTGGGGATTTTTTCTCTAAATGAAAACTGCTTTACTCAAAATGCTGCACAATTTTGCTTAGGAGGGTGGTCAGGGTCGTCACTTCTTCGTCCCCTTCTAAAGCCTTAATCACCTTAGTGGCAATCATTTGATCCACTCGATCATGTTCGGCCTTAATCTCCCAGCCTTTGGTCGTCAGTGCTAACCCGTAGGAACGGCGATCCCGGCGACTAATCACTCGGTTCAGCAATCCTCGCTCCTCCAAACGATTGATTGCGCTGGTTAGGGTACTATTGGGAATATGAAGTTCACTGCATATTTCCTTCAAAATAATATCGGGCCGTTCCGCGATGAGTTTGAGAATATGTAAATCAAGTTGCGCCATGCCACGCAGTGCTTTTGACCATGTGCCAAGTTGATCCAACCGAATACCCCAAGTGATTTGGTGCAATAAATCACTGATCACTTCTACTTGGGTAGACGAAGGTGATGTCTCTTCTCCGGTGGGCATTTTTCACCTCACACTTTCTTAGGTACGAAATACGAATTATGCGATACTCAAATACTACGATAGTCGTACTAATATTGTACCACATCGCGTATTTTTGTCAATTAGAGACAAGTTTTGTAGATCGGATAGAAAGAGAATGAAGTTCGATTTGGAACAGATCTAGCAGATAATCAATGTGCTTATGATCGAGGAGTATGGCCTCCGAGTGGTGAGTGGTGAGTGGTGAAAAGGTGTTGGCAGTCTGTCTGCTAACTGAGGGTGTCCTGATGCAAAGCCTTCACCAGTTCTTCAATAAGCGCATCTGCCGCAATCTGCACAGGCAACGAAATACCTTCCCCCCATGACACATCAAGGGGTTGGATAGCCAGTAATCCGATGTGGCAATGGAGGCTCGTTTCGAGATAATTTGCCAACAGGGACAGCGGCAGAGTATGGGTGGAGGCACTGATGCCCTCAATGTCGGCAGGGGTTATCCAGCGCACCGTGCCCGGTGGTGCATCAAAATTCGCACTATCTATGAGAATGACCAAATCGGGTTCAAACCGCCGTAGCAACCCGGTACAATTTTCAGGGGCGATTCCGGCGGCGATAATCTGAACGGTGTCGCATCCTACCAGTCGCGCTGATAGGCGTGTGGCAATCCGTTCGCCCACTCCGTCATCCCGATACATCCCATTCCCAATCCCTACAATCGCGGTTTTTAGGGGATGGTCAGGAGTTGGATGCAGGCTCTGGTGCAACAAATCCTTCCAAGACTCGTTCGACATCGGGGGCATCTCCATAGTAGACCGTGAACACCTGTTTGTGGAGCGCGGCATTCTCCCATTCCTCCGGCGACATTGTTAGGCAGCCAAAACGACAATTCACCACACACTGCCCACAATAAATGCAGCGGTCCGCGTGATAGCGTGCGACAAACTTCTTGGCGGCCTTGTCAATTGTGATAATCTCAATCGCGTTGGCGGGACATTCTTTGCTACATAGACAGCATCCGGTACAGCCTTCAGGCTTCCAATGAAGCGTGCCCCGTAAGCGTTCCGGGGTGGGGGTTCGTTCGGCTGGATAACGCTGTGTGGCTGCCCGCCGAAAGAGCGACTGAATGGCGGATTGCAACAGGGTATGACGTTTCATGCCTGTACTCCTTCCCAGATAACCAGTACCAGCCATTGGGCCAGCACCAACAAGACGCCCCAGCGCCACCACAACCCAACCGTCTGATCTATCCGTAACCGTGCCACTAGTGATTGAATCCCCACGAGGATTAGGAGCAGCAGCAGCGTTTTTAGGACAAACAACGGCAGTCCACTGACCCCGCCCATGTAAAACGCCGCGACCATCGTTAACCCGACGATTAGCTCAACATGTCGCCCCAGTCGAAACAGCGCCAAGCCCCGCCCGCTGTATTCGGTCAACGCGCCCGCGACGATTTCGGTTTCGGCTTCCGGCGCATTAAATGGGGCGATTTCCAGCTTGCCCAGCAGCCCAATCAAAGCCACCACAAAACCAACGGGCTGGACAATCAACAGCCATTGCCCATCAGCGTCCGCAATAATCTCGTTGATTTGCCAGCTACGTGCCACCACCGCCGGACCAAGCATCGCCAACAGGAAGGGCGCTTCATACGAAAACAATTGGGTCAAAGTACGGGTCGCCCCCACCAATGAAAAGCGATCCGTCGTATTTGCCCCCGCCAGTCCGGTGCAAACGGTAAGCAGGCTTAACAGATAGAGCGCCACAATCAAATCGCCCTTAAAGCTGTACAATGGGTCGAACCCCGCCAGCGGCACATAGAGTGCGGCGGTCAATGCCCCTGCCAGTGCCAAGATGGGCAAGCCAATGAATAGCAGGCGGTTGCTGTCTGCCGGAATCACCTCCTCTTTGACAAGGAGTTTGGCAATATCGGCATAGGGCTGAAACCAGCGTGGGCCGACACGATTTTGTACCCGTGCCATCAATTTGCGGTCTACCCACTCATAACTCATACCCAGCGCCAGCACGAACAAACCACCGGGGAAAAACATTAGGGTGAACAAATCTTGAATGGTGTTCATCTTCACCTTCGATAGTAATCAATGCCATATTGTCGCAACTGTTTCCATGTCCACTGGGTATGAGCCGTATCGCCGGAATAGACCGTCACCATGCGATCATTACAGGAAAAACACGGATCAACCCCCGCTAGGATCATTGGCACATCCGCCAGTTGGCTGCCTATCGCCAGCACACAGACCGACGCTAGATTACACAAGGTCGGGGTTCGCACTTTGATGCGTTCTGGCTGATCGGTGCCATTGCTTTTGATGAAATAAAACAGTTCCCCACGTGGCGCTTCAACGCGGCTAACGGTCTCGGCAGGCTTGATTTTACGTGGCATTCGGGCCTGCAAGTCACCGGGGGGTAATTTTTCCAGTACGGCACGAATGAGGCGATACGCTTCAAATAACTCTTGCAGCCGCACCACAAAACGCGCTTCCAAATCACCAGCGGTTGCTGTCACGACCTGCACCGGAAAATCAGGGTAGGCGGCATAAGGCGCTTCGGTGCGAATATCACGTTCTACCCCCGATGCCCGCGCGGTTGGTCCCACCAGACCCAACTCCTCCGCCTGCTCACGAGTGGTAGCGCCCACACCACGAGTGCGTTGCAGCAGGGTCGCGTCCGACGTGACCACATCCACATATTGATGGGTACGCTCCTCCAAAAGCTCAAGTCCCTTGTAAATCTTATCGGTCAATTCAGGAGTGAGATCAAATTTGACACCGCCGAGCAGATTGGCTGAATAATTAACCCGATTACCCGTGAGCGCCTCTAAAATATCCATCACGGTTTCGCGGTCACGCCACGAATACATGAACAAGGTATCGAAGCCAGCTTCATGGGCCGCCACACCCAACCACAGCAAATGGCTGTGAATGCGCTCTAATTCAGCCACCAACAGGCGAATGGCTTGGGCGCGGGGCGGGGCTGTCACTCCAGCTAATCTCTCCACACCCAGACAGTAGGCGGTGGCATGGACATGTGAACAGATGCCGCAGATACGCTCCAAGAGGTAGAGATTTTGGACCCAATTGCGTCCCTCGGTGGCTTTTTCGATGCCGCGATGGGCATACCCCAAGCGCACGGATGCCCCTGTCACTTGTTCACCGTCCACCGTAAATTCAAAATGACCGGGTTCCTTGAGGGCGGGATGCTGTGGCCCAATTGGTACGACAAAACGCTGTGGTACAGTAGTATCCAATTTCATTTCACTCCTCGTTCAATACGGCGTCTTTACGGAGAGGATAAACATCGCTGCACCAGTCATCTGGCAAGAACAGCCGATCCGTATTAGGGCTGTTCCTAAATTCCACCCCAAACATTTCGCCCAATTCGCGCTCATAGACATTGGCATAGGGGATGATGGGACAAATGCTTTCCACGCTTGGAATTGGAGTACGCGGCAGTAAGATTCGCAGCGTTAGGACTGCCGCCCCAGCGCCAAAATGATAGAGAATTTCAAGTTGATCCAGTGCTAACTGATCCAATCCTGTGATCGCCATCAGATAGCCCCAGCGTGCGGCGACTAGATTGCTGACCACTGCGCTCAGATTTTCCGGCGCAAGCGTCACATCCAGACGGTTCTCTTCGGGGCGCGTGCTGGGATAGTCGGTCAGCAATGTTTCGGCGCTTTTTAACGCCTCTTGCGTATCCATCAACCTGCCTCCTGTATGGTTTCTTCAAGCACCGGGTTTTTGAGGTGGCCCAACAGCTTTACTACGCCGTCGAGGATGGCTTCGGGGCGGGGGGGACAACCGGGAATATAGACATCTACCGGGATCACTTCGTCAATATGCCCGATAACGTTGTAACACCCCTGAAACACCCCACCGGAGATCGCACATGACCCCACCGCAATCACAAATTTTGGCTCTGGCATCTGCTCATACACGCGCAGCAGGCGATCCCGTGCTTGCCGTGTAACAGGCCCGGTGCAAATCAACACATCGGCGTGGCGTGGGCTGCCTTCCAACTTGACCCCAAACCGCTCGGCATCATAACGCGGGGTCAGGGTTGCCAAGATTTCAATATCACAGCCGTTGCACGAACCCGTATTAAAATGCACCACCCAAGGCGAGTTGACTCTTGCCCATGTTCTAAAATCATCCACCACCCGCTGCCATGTCATCTTAAGCTGCCTCCCTCGACTCTAAAATCAGCGCCAATAACGACACCATCACCCCAGTCAGAAAAATGCCCGCCATCGGGGTCAGCGTGCTTGTACCTGCTACCAATACCCCTAAATGCACGACGGCAAAAAACAGGGCCACCACGAAAAAAGGCCGATAACCGGGAACCGCCGGACGGGTGGCGGGTGCTTCACCGCTGGCATAACTGCTCGATTTATTGACGGACGCTTTTTCAGGAGCCAGCCAGCCCCCAAGCGCCGATAGGCCCCAGACCAATCCAAGATAGATCAAAAAAGCAACCGGCGGCTGCAACAACAAATCGTTCATCTCACCCTCCAAACGCGGTTAACAGGACGCGGGCGGCTGGTTCAAGCGCACCATGCAGTAGCCCCGGATACACACCGATGACCACAATCGCCACCGACAACACCAGCAAAGACAGCCCCATCATGGGTGGGACAGCGCGACCCTGCTCCATTTCAACTTGGACCTGCCGGGAATAGAGCACATTGATAATGGGCGCATAGTAGGCCAACGACAAAACACTGTTCAGCGCCGCAAAGATGACCAGCAGGGTAATCAATGGCTCATGTACCGCGATACCCGCTGCAAAAATCTGCCATTTTGACATAAACCCGGCCAGCGGCGGCAGTCCACCGAGGCCCAATAAGGCTAGACTGAGCGCTAATGCTAGATACGGATAGCGCCGGGATGCACCACGCAAATCGCTTATTTGCAAGGGCTGATGAGTCTCGAGGCTGTAGATAAAAGCGCCAACCGCCAAAAATGCGAGGCCTTTCATCAGGGCATGGTTGAAGAAATGGAATAGCCCGCCCTCAAACCCATCCAATGTTTGCGCATAGATGCCGACGCCAATGCCGAATACCATATACCCCATCTGGCTAAGGCTAGAATAGGCCAACAGGCGTTTTATCTGGGTCTGGCGCAGGGCCAGCAAATTCCCGACCAGCATGTTGACTGCACCAAAGACAATCAGGAGTGTTCCCCACGAAAATGCGACACAGGTTAGGGCGCGGAGCAAGGCGATGAGTGCCACTTCGATGACCAACCCGGACAGCAAGGCACTGATGCCACTGGGGGCTTGGGCATGGGCATCCGGCAGCCACGTATGGAACGGCACGAGCGCCATCTTGACCCCAAATCCGGCGATAAACAGTCCACCCGCCGCCCACAACATTGCCGAATCTTGGTTTAATTGGGCGATTTCCTGCAAATCCAACGTGCCCGTTTCGGCCAACACGAGGGCAATGCCCAACAGGATAAACGCCGACCCAAGCGCACTTTGTACAATATACTTGACCCCGGCTTCCAGCGAGGCTGGCTGTTCACGGTAAAACGCCACCAAGAACGAGGCTGAAATCGCCATTGCCTCGAACCAGACCCACAGATTAAACAGATCGCGGGTGCAGACCAACCCCATCATGGTGCCAAGCAGCAGCAGCACGAGGGCATAATATTTGTCCGCCGCGCCTTCTTCGGCCATATAATCCAACGAATAGATGACCGTCAATGTACCGAGTGTCAGAATTGCGCCGCAGGCAAACAGGCTGAGTCCGTCGAGTTGTAGCTGCATCATGCCTACACGATAGGTCAGCGTACCCTCCCGGTCAAATTCATAGGCCGCTATACCAAAAACGCCCCACGCCAGCGCCAAAATCAGCAGCGCCAGCCAACCCGGATGAATCTTGCGATATAGGCGCTCAACTATGTACGCTGCTGGAGAAAGGGCCAGTGGCAGGGCAATCAAAGTTGCTACCGAGTTCGTCTCCATATCAGACCTCCACCGCCACATAAATTAAGATCGCCACCAGCCCCGCTACAATCCCCCAGATATTCCAGTTGAGTTCTCCGGTCTGGGTCGAGCGCAGGCGTTCGGCGAGGGTACTGGTGCTGCGCATGACGGCACGATTGAGCGCCTCAAAGCCAAAATCTTGACTGGCGATCTGGCTAAGAAGCTGCAACCGGGCAATGAGCCAACCGAGCCGATCGTGAAGCCCCCACAGCAGGAAGCCAAGCGCCACACAAACAAGCGCCAGCGCCGTAATCGGGGCGGCCATGACATCTGAAATAACATCACGGGTCGTTTCGGAGTGGAGATGGTGATAGGGCAGCGTTTCAGCCAACATCTTGCTTAAAGGCGAGGCCAGCAGCCAAGTGGTCAGGGAGCCAACCGCCAAAATGCCCAATGAAATTCGCATGGCCGAGGGCGCTTCATGTACCTGAGCGGAAAATCGGGGAGTGCCCGCAAAGACCAACCAGACCAGTCGGAGCGTGTATAAGGCGGTAAGGCCGACGCCAATCAGTAGCCCAACCACAAAAACGGGCGATGCTTCATCTAACCCGCGTTCTAGGATCAGTTCTTTGCTCCAAAAGCCGTTCATGCCGGGAATGCCTACCAGCGCCATCGCGCCGATGACAAAGGCGATGGTGACCTGCGGCATGGAGCGCCACAGCCCTCCCATCTGCCGTATATCGCGTGTCCCCACGCTGTGGATAACGGCTCCGGCACCAAGAAACAGGAGCGCTTTAAACACGGCATGGCTTAATAGATGGAATTGACTGGCAAAAATTCCACCGGCCCCCACCGCAAAAACCATATATCCTAACTGGCTGATGGTGGAATAGGCGAGGACACGCTTGAGATCATTCGCAACCAACGCCATGAGTGCCGCCATGAGTGCCGATACGATCCCCACCGTCATGACGGCAGTTGTCCAGCCCGTCACATCCTCAAAGGCCGGATAAAAACGTGCCAGCAGATAGACGCCCGCGTTCACCATCGTGGCCGCGTGAATCAGGGCACTGATGGGGGTGGGAGCTTCCATTGCGCCGGGCAGCCAACTATGAAAAGGCACTTGGGCAGATTTTGCCATTGCCGCGATTAAGAAACTAAACGCGATCAGGTTTAATTCGGTCTTGGGCAGGGTTTCCGCCCGTGCCAGCAACACCGCGATTTCATCTGTGCCGAAGCGTCCATAGGCCGTCAGCGCCCCAATCAGTAAGCCAATACCACCTAACTGGGTGATGACCAGTGCCTTTAAGCCACCCGCCACTGCCGCCGGATTATCATGGTCGAAGGCGATAAGAGCATAGGAGCATAGGGCGGTGATTTCCCAGAAGAAGAACATCAACAGCAAATTACCCGCCAGCCCCAAACCCGCCATCGTGCCAATAAAAATCAGCACCAGCGCATAGTAGCGATTCAGGCAGGCTTCATGCTCCATATAAGCGACAGAGAAGATCACAGTCAGACTGCCAATGATGGCCGCAATAGCCGCCAGCAGGACACCCAGACCGTCCGGCACCAGAATAAAATCACCAAATATGCCGCCGATGTGCAGACGCAGCGCCACCTCGGTTGAATGAGCGGTCAGCAACCCTATCGAAACTGCTGCGGTAAGGAGGGATGCGATCACAGCGATCCCATGCTGCCGTTGTGGATAATGGTCTGGTATTCGCCAGACGATCAATGCTCCTAGCCACGGCAGCCCAATGGTGAGACCAACCAACCATGCTGTCATCGCTCACCTCCGCAGATTCGACAGTTCCCTAGCATCTAATGTGCCGAGGCGCTGTTTCACTTGAATGACCAATGCGAGACTGATAACGGCTACCATCGTATCGGCGACGATGATAGTTACAATCAGGCTTTGTGCCAATTGAACCCGCTCACTCATCGTCCCCGCAAGCGCAAACGCGATAATCACAGCCTTGCCGATAATCTGAAGCGCAATCACAATCTTGATCAGGTGATGGGTCAACAGCAGCCCATATACACCCACCCCAAATAATATCCCCACACCGACCAGTGTCAGTTCATCCTCCGTCATGCCAACTCCCTTTCCGGTTCCAAAATCGGCTCATCGTCCACTATTGCCACCTGCTCCGTTGGCGATGCTGCTTCATTCAGCGGGTGCGGCGCGGCATAATGTTGCACCGCAGCGGGCAATTTTTGATCGGCCAGCAGCCCTAATAGGCTTAACACCGCGCTGAAAATAATGACGATTTGCAGCAGGACATCAAGGGCGCGGTCTTCCCACAAGATTGTGCTAAATGTGGCAGTATCCTTTGCACCCGGTTGCGTTTCCGGCAGAGGCAGGAGAATCCAGAGGAGTAAGAACAGGACGGTAATGAGAGGGAAACGGCGCAGCATCTTCTTCCAGAGGGTATCGTGATTGTGAAGCGTTTCTTCACCTGCAATACTAATGGCGAACACGAGTAATACGGCGACCAAACCCGCCCCAACGCTGATTTCGATGACGGCTGCCTGTGGCGCATCTAGCGTAAAAAGAATGATCGTTGTGAGTGCGCTTACACTGGCTAACCAGAGGACAGAGAGTAGCAAGTTCGTGGTTCGGATCGCTTGGATTGCACAGTAGGCTGCAACCAGCAGTAAACCCAACTTATCCAACTCACACTCCTAACTCAAAATTAGTTTGAGAATTTTTTCACAATTAAATTGTACCCCTGTGGCATGGTAGACGACAACGATATATGTCATCAGATTTGTGTTGTTTATGATATGCCGGGGGTTATGGGGCATTCGTCTTGATCTGCCGCCCCCTCGGATGATTCACCTGTATTAGGGGATTATCTCGGTCTCATGGCAGGCATTAAGGGAGGAAGGCGTTGTGTCTTGAATAGCTCTTTTAATCTCCCCAAAGGATGGCTTCCAGAAAAGGATTGCGGAATTTACCCTGTGGGTCATAGTGTTGAAGCAGTTCTCGAAACTGTGGTAGCTTCGGATAAAACGATTGGATACGGTGTGGCGACATGGAAAACAGTTTGCCCCAATGGGGCCGAGCACCAAACACTGCCAGTTGAGCTTCTAGGCGGGGCAACAATTGGCTTACAGCCGGCCAATCTGGTTTCCATGTAAAGTGGATGGCAATGGAGTCTTGTTGATAACAGGGACTCATCCACAGTTTGTCAGCAGCAATGCTGCGTATCTCGGACACCAATAAGTGGGGAGCTATCTGACTCCTCAATGTCCCAACGGCCTGAATCGCCTTAATTGCATGGTCACGCGGGACAAAATATTCGGACTGCAACTCATTGCCAGCACTGGGAACTGCATCCATGCGGAAGTGAGGTAGGCGTTCATGCCATGCACCCACAATCCCAAGTTGATCCGTACAGGACTCAGCCGAAAAACCAGCGATAGGGTGTTTCTGATGGGTGGCAAGCGTCGCACCATAGAAGTTAGATGTCTGACTGAATGAAACAGGATCACCAGAGCGATGCTTTAACCAAATTTGATTAATGTGATCCCCTTGCCAATCAGTGAATAGGCTGACACTATAGACACCTGACATAATTTCATTGAAATGGACTTCTAACTGCGCCATAGGAAGATGCTCGTAGACGACTTGAGTCATTTCAAAGTCGGGGAGAACATCTAGGGTAAGACTCACGACCACGCCCAATCCACCTAAATGAACTACCGTCCCTTCAAAAAATTCAGCATGCTGTTCCCGTGATAATCTGACCAATTTCCCATCGGCGGTGACAAATTCTATACCGGATACCGATGCCGCTAAATTCTGATTACCATCCCCCGAACCATGTGTTGCAGTCGCGCAAGCTCCCACCACTGAGATATGGGGTAATGAGGCAAGATTGGGCAGTGCTAGGCCCTCAGCATGAAGCGTGCGAGACAATTCAGCATAAGTCACACTCGCCGCAAACGACACCTTACTTTGTGCGTGATGGATGGTGATGAATGATGGGTACCGCTCAAGTGAAATAAGGGTATCGGGCGAATCTGCAATCCCATTGAACGAGTGCCGCGTCCCAATAACCCTGATTTTCTTGTGTTGCTTTACAAGGGACTGCACTTGCTCAATAGTTGTGGGATAAAACACATTACGTGCGTTGTATTCGTAATTTCCGGCCCAGTTCTTAATTTTCATAATCCCCCTTTTGCCTTTTATCTCTGTAGTTTACTCCTTCTGATAAGTCGCTTACCAATCGAATCTACAGATGGGGGGATACTGGAATCTGGAAACCGCTAAACGGAAACATCAAGTCCAATCGAATGACATTTTGGGCCTTTACGTAAGAACTGGAATCAACAAGTGATCAAACTCACCCGCCTAAGAATACCCGTCACCGGAATTACATAACCGAGCATGATTAACCGAAAAATTTCGAAAGTTCTGCTTGGGGGATTTCGGGTGCTCGGCCCTCCCGGCTGATATTTTGTCTAACAGAAAAAGCAACTCTCTTGACAAAAAAATATCCCACATGTTAAAGTGAATACGATTGCGTGCATACGATTGCATGAATCATAAGAGCCAGAATTTACACAGCAGACTTGCTCAAAAACACTTACGGAAAACTTATATGACTGCGCTGCTCGAGGCCGTTAACATCACGAAGCAATTCCCCGGCACACTCGCACTCGATCATGTGAACGTGGAGTTGAGGGCGGGTGAAATTCATGCCATTATGGGTGAGAATGGTGCAGGTAAAAGCACCCTCATGAAAATCCTCGCGGGCGTGCATAGCCCCGATGCAGGCGAAATCCGTTTTGAAGGTCGCCCAATCACCATCGCTAATCCCCACGACGCCCTCCGACATGGCATCAATATTGTCTATCAAGAATTAAGCCTAGTACCCGCGTTGACCGTCGCCGAAAACATCTATCCGGGGCGCTTGCCAACCAATATTTTTGGCATGGTGCGCTACCCTACCCTGTTTCGGAACACCACCCGGATGTTAAGCCAACTGAATGTCGCAGTGGATGCGCGGACACGGGTTGAGGCCCTTTCGATTGCCAATCAACAACTCGTCGAAATTACGAAAGCTATTTCCTCCAACTGCAAAGTCTTGATTTTAGATGAGCCGACTTCCGCCCTAACCGATTATGAGGCGGACATTCTATTGGGATTTTTGCGGCGACTGGCTGCTAGTGGGGTCGGCATTTTATATATCAGCCATAAATTGAACGAAATCTTTGCACTGGCAGATCGCATTACGGTGCTCCGCGATGGCAAATACGTGGGTACGAAAAATACAAGTGACGTAACACCCGACGAAATCGTGCGCATGATGGTCGGACGCGATCTCGGTCATATGTATCCCCCTAAAAGCCAACAGGCGGGAGATACCCTCTTGGAGGTAAAGAGTTTTCGACTGCATGGCGCTTCGCAATATAACAGTTTTAGGTTGCACAAAGGGGAAATTCTTGGTTTCGCGGGCCTGATTGGATCGGGGCGGACAGAATTGGCCCGTGCCGTGTTTGGAGCAGAACCCCATGCGGAGGGCGAGGTTATCTTAAACGGGTCGCTTGTCCATATTCAGTCCCCCAAAAAAGCCATCAAGTTGGGTATTGGCTATTTGCCGGAAGACCGCAAAGCAGCGGGTTTATTTCTTGAAATGAGCCTCAAGTGGAACGTGGAAGCCACCATCATTCAAGACGTGAGTGCGATTGGGTTTGTCTCCGCCCCCAAAGAGCGTGAATTAGCCGAGCAATATATTCGCAAATTGAATATCAGTACATCGGGCATTGACCAAGAGGTACAGCGCTTAAGCGGCGGCAATCAACAAAAAGCGCTTGTTGCCAAGTGGCTCTCTATTCAGCCCAAAATTTTGATTGTGGATGAACCCACGCGGGGCATTGATGTGGGGGCAAAGCGTGAAATTCACTTTTTGCTCAGGTCGCTGGCGGAAAGCGGTGTTGGAGTCATCATGATTTCGTCGGAGTTGCCGGAAATTTTGGGGATGAGTGACCGCGTTCTCGTGATGCACGAAGGGTCAATCGTGGCGGAATATAGCGCAGCCGAGGCGACGGAAGAAAAGATTGTGCGTTCGGCAAGTGGAAAGCTAGAGGTTGACACTGAAATTTCAAAGATTGAAATCAATTAACAAACGGGAGTCATGAATCTGTGGAGACCACGACGCTGATGCGTAAACCCCTAATGGAACGCTTTTCGCTAAAAAATATTACGGACGCCTTGATACGGTTGTTAATACAAATCGCGCGGGCCAGAGAATTTTCTTTGGTCATCATGCTTATTCTGATCGGGTGTGGGTTACATCTTTATACGGGTGAGTTTTTTAATAGCTTTGGTAAGGAAATGGAACGTGCTGCCAAAAATGGGCGACTTATCAGCGAACTGGATTCACGCCTCTCGTATGCAATAGACGAAGGGCGTTTTTTTACCGAGGCCAATTTGCGGGCTGTCGGCTTGGGATTTGCAGCCTCCGCGATTATGGTTTTTGGCATGACGGCGGCATTGGTATCCGGCGGGTTTGATCTCTCGGTAGGGTCGGTTTATGCGCTGGGTGGCGTCGTCGTAGCAATGGTCCTGCGAGATGGGCACAGCGTAGGCACAGCAATTATTTATGGGGTAGGCGTCGGAGTCTTGGCAGGGGGTGTGAATGGCCTGCTGATTACATGGGCCAAAATCAATCCGTTTATTGCCACGCTTGGCATGTTGGGCATTGCACGCGGGTTAGGTCTCGTCTTGACCAAAGGCACACCCGTCACTGTCGCTTTTGAAGATTTTCCCTCCTTTGTAGATCCGCTGGGACAAGGCGTGACCAAAGGGTTTCCCAACCTCATTATTATCGGCATTGGCACCATTATCATTGGCGATATTTTGATGCGGCACTCAGCCCGATTCCGCCAAATTTATTATGTGGGGGGCAATGAAGAAGCGGCGCGGCTCTCCGGCATTAATGTGCGGCGAGTGAAAATCGGGGTCTATGTCCTTTCCGGGATGCTGGCAGCATTGGCGGGCGTCCTTTCGGTGTCGCGCTTTACGGTGGCTGATCCCGGCGCAGCGACAGGCGAAGAACTGCGCGTGATTGCGGCCTGCATCATCGGCGGGTGCAGTCTACGTGGTGGCAAAGGCACGGTGTTAGGTGGGTTGCTGGGTTTGATTTTTGTGGCGCTCATCAACAATGCCATGATTCTAACCAAAGTGCCCGTTTATTATCAACAACTGACGATGGGCGTAGTGCTGTTATTGGCGGTAGGACTCGATACGCTGGGTCAACATTGGGCCGAAATCAAGACTACTGTCCGCCATTGGTGGTTCAGAACCAAGAACTTGGTGAACCACTTGGCAAGTGGCGACCTTTTTACAGACAGCAAATCAAAGCCATCTTGAGGTCCATTGAACAACGAAATCTTCTTAAATCCTCCTAGCGCGTCGTGGGGGGAACCATCTGTTACTCCTTCTACGCCAACGGCTAAAGGAGGATTGGGCTAGAAATGCTGGCAGAATCGCCAGCCCAAGTAAGGTGCGTTCACGAGAGGAGATCAAGCCGGCTGAACACCTTTCGTAGCGTTAACAAAGCAGAAAAACAACAACTTAAAAGGAAAGGGTTCAAAAGTGGACAGACGAGATTTTCTTAAGGCTTCAACGCTTACAACGGCAGCGGGTGTATTGGCGATGCACGGCCTGAAACCCGCAAAGGCGCAAGATGGCGAAACCTATTATATGGTCAGTTTTGTATCCGGGATTGATTATTGGAAAGGCTGTTACCGGGGAATGCAAGACGCAGCAGCTTTTCTAGGTGTAGAAGCCATCTACACAGGGACGCCCGAATATGACATCACGGCGGAAGTGCGCGTGTTGGAAGAAACCATCGCCCAACAGCCTGCTGGAATCGCCCTAACGGTCATCAATCCGGAAGCCCTTGTCGCACCGATTAACAGTGCCATTGATAGCGGCCTGCCGCTGATTACATTTGATGCTGATTCTCCATTGAGCAAACGTTACGCCTTCCTCGGTACGGGCAACTATGCCGCAGGAGTAATCGCTGCCCGTTATTTAGGGCCGCTGATGGGATCGGGCAAGGCCGCTGTGTTAACCGTGCCATCGCAAGGCAACCTGCTGGAGCGCACCAATGGATTCATTGATACCCTCCACGCCGAATTCCCCGACATCGAAGTGGGTGAAGACCTGATTATTGACAACGAAAACAATACCACCGTCAGCGCCACCAAACTGTCGGCTCTCCTCCAAGCCGAACCGGACATCAAAGGGGTCTTCAGTACCAATGCCCCCGCTGCTGTCGGTTCGGCCCAAGCCATCCGCGAGGCAGGCATGTTGAGTGATATTCACCATATCGGCTTCGATACTGATGAAGGCACTCTTGACCTCATTGACCGGGGTGAGCTGGGTGCGTCATTGGCACAAGGCACTTGGCAAATGGGCTTCTGGGGCATGATGTTCTTGTACATGGTAAAGCATGGCAACATCAAATCAGTGGCGGATTGGCAAGCCGCTGGCATTTCTCCCCTACCCCCCAACGTAGACACGGGTGTAGTCGTTGTTAATCAGTCCAACAGTCAATACTGGCGTGCTGGCTAGTAGTGGGTCGGGCAGAGATTTTAAGCCCTAGCCTAAAAACTCTGCCTCGTTTTTGTAGCGCATCGAATAAAATAAGGACACACTTGAAACGACGGTGTTGAATCAGACGGGCCAAATCTGACGACCACCATCTATAAATTCGACACCGATTAACAAGATCATTTCCAGCTTCTCCTTACAATCCCTCCCCTAAAAAGGAGGGACTTTAAATACCTACAAAAAGGGAAATTTCTTATGCGTGTTATTGTCATTGGGGGTAGCGGACACATAGGCACTTACCTAATCCCGATGCTGGCCGAAAAAGGCCATACGGTGGTGAATGTGACACGGGGCCAGCGTGGGCCATATCTGCCTCATGCCGCTTGGACTGATGTTGAGGCCGTTCAAATTGACCGTGAGGCGGCGGAACAGTCTGGCACTTTTGGTCAGACGATCCTCGACCTAAAACCGGACATCGTGATTGATCTTATTTGTTTTACTGAGGCCAGCGCCAAACATCTGGTCGAAGCCTTGCGCGGCCATATCCATCATTTTTTACATTGTGGCACAGTTTGGGTCCATGGACATACCACCCACGCCCCTGCCACCGAAGATCAACCGCGCCATCCATTCGGTGAATATGGCGGCCAAAAGGCGGCCATTGAAACATATCTGCTCAAGCAATCACGCCAGCATGGGTTTCCGGCGACGTTGCTGCATCCGGGGCACATTGTTGGGCCGGGCTATAACCCGCTGAACCCAGCAGGGAATTTCAATCCGGCGGTGTTTGGCTGTTTGGCACGTGGGGAAGAACTTATCTTGCCCAATCTCGGTTTGGAAACAGTACATCATGTCCATGCGGCGGATGTCGCCCATGCCTTTATGCAAGCCATTGCCTATTGGAATAACAGCATTGGCGAGAACTTCCATGTGGTCTCCCCACAGGCTATTACGCTGCGTGGTTATGCCGAAGGGATGGCAGCATGGTTTGGTCAGCCCGCCAATCTCAAATTTTTGGGGTGGGAGGAATGGCGCAAAACCGTTTCGGAAGCGGATGCCCTTGCGACTTGGGATCATATTGCCCACAGCCCCAATGCCAGTATTGTTAAAGCCCAGCGTCTCATTGATTATCGTCCGCGCTATAGCTCCTTGCAGGCCGTGTATGAAGCAGTGAGTTGGCTGATTGAGAATAAACGCATCACGATCTAAGGTCTTCAAGCAAATTTTGGTCTTTTTTAGTGTTGGTTGTTCTTAGATAATTGAGATAGTAAATCTATAGACAGCAGAAGGTATGGCAAAAAAGAACGACAAACCAAGACCGACTAACCCGACCATGCACGACGTTGCGCGGTTGGCGGGGGTATCACAAAGCACCGTTTCACGAGTATTGAGTACCAGTACCTCGCAGGTACCTATTAGCGAAGAAACCCGCCGGAAGATTTTAAACGCAGTCCAAGAATTGGGTTATCAACCGAATATGACAGCGCGGAGTTTGCGCACCCAACGTTCGCAAATGATTGCCATCATGATCGGGGATATTTCCAATGCGTTTTATCACCCCATCGTCCGTGCCATTCAAGATGTGGCCCGTGCCCGTGACTATGATGTGTTGATTTCCAACAGCGACCATGTTTATGAAAACGAGCGGCGCTTTCTCGACACCGTGCTGCGCCGTCCGGTAGATGGCATTGTAATGGCTCCCCATCGTCTTTCAACCGAAGAACTAGACCAGTTTATCCTACGCAGCCATATTCCGGTGATTGCGCTCGGCGCTCAGGTTGAACATACATTGATGGATGTAGTCGGTGGCACCAGCGAACCAGCCACCTATGAAGCCATCACATGGCTGATTCGGGAAAAAGGACATCGGCGCATCGGTTTTATCAGCACCATTGATGATATGCCCCCCGGCCCGGCACGCTGCAAGGGCTATCAGCGGGCGATGTTTGATGCTGGACTGTCTATCGAACCGGGATATATTTTAAAACACGCTTTTACCTTAGATGGGGGGCGACACGCGATGCATGAATATCTCGCACAGCCCAACCCACCCACTGCAATTTTTGGCGCGAATGCGTTAATGGCGATTGGGGCTATTTCCGAGGCACAGACTTTAGGCTACCACGTGCCCCAAGATTTTGCGATTATGGGCTTCGATGACATCCCAGAGGCAACCATTATTCATCCCCATTTAACTACTGTCGTGCGCAATTTACCGGAGATTGGGGTGCAATTAGCCGAAATCTTGTTTGAACGGATTGATGGAGAGGTATCTGGCCCCGGACGTTTTTTTCAGAGCAGGTGGATGTTAGAAGAGCGTGAGTCAGTTTAGTGGTTTATCCGGTAATCAAGCTACATGACGCCAGTCGTCAGGATCGGCGAACAGTATGGCAAGGTGATGAGAGACCGTTTGAGAAGTAACAAACCTCACCCTCCCAGCCCCATTCCACCAAATATAGAGGGGGTGGGGTGGCAAACCGTCTTTTCAAACGGTCTCTGATTACGGCGGGTGCGGCCTCCCACAGCACCTATCAAAAGGGGTTTACCCTCATTTACCAGACCTAGATTTTGGCAAACCGATTGCTTTTGGCATTCCCGAAGAAATCGTCAACGACCCGAAGGTCATTGAGGCATACCTCGGGGAATGCGTCACCAGCAGTCAGTGATTACGCCTTTGTTCGGATGAATCGGACGGTGGACTTGGAGGGTCCAAGTCACAACCTAGCACATGAGGAACATGTTCGCTCTGCATAGTTGGGATACCTTTCCTTAGCTCTCGTTAGTTGAAAGCATACGGTATCCTGACTTATCAAAACTCAGTTTAGTCAACTACAACCAATTCACGCCACCCATGTAGAGTGCGATGCCAAATCACACGCGGGATTGTCTTTGTAGATTCGACTGCGCTTGGCCCGTGACCTGTGGCGCCAACGAGTTTGCGCCACAGGCTATCTTCGCGAACCCCTCGGCACTCAATTATTCCAACAGAGTCTCCATCTGATTACCCACCTTCGCAGCAACTTCGATACCCTTGAAGTTGCCTCATCCCCATGTCAGGACTTCGTTTTCTTCATTCGCCTCCTTCAGCCCTCATTTGGGTCTACTCTCCAAGTTTGCGCTATGGCAGAAAGCATCGAATTCGGAAGTTGAGGGCACGGTCAGGGGCCACCTGTCTGAATGGAGCCAACTCGGCGGCGCCTCATAAGGCGGGACTTCGTGGTTCATAGGATTGGCATACCCTTCGCAGATTTGACTTTGTAGGGTTTCGCGCTGCTGGTCAGAGAGCGTAAACAAATCTCCGTCGAGATTTAGAATGTAACGCTTAACCTGATATTCTTGGCCTGCTCTCCACCGTTCTGCTTCAGCTTGACTGGTCTCACGTATACGCGGCCCTCCCTGTCCATCTGTCTCATAGAGATATTCCTGCCATGAGTGCCCCACTTCTTCAATGAAAGTCGAGAGTAAATCGTCAAACTTTGGGCGAAGCGTTTCGGTGCCATCACGGTTAGGTGTAGTGAACAACGAGCGCCCAAAACGCACTTGGCGTTCAACGGTCTGATAAATTTCAATACACTCGGCCCGATCCAGTACGTCCTTGCGTTCATAGCAGTGCGCCGGATAGTCGGGTCCCACTGCTGCCCCACGTATATCCCTGTCCATATACGGATCAAAGACAACCTCATCACCGGGAGCGGGGCCCCACCCCCCTAGCACTTGGGCAAACTCAGCAACTTGTTGGACAGCCGCATTACCTTCGCCTTGCTGCACCAAATCATATAGATCGTTCATATCTGGCCCCAACGCGAAAGTAGGGGGTACCGAAGCTCCCGCCCGGTAGAATACAAGACTCAACATTACTATGACTGCCCAGATCACCTTGCCATACCGACGTTGGGTGTTTTTCCGGGATTTTTGTGTTACCATTGGACTAACTTGAATGTTCATGATCTATATCACGGCCTTTCCTACATTGGTTTTTTGGGGAGGCAACCCCTTTAACCTCAGATTAGGAAATGACCGTTAGCACATAGCTCAAGGACCATGTGTTCCTGCGTTCAAGTAGCGTTCAGGAAACGTTCAAAGGCGGGCAACGATGACCGGGCATCTGGAAATTCGCGCACTTGGGGGACTGAACATCCAAACCAATGGGCAATTGGTCGCGGGGTTGACAGGTAAGGCCGCTGCGCTATTGGTTTATTTGGCAGGTACTGAACGTAAATTTTATCCACGCGAGGAACTAGCGGAAAAGTGGTTTGAGTGGCGTACCCAAGCGCAGGCGCTCGCCGATTTGCGGGTGATACTCCACAGTCTACGAAAAACAGTGGGCGAATTTATCGAGATCACTAACGAGACTGTCGGATTGCAGGCTTACGGCGACATCTGGTTGGATACAACAGAATTTGAGCGTCACCTAGCTGCTGGCAATAGGATTGGTGACTTAGAAGCGGCACTGGAGTTATACCGGGGCGATTTTTTGGCGGGGTTCTCCGTGGACAGCACCGAGTTTGAAACGTGGGCCACCCTCGAACGAGAACATATGAGAAGACGGGCGATAAACGCACTGGACGCGCTCGTGGTTTGTCATCTCGATGCGGGGAACTACCCAGCGGGCATTGCACGAGCCACCGCCCTTCTCCAGATGGATCACCTGCGTGAAGAATCATACCTTCGCCTAATGGAGTTACTGTGGCGCTCCGGTGAGCGCACCGCTGCTCTGCAAAAATACAACCACTGCCGAGAGCTATTGCAGAAGAAACTCGACATTGAGCCATCGGCTGAGACAACAGAATTATACGAACGCATCCGACGGGGCGAATTGCCGCCAAGTAACCAGCGGCTTCCTGATAAGAACAAGAAAACCGAAGCGCCCCCAATGGCATCTGCCGTATCGGCGTTGTTGATTCATACGGAAAGTGATGTCCCACTGCGTCCCGAATTTCTTTTTGGGCGGGCTGACTTGTTGGCCCAGTTGCAGGGGCTGTTGGGCAACCAGCGGCGTGTGCTATTGCAGGGGTTCAGCGGCATCGGTAAAACGGTTTTGGCTGCCGAAATGGTCGCTACATGGGTAGCGGACGGGCACACACCCGTACTGTGGTTGGTCGCAAAAAATGAGCCTACTGGGGCATTGCTCGAAGCCATGGCCCGCTCTTTTGATGCCCATCGTGAGATCGCTCTCACAGAGGGTGAGGTGCGGCTCCAAAAAATGCGGGGCCTCTTGGCTGAACGGAATGTCAAACTCGTTGTTATTGACGACGCACAGGATGGGCGGATACTTAAACAGGTCATGGAAGCCATCCCGATACAGGTCCCGGTACTCGTTACATCACGACAGCGCATCCCTGTTGGGCCAATTCTCAATGTGACCGAACTTACACTACCAGATGCCATTGCATTACTAAGTTATCATGCTAATCGGGCATTTCCTGCTCAGGATGGTGACGCGCAAACACTCTGTCGCCGCTTGGGGTTTCATCCCTTTGCGCTGGAAATCGCCGGCAAAACTTTGCATGTGGATGACCTCACTCCTACGGAATTGCTGAATCGGTTCGGCAAGTCCCTGCACCTCATGACCATGCCAAGTTGGTTTGCCAAAGAGGGACGCGAAAGCGCCAGAGAGTTAATAGATGCCAGCATGGCCCCACTGGATCCCCCGGCACGTGATGTTTTTTTGGCATTTGGCGCTTTGTTCACAACGGGCGCAACCCCAGACCTCCTTGCACTGTGTCTGCACCAACCTCGTGACAGCATCGTTGCACTCCTCTCTGAACTTCAACGGCGCGGACTAGTCGAGTGCCTTAGCGCTACGGGTCACGAATTGACAGCCTATCGCGTCCACGATTTGGCCTATAGCTATGCACAGGCCAACACCTCCCTCGCGCAAGATACCGTGATTGCCGCTTGTCGTGAATACGCAGCACTGCATACCCATACGTTATCAGCCCTCGATGCCGAACTGGGCAATTTGCTGGGTGCCGCCTTCACCGCTTATGAGCATGACTTGAGCGAAGAGTTGGTTGAGATTATGCGCCTACTGGCAGTGGAGTCCGCCTATTTTGGGGCACGCGGTTATAGCCCCAGCATTTTGTACCTGATGCGCCTTGCAATTGAGGCCGCCAAAGCCGAGCAGTGGATCGAACCTGCCCATTATCTGTTGGGCAAATATGGCGATGCTTACGCAATCTATTTGGGAAACATCCCTCTAGGGCTGAAAGCCTATCGTGAATCACTCGAACTAGCCCGCCTGATGAACAATCTGAATCGAGCCATTATGCTGCTGACCATCATCGGCAGCGCCGAATTTCGACAGGGGGGCGATCCAGAACCCTATTATACAGAGGCATATGCCTTAGCACTCGACCATAACGATGACCATGGGCGGGCCTACGTACTCAGTCACCGCAGTTTTTACGAAGGGCAAAAAACGCCACCGAGCTATGAGAACAGTCGTCGATGTTGCGACGAAGCGATAGAAATTGCTGCTCGGCTTGGCCTGCATGAAATCCATTTTATGGCCCTGATTAATCGTGGCAACTGTGAACGGGTGCTTCGTCTGTTGGAGTTAGCTCTCACTTCAGACCAAGACGCCTATCGTCTAGCCTATGAACTCGACAATCGACACTGGATGGCAGAGGCCTTGTTCTCATTAGGTGAAGACTATCACACCATAGGTGACCGTACCGAGGCTCAACACCATCTTGATCAGGCCCACATGCTGTGGAAGGCAAGTGGCACGAAAAGCCGTCTCGATAGGCTCTATCAGTTTATGCGTGAAAAAAATTATTCGCTCCCATCTGATTATTCTAATTAGATTATAAGGAGATTTTGTATGACTAATCAGCCCATGTATCGAAGAATACTTTACCTTTTCTTAATGTTCGGTCTAGTGTTGGTACTGGACTCCGCATCACTGTTCTATGCAGCTCCCCTAAAAGCACAAGATAGTGAACCTTCGCACGTATGTGCCCTCAATGAACTCCAAGTTCTAGGTCAAGACTGGGTCCATCCCGGGACAGGCTCAGTTATTACTCAGGATGTAACTGCAACCCAAACAGAGGGAGTTGTGGATTACACATCCCTCATTCCAGCCAATACTTCGGGGGGTAAGGTTTTGATATTGGTGCTGGATGATTTTACTAATAAGGAAAAGACGAGTGGGCTTACACATGGCTATGTTGTTTACCGTGTGACACAAACGCTTTTATTCCTTGCTGGACCGAACCAGCACACTGTATCCTTCGTTAATATTCCAAAATATGACCTCCAAAATATCCGCACCGTTGTGGAAAATCAAATCATAGGCGCAGGTAGTCTCGGATATACGCATGTCGTCCTGAATATGAGCTTTGCCCTTGTACCATGCGATATTGAGCTATCCGAGGATCGCTTGAAAATCAACATACAACGTTTCCACTCGGCATATAATTTGAGTGACTCTATCATCGAAATCCTCGATGTTGACCTAGAGACCGCTGGTAATCAAGCCGGTTGGGAAGTCATCAGTTTAGCCGTACCGGACGACTCACCTAGTCGTTTGCAAGAAGGTGATATTATTACCGGCTTCATTGATGTGGATCCGGAAAACTGTACGGCCTATGATCGCGGTAGCTTGTGGGGCTTCCTAAAAGATGAATCCCCCGACAAGATGCTCACCGTTTGTGTTGATAGGAAAACAGAACCAGATCCAAATGAACGGGTTGAAGTCCGCGCTTATCAGCTTTTCACAGCCATTCGCGGATATTCCCTTGCTCAAAATTTCGCGGAATTGGATCCACCTGAGCCATCAGGGGAGACGCTGATATTAGACGACTGGGAGTCGCAGATCCATGAGTACACTTATCTCTTGAGCAATATGCTACACACTCTTCCCCTAGAGTTTTTTGATCTTAGTCCCCTTGATCAACTAATTGACAACCTACCAACCACACCTCTTGTAATCCCGGTTGCGGCGGCAGGGAACTATGGTCATTTAGCATCGAGCACTACCACATCACCGACCCCCACCCCATTACCTACGCCGTCAACGGCGTCCGTACCTGCGACCTCACTTGCACCCGGTAGCTGGCCCACCGTTATTAGCATCAGCGGCAGTACAGCCACCGCTCCCACTATCAAATGGGAATATTCCAATAGCGGCGAGGTGCTGGTTCCGGCGCTGTGGTATCACATTGATAATTGGTACATCGCGGGCACGTCGTTTGCAGCCCCAGTCGCCAGCGTCTTGATTGGGCTGAAAGCAGCGGCTGACCCGTCATTTTACTGGCAGGACTGTGCCAATGCGGATGGTAGCAACAAGCCGTATGCCAATCGTCCACTTGCCGATGTCCTAAGTGCGACAGGCAACCCATGCCCATAGGAATCTGGGTCATAACAAGAGTAGGAGCAGAAAAACGTGTGCGGGCGGGTACATCAAACCTGTGTTTGTCGGTTGCACCTGTGAACGAATCGTAGGCATCATTACCCTCTCCGAATCGGGCACATTGTAGCCGTCCTCGCAGGTGGAGAGCCTAGAGAATCTGGGCATAATCTGGAGGTTGCGTATATGACCGAGCGGATTCACTCGGTCCTCGATTATGCCACTCCCATCGAATTTGAGAGGGCCGCCCTTGAGCCGGGTCGTTGCCCTCTCTTTCACTAATGCCTCTTTCTGTCCGGTTTTTTCACCGCACTACAGTTTGTTACATCTCATACCAAATTCGGCTAAAGACTGACCCCATCCCCAACCCTTCCCCTAACAAAGGGAAGGACTTCAATAGGCCTTTTACTCCCCTCCCTATGTTTGGGGAGGGGTCAGGGG
>JAIOHL010000148.1 GCA_019913005.1 Anaerolineae bacterium | reverse complement strand
GTTCAATCTCCGACACTTTTTGGGAAAGGGGAAAAAATGTAAACTCATGGCCTGTTTTTTCAACCACGACGAAGAAAAGGGACAGGCCATGAGCAGTGAGCAATTGTACCAGTGGCGGGCACGAATCGGCGAGGTGTTTGGGGCGTTGGGATTTTGGCAGGTGCTCGGATTGGCGATGTATAGCTATGGGGTGATCTTAGCGCGGCAATGTGCGCCGAGTCGGGTGGCGGAGAAACTGGTGGGGGTGGGCAAAGCGGACAGCGTGCAACGGCGGTTGGAGCGGTGGTTACACAACCCGCGCGTGGACTGGCAAGCCTGTTGTCGGGTGTGGGCGCGGTGGGTAGTCGGGCAGTATCAGGGCGAGCGGGTCATCTTGCTGGTGGACGAGACCAAATTAGGCGATAAACTGAGCGCGATGGTGGTCGGCTTGGCTTATCGAGGGTGTTGTATTCCCCTCGCCTTTTGGTGTTATCCACCCAAACAGTGGCCGATGGGTCAGGTGGCCTTAATTGGGGAGTTATTAAGTTGGATTGGCCCTAGCCTGCCTGCCGGGTGTATTCCCGTCGTGCAAGCCGATCGGGGCATTGGCACTTCACCGGACTTACTCCGGCTCATCGAAGGCATGGGCTGGCATTATTTAGTGCGGGTGCAGAAAAACACGCGCTTACGCCAAGACAATGGGCCGCATTGCCCCTTAGCCCAGTTGGTCGAACAGGCCGGGCAGACTTGGCATGGACAGGGGCAGGTCTTCAAAAAAGCGGGTTGGCTCGACTGCACCGTGCAGATTCTGTGGGGGCAAGCCTACCGCGAGGCGTGGTGTTTGCTCACCAACTGCCCTCACCTAGATGGCTGGCTGTATGGCGTGCGTTACTGGCAAGAGGCCAGCTTTCGCGATCTCAAGTCGGATGGCTGGCAATGGCAAGCCTCGCGCATTTGGACTCCCGCCTATGCCAACCGACTTCTCTTGGTCCTTACCCTTGCTTATGCTTGGGTCTTGACGCTGGGGACTTTGGCCCTAGTCGAGGCCACCCTCACCCCCCGCGTTGCCAAACGTCGCACCCCCACCTACTCCCTCTTTCGTCTCGGCTTACGCCTCTGGGAAGCCTGTTCTGGTGTAACCCATGATCATCTCATGGCTTGGACATCCGATTATTTGTGCTTTATCTCACCCCCAACTCCCAAAAGTGTCGGAGATTGAACCATGTAATGGGGAGGGGTTTGGGATGGGGATGTGTCGGTTATTCGCCCATCCTCTGAAACGCGCAGTAATTACCCAAATGTGGTACGACTTATGAGGTGGTCAACAAAGCCTTGACCTCATCGCGCGACGGGGTGGAATGGGCACGCCAGATTTCATTCCCCGCCGTATCACATAAAATGAAGGTGGGGCTGGTCTTAAAATCAAAATATTCCGCTACATCACTGCCGCCCTCACTGTGAATATCCACAATCAGGGTATCCACGCCGTCGGGTTGCAAATCTTTTTCAAGATCACGCACTGCCGGAAGTGCTGCCATACATGCCAAGCAGTATTGTGAATACAGCACCACCAGCGTTGGCTGACCGTCGCGCAGTTCGGCTTCAACTTCGGTCAGGCTCTCGGCTTCGTTATCGGGATATTGAAAACGCGAATAGATGACCATCATGACAATCAAATAGCCGACAAATATGCCCAAACGCACCAGACGATCTCCACCGCGCCAATTGAGCAGACCCGCCGCCAGCAGCAGGCCAATCACCCCGACGGCCCAAAAATAGGAGTATTGATTAAATAGCTGCACGATTCTGTCTCGCAATTCTTTACCCTTCACGTTGGTGTTCAATTATCCGCAGGGAGATAATCGCCACGTAAGTAGTGGCTTAGAAAATCCAGAACCCGCCGCTCATATTCAGCGGGATTGGTTTCATAAACGTCGCCATGCCCCGCACCCTCCACCATATACAATTCCTTTGGCGCACGGGCCGCCGCAAATAACTCGTCGGCGTTGTGCCGTCGAATCGTCTCATCTTCTGTCCCTTGTATCAACAAAACGGCGCGTGGGCTGATATGGGGGATGTCGTCAATCGGGCGTACTTCGGATAGGTCACAGTCGCTTTGCCATGTCACCATTTGCACAATGATATTGGCAATTGGAAAGGCGGGGAAGGGGCGTACCTGCTTGACCCCATCCGCGACGGTGCCCGGAAAGGTGGAATAGGCAGCCGAGGCAATCACCACCCGCGCTTGCGGAATCCGCACCATTGCCCGAATCGCACTCGTGCCGCCCATCGAATGTCCAAAAATAGCGATTCGATCAGAATTGACCTCTGGCTGTTGGGTCAGGAAATCAAACGCCGCCTCGACATCTTGCACCTCTTTACATCCCATCGTCACAATATCGCCCTGACTGGTCCCGCTCGCCCGTAGATCAAACATGAGCAGGCCATATCCTTCACCAATCAAGAAAGGGGCAATGTTGACGTAATCCAACCGACTGCCGCCATGCCCATGCACGAGCAGCACGGTTTCCCCAGCCGCGTCGCCGTTTGAAAGTGCGCTGGGGGGAATATACCAGCCATTTAATTGCAAACCGTCCGAACTGGTAAACGTCACCTCGCGCCAATTGTCCGCGCCAAAATCAGTCGGCGAGCCAATGATGGCGACACGCGGCACATCGGTGGTGAGACTGCTGGCGACCTGCCAACAGACCCATAAGATTGCCAGCGACATCAACAGGACAAAAAACAGCACCCCGGCCAAAAATAGACGGCGAAATTTTTGACTAGGCAACACACGCATGGCTGTCTCTCCTACGGGCTTGGCTGTTGGCGCAGATAGATGTCCAAAAAGTTTAGCACACGTCGCTCAAATTCAGCGGTGGATATGGCGGCGGCGCATCAGCTTTTACATCGAATCGGGCGCGACGGGTGAGAATCAATATTCAGCGATAGCCCCAAATAGGGTGAGGGATCGAGCGTATTATCAAGATTGCCCTCACTTTTGAATGACCCATCCGCTTCACTTTCAACAATGCTGAAATGGAGGTGCAGTCCGATGGGAATAGGGCTGCTGCCCGTATACTCGCCTTGATAGCCCAATAGCGTCCCCTGTTCCACCCATTGATGGGTCGTGCCGGGGGGAAAGGCATCCACAATAAACGAGTCACCGTCCTCAGAAGCCATGTGGGTGTAATACGTCCAGATGAAACGCGCCGGGTTAAATGGGTCACGATGTTCGATAATCACCGACGACACCCAATCATCGCGCCGGGTTAGATAACCATCATACGCGGCGTAAACAGGCACTTCGCCGGGATCGCCATTGCCAAAAATATCCACCCCCGTGTGGCGGCGCAGAATGTTATACGGCGCGGCGGGGTCACGCCACAACAGACCGATAAACCCATCCGAGGGCAGCAAAAACGGCGCACCGGGGCAGGGTTCACGTTGCACGGTAATCAAATCGGGGCGGCTGGTGGGGTCATCAAACCAGCGGTGAATATAGCGGTTGCTGTCGGATTGCGTCTGGCTATAAAGAAAAATCGCCCCGTACCCGCAGATACCTAACGATGCTGCACCGCCCACCCCCAGCAGGAATTTGGCCCATAGCGGGAGACGTTTAATGACTTGAAAAGAACGACGCAGATGGACTCTAGGCATTAGGCAGCCACTCTTTGAGCACACGTAGATTAAGAACCCCCGCCGTCAGCAAATAGACCGGCGTCGCCAGACCCAATAGCAGCCAATCGCCGAAGGTCAGGCTCGTCTGGGCCATGATGACCCGCACCGCCAAATAAACCCCCGTCGTGCCGCCGATAATCGTAATCATCATAATAAATGAGATGGCTTGATGCAGCACCCCGATCTTGTCTAACCCCAAACCGACGAGTGCTGTCGGCAGGATACCCGCAAAATAGAGACTCAAGGCCGCCGGGCCAACCGATGTGAAATTGCCCAGATACGATTGGGGTGCGTCCGCCGCTTTGGGGTAGAGCGCGACCCCCGCCGCTAAATTACAAAACATTATGAACACCGCCATAGATGTTTTTAGGGGCATAATGATCGTCTCCGATGGGTCAGGCATCGCGGCTAGAGTGTATCATCCGGATGGGGGGCCGTAAACCACTGCACTTCTTTGATTGGCCCACGATCTGATGTCCAAGGGGCAATCGGCGCGATGGTCAAATTCGCCAGCGTCAGCAGCACGGTATCGTAATTGACCCGCCATCCCGCAAAATCGCGCCAACACTGATTGCGGTCGGGTTTTACCGGAACGCCTGCTTCAACGAGTTGGTCATAGGCGTCATCAAATTCCTCGCGGCTGATGCTGATGGGATCAGTGGGTTTGGGGTTCGGATCATAGGGGATGCGGAAAAAGTCGGCAATACTGCGCAGCGCCAGAAACCCCGCCCGGATGCACAATTCGGCGGTGGGTTCACGTGGCATATCCAGTGTGGAAGCCCGCAGCGCCGCACAATCCAAAATCGTGCCTGCCGTCGTCACCCATGAACGGGTGGGTTTGGGGGAACGAAAAAATACCAATGCCGCCAGCGAGGTATGGCTTTCTTCAATTTCGGTGAACCAGACCTCAAAACCCGGCCATTCTTCATCAAGTTGCTCAAGACCACGAATCCGCGAATATCGGATAATCATGGTGACACACCACGGGGGATTACCCGCCCGGACTTCAAGCAGTGAGACAGTGGCTTCGCGCCGCTGAAATGACGCATACATGCTCGGCAGGTAGGCCACCAAGACCGCCACCATGATGAGCGCCAAGCCTGCTTCCGTGACGGCGATCATGCGTTGGGGGATGGTCTCGGCAGGGACAAAACCCAGCGTCACTAGCGACGACCCACTCAGCGAAAACGCCTCCCACCAATCCTTGACCCCCGCCGCCCAAAAGATCAGCGTAAAGGCGATGTCAATCAGGGCCAAGCTAACAATCGGCACGGTCAGCAGCGTCACCGGGGCATAGTAGGCCATCGTGCCATCAATGACCTCATAGGTATCGGCCCCGCGAATCTTCAAGGCGAGGTCAAAGATTTTGCGCGAGGTGCGGAAAATCTTGCGGGTCAGCCAATCGGCGGCGCTGCGTGGCAACACAAAAGTACGGATGATGGAGCGGACAGTGAGAAAAGTCAGTGTCACCCCAATCGCAAAAGCCAATATGCGTAATAGCATCATCATACGGGTGGTTGAATGGTGTCCTTTAGCAACATATCGAGCACACGCCGAGGATTGATGCTCTAACACCTAAATCAGGTAACTCGTCCCCATCCCAAACCCTTCCCCATCGCAATAGGGAAGGGCTTTAAGAAGGTGCTTACTCCCCTCCCTAATGCTTTGGGGAGGGGTCGGGGGTGGGGATAGTCATGACCAGTTTAAATTGTTAAACGTCATAAGCCACCGTGCTGAAGTTAGCTGGCAATGTGGCTCACTCGCGCGGTTTGGCAATATCCCCATATTTCGACTGCCATTGTTGCAGCGAATCTTCCGAGATACTATCCAAAATTTCCAGTACGGTCTCAATGCTTTCATTGATGCGGGCGAGGCTTTCTTCACGTTGGGCCGGGTCGCGGGTGGCGGTATAGGTGTCTACCATCAGTAGGGCGATTTTATTGCGGACGAGGTCTTGCAGCATGGCTTGGATTTCCGCGATGGCCTGTTGGCGGAGCTTCTGTTGGCGGCGGCGGACGTACCACAAAATGATGCCATCCAAAGCGGCAACGATCACGGCGGTGAGGGTCGAGACCTGCAAAAGTCGGCCATTTCCACCCGCCAACAAACGCGGCAGGATCAAAATCACCAGCAGGCTGAGGCCGCCGAGGTACAGTTCAAGGTTATGGAGCAGATGCCGATTGAGTGGCGTTTTCATATCAGGTTGTGTTGGTGTTCCTTCGCCTCATCTCATAGGCGAATCATTGGACAATATAACCTCACTGTACAGGAGGGTAGATTTAAAATGAATAAAAAATTGATGTAGAATAGACGAGATGTGTAAATTCATGAAAATTTCACATAGTAATTTACCCGAATGAGGTCTTAAGAAATCGCCGGGAGCCGTTCGGTGATGTCAATACCGCTGGTCAGATGAATAGGTTACGGGGGCTAGGTTTGAAATAGGTAATAATCGGCGGGGTGATATGCGCTATGGGTGAAAGCTGCTCTGTTGCGAAGTTCAAAAATAGGCGGCCTTAGCCGTAGACAATGGCATAACGATGGGGTTGCGTAGGAGATGGCCCTGTGCCATCCCACGTTATAAATCAGGGCGCACACGGGGTACGCCCCTACGAAGTTGCTTGCGGATGTGGCTTCGTAGGGGTCTGGCTCAGACTGACTCGCCTTATAGATAGGACTTTGCAACAGAGCAGTGAAAGCCAAAGCCTTCCCAACAAAGGCAAGCGGCTCAAATAGGCCTTTTACTTCCCTTCCTATGTTTGGGGCAGGGTGGCAAAGGGTCTTTTCAAACGGTCTCGGACTTACTCGCCTGTGCCGAAAACCCACACCAGCGCGTTGCTGATTTCCTCTTGCCATTGCACGCTGTCATGGCCCGTGACTCGTTCGTGATAGCTGACCTCGACCCCCGCTTCCTCCAACACCTGCCGCCAGCGATTGGTTTCGGTGTGGAAGGGCGGTTCGAGCGTGCCGACCTGCAAATAGAAGCGAACGGGCAGGGCATCAGCGGGTGGTTCATAGTCAACCTTCCAACCCTGCGAAAAGACGATGGCTGCCCCAAAAATTTCGGGATGATGCGTTCCCATCCAACTGGCGAATGCCGCACCATTCGACAGCCCAAAGATGGCCCGATCTTCACGGTTGGGCGAGGCGCCATAGGTCGTTTCGGCCCATGCGATTAACTCATTGAGGAAAAAATCGGCGTGCTGCTCAAAGGTGGCCCGATTCCGCCCCGGCAGATATTCTTCGGCCCGAATATCACGCCTACGGGTGGGGTCGCTGCCGGGATAGGCCCCGACCAAGATGACTGGGGGCAGATCACCCGCCAAAATGCGTGCTTCGACTATTGGTGCATAGTTGGTGACGACGTAGCCATCGGCCAGATAGAGGGTTTTGGTCGGTACGGCGGGGTCGTGATTGGGTGGCAGGTACACTTCGACGGTGCGGGTGGTGTCGAGGGCGGTGCTTTCAAATTCGATGGTTTCAATCGTACCTTGCAGAGGGTCGCTGATGGGTGGGGCAGGGGGAGCATCTGGGCCACGCCAGACTTGATAATCGGCGCTGGGTTGCTGGGGCTGATTGCCGATGATAGGCACAAAAATATAACTAAACGCGGCGGCGCTGGCATTTTCGACACGGAGCCGAATGGCCCACAAATCGCTGCCGGGGATGGCGTAAATCAGCGTTTGGATACCCCCGGACAGCACCACCATATCCGCTTCGGCATCTTCAAAAACAAAGGTGATCTCGTCGCCGTCCAATGTGACCTCATCCGGAAGCGCTTCCAACTCCGCTACTGTCCAATGTGTCTCTACAATGCAGATTTTGGCGGTTGGCTCGACTTCACATTCCGGCAGGACAGGATAATTGCCTTGCTGAGGTGGGGCACTGTGGGCGACAGGGGCAGGTAGAGAGGCAATGCTCAACAGCGTCAAACACGTCATCAAAATCCATAAACGTCGCATAGATTAGGAATCCTTTTGGTAGCAAGCCGATCCATAAGCTATTCGCAGAGCGGCAAGGGTTTGTTACAACCCAATAGATGTACTCGTTGCAGGGCGGTTCGGTTTGATGCCGCCAGTGTTTTTAATTGAGGCATTCATAAAATTTAAAGATGATTGAAGATAATTCAGAATTGGTTTAATATATTGATATTCAGATTAACACAAATTGCGAGGTAGCCATGAACAACAACGACGACGCCACCCTCTCTTTGGTGCAGCGGGCTGAAATCTTGACCCAAGCCTATACCGCCGTGCAGCTTTATTTCGCGCATTGGCAGGCCCTTCCCGCCGATTTTGATTTTGACACGGTGTATCGGCACGCCCTAGAACGGGGTTTGGCAACGGATGACCGTGAACAGTTTGCTTTTGTCATGATGGAATTGATTGCCAGCCTGCAAAACGGCCACAGTTTCTATTGGGATACATGGCTGGATGGCCGCCATTCCACCCTCGGCTTTCGGCCCATTTATCTGGATGGGCAGTGGGTCGTTGGGCAAAGTTGGGTCGAGGGTTTACCCATCGGCGCGGTGATCGAGACCATCAATGGGCAACCAACCGAAGCGCTCTATCAGGCCCATCGGTGTTATTTCGCGGGGTCGGATGAACGGGCACGGCGTAATGCTTTCCATCGGGTGCGCTATTTTTTACCAGCGGAATTAACCCTGAAATTGGGGGATGGGCGCACGCTGACCATTGACCGTCAGGCTGTAACCGAACCTGCTAAAGAACTAGGGACAGCGCAGTTGGCGGATGGGCGGGTGGGCTATATTTCCATCCCCAATTTTATGGAATCGAAATTTGAGCAGGGGGCACTGGCGGCGGTGCGTGAATTTGCCGAATGTGAGGCCCTTATCATTGACCTGCGCTGGTGTCCGGGGGGCAGCACACCCGGTCAGTTGATCGAGGCGCTGATGGATCGGCCCTATCGCTGGTGGACGGAATCCACGCGAGCGACGTTTGGGATACATCGAGCCAGCGGCGCAATTTTGAAAAGATACCGCGATCAAATGGATGAGCGCTCATTGGCCTATTTTGACGCAATGGGGTCGCTCGGCAACGCCTATCTGATGTGGCCGTCGCCGCCCGAACCGCCCAAAGAGCCGATTTTTACGGGCAAGGTCGTGATTTTGGTGAATTCCATTACTGGGTCAGCCGCCGAGGATTTTGTTCATTCCTTCAAAGATAATGGGCGGGCGGTGCTGGTTGGCGAACACACAGCAGGCAGCACGGGCCAACCTTCGATGTACGATGTCGGCAATGGTATCACCTTTGGCGTCGGCAGCAAACGCAGTTTTATGGCAACCGGGGCGGCCTTTGAGGGCATTGGGATTGCGCCAGATGTTGAGATACGGGCAACGGTGGCCGATATGCAAGCCGGCCGTGATCCGGTGTTGGAGAAGGCATTGACGGTGGCATTGCAAAGATAAATTTCCTAGATTCGATCATCCATTTTAATGAGGACTGAAACTGTCCGCGTATGGGATTACAGTGGGTGTATTGAGTTGATTCACAAACACCACGAGGGTAATCACCATGACACACAACAACATTCCACACGATTTCGATTTTCTGGTCGGCGAATGGAACATCATCAATCGGCGGCGGGGGCGCAATTCGCTGGTGGCCGATCCGCAGCAAAATCAGGCGGCGGTGTGGGAGGAGTTTCCCGCAAAGGGTCGGGCCGAGAAATTTCTCGATGGGCTGGCGCTGATTGACCACTTCGACTGTATTTTCCCCAACGGCCAGCAGGTTAAAGGCATGACCATCCGCTCGTATGACCCCACTACAGGCCAGTGGTCAATACTATGGTTGGACAATCGCCAGCCACCTGACCTCCGTCCGCTGGTGGGGGGCTTCAAAAACGGGATTGGCGAATTTTATCAGGTGATCGAGACGGGGGATGGCGACCCGCTGCATGTGCGTTTTATCTGGGACAACATCACCCCCACGACGGCCCGCTGGCAGCAAGCATTTTCGACGGATGCAGGCGCGACATGGGACACCAATTGGGTGATGGAATTTACACGTGAAGGCCATCGGTGAACCCATGATGAATATCAGCGTGATAGAGATTCGCAATTACGTGTTGCAGCCGCACATGACCCGGCATTTCATTGATAATTTTGAGGCCAACTTTATCACGACCTTAGAGGCGGAAGGCATGGCGGTGTTGGGTCAGTTTCGAGTTATGAATGCACCGGATCGGTTTGTCTGGCTGCGCGGGTATTCCAATATGGACGCCCGCCGGGTCAGCCTCCATGCGTTTTATGATGGCCCGGTCTGGCAAAAATTCCACTCGTTTACCAACTCGATGCTGGTAGATTCCGATCACGTCCATTTGCTGCGACCTGTGGGCGACATTAGGGGATTGACAGCGGGTCTCACCGCTCAGTCGGTAGCACATGATCTAGCAGCAGCGGCACTTTCACCAGAGACGGGCTTGGTCGCCATTGATTATTATCGCAGTGTGGCGGGTCAGCGCGAGGCGATGGTCGAACGGGTTTTGGCGACCTATCAACACGCAGGCATCCCGGTGCGCGGCGCATTTGTGGCCGAAACAGAACCGAACAATTTTCCCCGTCATCCCGCGCTGCAAGACCCCGATTTACTGGCGGTCATCACGGCGTTTGATTGGGATGAGTGCGGCCAACACACTGATTTACCCCATGTCGTGGCTGCTGAATTGGGAGAGTTACTAGCAGGGTCGCCCGAAACCCTGCTGTTGGAGCCAACCTTGCGTTCGCCCCTGCGGTGTATGGGCAGATAAACATACACCATCGGGTATAATTCTGGCCGCGCTTTTCATGCACAGGACGAGGCCCGACCCGATGTACACCCCCACCACACGCTTATTGACGATTTTGGAACTGCTGCAATCACGCGGCAGCATCAGTGGGCCGGAATTGGCCGAAAAATTGGAGGTCGAGGTGCGGAGCGTGCGGCGTTATATAACCATGCTGCGCGACCTCGGCATTCCGGTGGACAGCGAACCGGGGCGTTATGGGGCCTATGTCCTGCGTCCCGGTTTTCGCTTACCCCCCTTGATGCTGACCAAGCCGGAAATGCTGGCGATTGTGTTGGGCCTTGTCACGATGCGGAAATTGGGCCTGACCGGGACACTCGGCATCGAAAGCGCCACCGCCAAAATTGAACGTATCTTGCCCGCCGAACTAAGCGAACAAGCCCGCGCCCTCCAAGAGATGCTGGCCCTCGATATTCGACCCGCCCGTCTGCCTGCCGCCGAAGCATTGGTCGCCCAACTGAGCCTTGCCGCTTATCAACATCGCCCCATCTGGCTGGAATATGTGAATTACGACCAAAGAATCAGCGAACGGCAGGTGGATGTGTACGGCTTGGCCTATCATGTTGGGCAGTGGTATGCGGTGGGGTACTGCCATCTGCGGCAGGATTTGCGCGTCTTTCGCCTAGACCGGATTCAGAATATCGCGCTGCTGGAAGGTGAATTTGAGCCGCCACAGGATTTCAACGCCTTGCAGCATGTCTGGCAATCATTGGCAACCGTGCCGAATACCTATCGGGTCGAGGTGTTGCTGTTGACAACGCTGGCCGATGCACAGGCACGGGTGTCACCGAATCTGGCTGTGTTGGAGGAGGTCAGCACGGGCGTGATGATGCGGAATTATGTGGACGACCTCAACGCGATTGCCCGATTTTTGGCGGGGGTGGGCTGCCGATTTCGTGTACTGCATCCGCCCGAACTGCGCGATGAACTGCGTCGCTTGGCCCGGATGATTGTGGAATCGGTGGGGGAGGATGAAGGTTGAGCGTCTGATACGGAATTCGGGTAATCAGTGGGATTTTGGAACAATGGGTTGATGCTCTTTAACTTTTAAATTCGGTAACGAGGCACCCCATCCCCAACCCTTCCCCTAACAAAGGGAAGGGCTTCAATGCAGGTTTCTCTCCCCTCCCTATGTTTGGTTCAGACTCCGACACTTGTGGGGGCAAAGGAGAAAAAAACAACCTCACCCCAAACCCCTCTCCCACGTGAGAGGGGCTTCCATACGCCAGATTAGACTCCCCCTCGCCAGATGGAGAGGGGGTCGGGGGGTGAGGTCAAC
>JAIOHL010000147.1 GCA_019913005.1 Anaerolineae bacterium | reverse complement strand
CCCCAAACCCCTCCCCGAACACAGGGAGGGGCTTTAATACGGCGTTTTCGACTCCCCCTCGCCTATTGGAGAGGGGGCCGGGGGGTGAGGTTAGCCTCTTCCGAAAATTACTGACCCTTGCGCTTGTGCCCATGATATTTTTGGTGATTGTTTACCCCTATCTGCGCTACAGCCATCAGGTGTATGGACACTATTTCTACAATGTCAATTCGACCTTTTATTTTTGGGCCAGCAGTTCACATGAGGCCGAATATGTGGAGGCACATGGCGATAGGGTGGGGTGGCCGGATTTGCCGGAGGATGAAATCCCCAGTATGCGCCGCTATCTGCGTGAGCATGATCTATTGGACATCGCCGAACGTTTCCAGCTTGGCTTGCAGCGATCATTGGTCAGCCATACCAGCCTCGATTACGGCTATCTCAAATTTGTCGGATTGTTTACATTGGCGGCGATGCTGGCGGCGATTTTCAATGGGCGGGTGTTGTGGCAACGGCTAAATCGCCAAAATATCTGGCAGGTGTTGTTTCGGGTCGGATTTTTGGGGGGCTATTTCGTCAGTTATGTGTGGTACGCCCTGATTAATTCGGGGCAGCGGTTCATGCTCTCTATTTTTCTGCCCTATCTGTTCACCCTCGCTGCGTTTTTGAGCCTGCCCCTGTTCCGCAAGCAGAAAATCCGCATCGGAGGGCAAGAATTTGAATGGGTGCGGGCGTTCAATTATGGCATTTTGCTGCTGATGCTGGTGGATATAGTGTTGATTTTTGTCGGCGGGCGGATTTCCAATGTGTATGGCGGGCGATAAGATGATGTTGTAACCTGTGGAATAGTGGTCAAAACCGCTTAAATGTGCTAATGTTATAGTTTCATAAGTACGCACAACACCCCGCGAGCATCAAATGAATGTTCAAAATCTAACAGGCAAAACGGTCAAGGGCTATGAACTGCGCGACCTGATTGGTCAAGGTAGTTTTGGAGCGGTCTATCAAGCCTTTCAACCCGCCATTCAGCGCGAGGTGGCCGTTAAGATTATCCTGCCCAAATATGCTAATCACCCCGATTTTATTCGGAATTTTGAATATGAAGCGCAGTTGGTGGCCCGTCTGGAACACCCCCATATTGTGCCGCTGTATGACTATTGGCGCGAACCCGACAGCGCGGCGCTGGTCATGCGGTTGCTGCGTGGGGGCAGTCTGGAAGATAAGGTTTTTCAGGGGCCGCTTGACCTCGATTTTGTGATATTGGTCTTAGATCAAATCGCGGCGGCGCTGATGGTGGCACATCGCAGCGGGGTGATTCACCGTGACATGAAACCCGCCAATATCATGCTGGACAGCAACGAAAATGCGTATCTGGCCGATTTTGGCATCGCCAAAGAGATCATGAGTCAGCCGCAGGAAATTATCGAAAAAGCCTCTAGCATCACAGGTTCGCCGGCTTATGTTTCACCTGAGCAGCTAAAAAGTGAACGCCTGAGTCCACAAACCGACCTGTACAGCCTCGGCATTGTGCTGTTTGAGTTGATTACGGGCAAACTGCCATTTGGTGAAGATTTGGCTCTGCCCGCCCTGCTGTTTAAACATCTACACGACCCTATCCCGTCACTCCATGTCTATCGGCCCGATGTGCCAGCGGCGCTCGATCATGTGTTGCAACGTGCGACGGCTAAAAACCCTAAAGAGCGCTTCCCGGATGCCCTTGCGATGGCCCGCGCCTTTAAACAAGCCTGCCGACGGTACGAGGGTGCGCCATCTAAACAAACGCCACGCCCCGGCGAACTGAGTGCGGCGATTGACGAGGCGGTACTCGATACCCTCTCAATTCAGGCCATGACCAATCCGTATAAAGGGTTGCGTGCCTTTGAAGAAGCAGATGCGCCAGATTTCTTTGGACGAGCGGCGCTGGTGGAGCAGTTATTGGAACGGCTGCACGAACCCACCCCGGAAGGTGCATTTTTGGTGATTATCGGCCCCAGCGGGAGTGGTAAATCGAGTGTGGTCAGCGCGGGGTTGATTCCGGCACTGCGTCAAGGCGCCATCCCCGGTTCGGATAACTGGTTTATTGTCGAGATGCAGCCGGGTCATCAACCCTTTGAGGAATTGAGCCAAGCCATTTTGCGGGTCGCGGCCCGTCCACCCGCCAGCCTGCACAGTCTAAAATCCACCGAAAATGGCCTGCTACGGGTCATGCAGGATGTGTTACCCGATACCAAAGGCGAACTGCTGCTGGTCATCAATCAATTTGAAGAATTGTTTACCCAAGTTCCACAAGAAGATGTGCGCCAGCATTTTTTGAATAGCCTCGTGCAAGCGCTTTCTGAGCCAGACACCCCGCTGCGGGTCGTCATCAGTATGCGGGCCGATTTTTATGACCGCCCCCTACGTTATCCGGCGTTTGGTCGCTTGGTACGCAGTCGCACCGAAGTGGTATTGCCGCTGTCGGAGGAGGAACTGGAATTGGCGATTGTTGGGCCAGCCAGCCGTGTCGGGTTGATTTTGGAACCGGGCTTGGTGCAAGCGATTGTCCAAGATGTCAGCGAACAACCGGGGGCGCTGCCATTACTGCAATATGCCCTCACTGAACTGTTTGAACGGCGCGATGGTCGCACACTCACCGTTAACGCTTATCACGACAGCGGGGGGGTGCTGGGGGCATTGGCCCGCCGCGCCGAGGAAATCTATAAGGGTCTCGATTTGGCCGGACAGCAGGCCGCTCGACAGGTGCTTCTGCGTTTGGTCACGGTGGGCGAGGGGTCGGAGGATACACGGCGGCGGGTGCGAAAAGCGGAGTTGATGGCGATTGACGTGCCGGATGAAGCCCTGAATGAGGTGATTGACCTCTATTCCAAATATCGCCTGCTGACCTTTGACCGCGACCCCGTGACTCGTGAACCCACTGTGGAAGTGGCTCATGAAGCCCTGATACGCGAATGGAATCGCCTGCGGGCATGGTTGGCAAATAGTCGAGAGGATATGCGAACCCAGCGCCGTCTGGCCGCACTTGCCGATGAATGGCTGAATTCTGACCGTAACATCAGTTATCTGGTGACAGGCCCGCGTCTGGCCCAGTTAAATCAATGGAAGGATCAAACCGACCTTGTGCTGACGGCCCTCGAAGGCGAATATTTGGAAGAAAGCAACGCCCATCGGTATGTGGTAAGTTTTGTGGAAAAACGCCGCAAGGCACAGGTAGCCTCGTTGCAGCGCCGCAACGAAAAATTCCTAATTGCGCTGGTTGGTGTGTTGTTGGTGGCGGTCTTGGTCGTCGCGGTGTTATTTGGTTTTTCGCTCCGCCAACGGGATCGTGCCCGTGATAATGAGCGTGCCGCCGAACGCAGTGCTACCGAAGCCCAAAGTGTCGCCTTAGCCGCCAATGCCCAACAAGCCCTCTCCGAAGGCGATACCGAACTGGCAGTGGTATTGGCGTTGGATGCCGTCGAGACCACCCCCAATCCGTCCTCATCCGTGCAGCGGGTCTTGGCGGATGCGGCCTATGCACCGGGGACACGGGCCGTCTTGATGGGTCATGAAGGTCAGGTCTACGACGCGGTATTCAGTCCAGATGGTAAGACGATTGCGACGGGTGGGGCGGACGGTGCGATCATTCTGTGGGACGCGGCGACGGGGGAACTCGACAAACAGTTGGATGGGCATACCGCTACCGTCACCAGTCTGGACTTTAGCAGCGATGGACGCTGGTTGCTGTCCGGCTCGATTGACCGGAGTGTGCGGTTGTGGGATGTGGCGACAGGCATTCTCATCTCACGATTTTTGGGCGATGTGGAAGGGGTGTGGTGTGTGGCCCTTAGCCCCGATATGCAAACGGCGGTCTCCGGCACCAGCGATGATGAAATCACGGTTTGGGATGTCAATACCGGGAAAGCCCTGCGCCAATTGGAAGGCCACACCGCCTCCGTTTACAGCCTTGCCTTTAACCACGATGGCACACGTCTATTGTCTGGTTCCGCCGACAATACCCTCATTTTATGGGACTATCTCAACGGCACGGCGATTCGGAAAATCCGAGGTCATAGCAATTTTGTCTATGATGTCGCGTTCAGCCCCGATGAAACCACCGCGCTTTCGACCTCATGGGATAGAACGCTACGGACTTGGGATTTGGCAACGGGCCGCGAACTGGTGCGCTTAGTTGGGCATACCGCGCCAGTCTATTCGGGCGATTTCAGCCAGACTGGGCAATATATTGTGTCTGGCTCCGAAGACCAGACCATGATTTTGTGGGACGCCGCAACTGGCGAGGCGATTTATCAGGTCAAGGCTCATACAGGCACAATCAACCGCGTCCAATTCAGCCCCGACGGCGCGATGGTGATTTCGGCGTCGTATGATACGTCGGCACGGCTGTGGCGTTTCCGTAACGGGGCAGTGGATTATGTGCTGCTGGGTCATACAGACCGTGTGTCCAGTGTGGCCTATAGCCCAACTGGTCAGCATGTGCTTTCGGCCTCATGGGACAGTTCCCTGCGACTGTGGGACACCACAACAGGTCAATTGGTGCGCCGCTTTGGGGAACAAACCTCGACGGGTGAGTTGGTGCGCTTATTAGAGGGGCATACAGATCGCATCAACGCCATCGCCATGAGCGCCGACGGGAAATGGGCCGCTTCCGGTTCACGTGACCGTAGCGTTATTTTGTGGGATGTTGACACGGGAACACCTGTCCGTCAATTGGTTGGACACACCGATCAGATTACCGGGGTCGCCTTCACACCCGACGGCCAGTATGTCCTCTCGGCCTCGCGTGATGAAACCCTGCGGCTGTGGGATGTCGAAACGGGCGAGTTGGTGCGTGAATTTATCGGGCACAATGACCGCGTGTTATGTGTCGCCATCAGCCCCGACGGGAAATTCGCCGTGTCAGGCGGGCGTAACGGGTTTATTTTGGTTTGGGATATGGAGACGGGCCGTGAAACTCGCCGCGTCCGGGCCAGCCAATCATCGGTGCTGGCATTGGCCGTCAGTCCCGATAGCAAGCTAGTCGCCTCTGGCTCGGAGGACAACCGCCTGCTGCTGTGGAATATTCAGCGCAGCCAGATTACGCAACAACTTGAAGGCCACAGCGCGTCGGTGAATGCTGTCGCCTTTAGCCCCGACGGTCATTGGTTAATTTCGGGTTCAACCGATGCAACGGTGCGCTTGTGGGATATAGCGCAGGGCGAAGAAATCCGCCGTTTGACACAGCACCGCGAAGCCGTGACCGGGGTTGGGTTCGGGCCGGATGGTCGCACGGCTGTCTCAGGATCATGGGATCATAGTGTGCTGCTGTGGCAAACCCCACCGCTGCAAGGGCTGGTGGAGTGGATACACGCTAACCGCTATCTGCGTGAACTGACCTGTCGTGATAGGGAGCAATATCACGTCGCCCCGTTATGTGAATCCGGCACAGGTTAATAGAAAAATTCACAAAACCCTTACGTCTCTTTCCCCGAATTGCCCATACAATACTGAATGGGCAACCTTTTATTCTTGTGTTATTTAGGGGAATACTTATGCGTAATCATTGGCGCGGACGCTTGTTCGCAGTCTGGATATTATTGTGTCTTGTCTTGGCCGGGAACATGCTCCCGCCTGCCACAGCACAAACCACCTCTCAATGGATTGAATCGGATGATAGCCGTGTCACGCGCGAAGGCGAGTGGACACTACAAACCACAGGCCAAGCCAGCGGCGGCGCTTACCTTTTTTCTGGAACGGCGTCACCCGACAGCCATATCTTGTCCCTAGCATTTGCTGGCCCATCTATTGAGGTCTGGTATATTGCGGGGCCGACGATGGGTACCATGGCGATAGAAGTGGATGGCACAGTTTTGCGCACAGTCATTACCACGCAAGACACCACCCAGTTTAGCCAGCGTGCCGTCATTGACTATCTCAGCGATGAAAATCACATGCTGCGTGTGTATCCGGCGGCGGGTATCATCGCGGTAGATGCGTTTTATGCCGCCGCCCCATATCCCGATACGGCAAATGCCAGCGAATCGGTTGGCCCGCGTGTCACCTGCGATTCCGATACCACTATTCACCGCGTCTCAATTTCTTCTGGTGGGGCGGGGGGCAACCACAACTCTGAAATCGTGGCGATTTCCGGTGACGGACGCTACGTGGCCTTTGAATCGGTTGCCAGCAATCTCGTTTCTGGTGATACCAACGGCCAGCGCGATATTTTCCGCCGTGACCGCCAAACCTGCACAACCATGCGCGTCTCCGTGACCAACGCCGGAGGGCAGTCATCTGGGGGCGTTTCGACCTTACCTGCCGTTTCGGGTGACGGGCGTTACGTCGCGTTTACCTCCACCGCGACCAATCTGGTTGGTGGGGATACCAATAATCAGGAAGATGTATTTGTGCGGGATACGGTTGCGAACACGACCATCCGTGTTTCGATTAGCACGGGCGGTACACAGGCAAATGGCCCTTCGTCGTACCCAACGATTTCATCCGACGGGCGCTATGTCGCGTTTGAATCCACCGCCAGTAATTTGGTGACGGGTGATAACAACGGCCTGAGTGATATTTTTGTGCGCGACATCGTGGGGAATACGACCATCCGTGTATCGGTAACGAACGGCGGAGCACAGGCCAGCGGGGGTGACAGTTATGATCCGGCGATTTCGGGCAATGGGCGCTATGTGGCCTTTGCGACCTATGCCGACAATCTGGCGTCGGGTGATACCAATGGTGATGAAGATGTCTACGTGCGTGACCTAGTGGGAAACACGACCTTTCGGGTCAGTCTGCGCGATGATGAGGCCCAAGCGACAGGTGGCATCTCGTATAATCCCGCCATTTCCTATGATGGGCGCTATGTGGCCTTTGGCTCGAACGCGACCAACCTGTATTCACCCGACTCCAATGGGGCCTATGATGTGTTTTTGCGGGATACGGTTGCCGGAACAACGCGACTGGCTTCAGTTTCATTGACAGGTGGGACAGGGGCCGGGCCAACCCTTTCCAATTCGACCCATGCGACGGTCTCGCAAGACGGACGGTTTGTCGCCTTTCAATCGTTTGCCAATAACCTAGTCGCCAATGACACCAATGGGGCACGCGAAATTTTTGTGCGCGACATGTCGTTGAATGTCACTACTCGCCTATCGGTGACGGAAACCGGACAGCAATCGGGCGAAAGTGACTCGTCGTATCCTGCAATGAGTTTTAATGGGCGCTATGTGGCGTTTGAGGCGGTTGAGCAGTTGGTCTCCACCGATACCACGTATTTTAATGATGCCTATGTCGCCATTAACCAAGCCGCCCTGCCGACTGTGACCGACACACTGGTTTTAGCGAATCGCGCCACTAACGCGGTCAGTTTCATTGATACGCTGGACAGCCCGCCATTAGGGGGTGATTACTATACCTACACGGCCAACGCGCCTGCCGCCGGACGTTATCTCATGGGCGATTGGGACGGCAATGGAACCCGCACCCCCGGCATTTATGGTGACAATGGGGTATTTTATTTCACCAACACCAGTGGCCCCGGCGCCACATGGTCGGGCTTTTGGGTGGGCCTCTTTGGTCGGCCTCCTGTTGCGGGTCGCTTTAGTAGTGCCTCCAATCACGATTGTTTTGGCGTGGTAGACAGCGGCAACTTCCCGCCCTATGGTTTGGCTTTTGCCCTCTATTTCACTTGTGACCTCACCAGCGGCCCGACGCCCAGCTTTACTGTTCAATGGCTGAGTGTACTGCTGCCCGATAATCAAGGGTTTACTGGCACGCACCAATTCGGTTCAGGCGAGTTTAATGGGGATGGGGTTGACAGCATTGCCGTGCGACGTGGGGCGTTTATCGCATGGACAAATGTGCCGCCGACCACTTTGCTTTCCGAGTTTAGTTTAGCTCAGTATATTGGCGCACCGGGAAGCTCTGATGAGGGCACGTTTGTGGTTGGGGACTGGGATGGTAATAACCTATCCAGTTTTGGATTGTTCTATCAAAACGGCGCATTTTATCGGCGCAACGACCTTGACTGGAACACCGGGATTTACCTCTATCAGCAGGTCGGGCAGCCTATCGGCACGACAGGGATTGGGGTAGATAGTTGGCGCAGCAGTTAAGGTCATATTTTTGACGTGGGGATGAATCCGCCGCCCTCAAAATAGCTTATGCAAAAAAGCCCCTCTCGGTTTTGGAGAAGGGCTTTTTTCTTTGGCTAGGGTATCTCAGGGTTGGGCTTATTGACCTTTCTTGCCACCACCTGCGCCACCAGTTCCACCACCCAGACCGCCGCCACCGCCTGTTTCCGCCGGGACGCGCACGGTCTCGGCAACTGAGAGCAGCAGGGTGAGATTTGCATTGATGTTGGCAGCCGTCGTTGAAGCATAGACCAATGCCAACCGTTCTTGGAAGGGGATAATCATCAGCACCCCCTGACTGGCTCCCCATTCGACAACGGCATAGGAAGCAACAACACCCGCGATATTAAAGGTTTGTGTCGGTTGAACCGTGACAAGGCTCAAATTTTGGATGAAATTATCGAGGGTCGTCACTGGATCCATCGTATCGGCGGTGTAACCCAAGTCAGCGTAGTTGTAGAGCGTAATGACCCCACCCAATCCGGTGATCGGAATAGACGAATCAGTTTCCCAGAAGGTCATACGATTTTGCAGTTCGGCGGCGTTTTCTCCAAAGGCGAAATAGCCCGCCGAGGCCATATTATCCTGCGACACCCAACCATCGGGGAGGACGACTGAGAGACTGTTATCGGAAGCGGCAACGGTTTGACCCGTGCTGGCGGTACCACCACCCAAGCCCGTGCCACCACCCAAGCCGGTTGTACCCGGATCGGTGCTGGGGGGTTGACCCGCCGGGATAGACACCGACTGCATCACTTCCAACAGCAGGTTACGATTTTCCTCAAAGGTGGCATTCGGCGCACTGGTCGCCACAATCCCCAATTTGAGGTCAAAGGCAATCAACGCGACAAAAGTCTTTTGCGATGGATAAGTGAGCACACTGTAAATCGCCGGGGTCTGGCCGCCGATGGTCACTTCTTGGAATTCTTCGGCCTCACTGTGGCCGAGGTTGCTCAAAAATGCCGTCAGGCCTGCGTTAAGGTCAAACGTTTGTGCGTCAGCACTGATACTCGACCATTCAATTTCAGCCACAAAACCGCCGCTGCCTGCGACTGTCACCAATTCATTGGACAGCCAGAAGGTAGCGCGATTTTCGGCCTCGGCTTGGGTTTCTCCAAAGATAAAGAGGCCGTTGGTCGCTAGTTGATCCTCAAAGACCCAATCTTTAGGCAGCAAAATCGAAAGGCTGCCATCGTCGCTGGTCACAAAGGTCTTATCTCCTGACTCACCCGATACGAGGCCCGTTCCGCCAAGACCACCGCCAAGACCAGTCCCGCCATTGTTCGGGGGGGTGGTGGCGGCTTCGGCAGGGGCGCTGACACTATCCAAAATTGCCGTCAACAGATCGGAACTTCCGGCGAAATCGGCTGTACGATTTTCAGCCGAGGCCAAGACGACACTGCCTGTAAATTCAACGGCGACCACAAAGGCCAACAGATCTGAATTGGGGTCACTGGTTACGGCATACACGGCGGGATTGCCAGCGGTGGTTTGATAGGCCGTCGCCCCCACCTGTGTGCTGCCGCCATTGGCTTCGGTTCCGGCTACGACTGCGGCAACCGCACTATCGGGGGTTAAGGGTTGACCTGCCAGTTGTTGGAATTGGGCTGGATCCACCACGACGACGGCGCCACCCAGACCGGGGACATTGCTGGTTTGACCCAGATTATAGGCACGGCGAGCTTCGGCAGAGGCTTGGCTTTCGCCAAAAAAGATAATCGTGCTAAACAAAGCAAGATCGGGATTGCCAGTATCGTCAATGGCTACCCATGTGGCAGGTAGCCGAAGCGATAGAGCGCCATCCGCGCTGGCAAATAATTGCGTGAGGTCGGATGAACCTTGAGCATACGCGGGTTGGGAGGCAAAACCGATGCTCCCCACCAGAATGCTGAATACCAACACCAGCGCCAAAAACACCGGCCATCGAGTTGATTTAAACATGTGAAAGCCTCCAAGATAAAGTGGGCAAGACCATTTAATAGACGTTTGAATGTGAGTATTTTGTTCCAATCTTATTGTATTGCATATCAGCGGTTTTTAGGAAATTTGATATAGGGCGCAGGGTCAACTACAATGCTGGGAGAATTCCACGAATCACAGGGAGGCAGTCTCTTGTTGAACAAAAATATCTGGCACGGCGTGATGCTGCTGGCAGTTGCGGCGCTGCTGCTGACAAGTCTCTTGGCAACGGGGCAGGGAAGCGCGGTGCGTGCCCAAGATGATGGAACGCCGACCCCACAGCCGAATGTGCCGCTGGCGGTGCGGTCTGGTCGCTATGCCATGACGGTGCCAACGGGTTGGTATGCGTCGCTCGAACCTGTGTTTGCCAATCTTCAAGTTTTGCCGTCCGAAGTGATGACGTTGGCGGATTCGGAAGCGACGGTCAACACGTTGGCAGAAGATTCTGAATTTAACACGCTCGAAATCAATGACTTGCAGGGTGCGATTTTGCTGGCGACCATCTGGCCGGGCAATCTGCTGACGGACAATGCCCTGACCGGGGATGCATTCGAGGCCGATTTTGCAGCGCAATTGACCGATCAGTATACCGATACCCTGCGTGAGGCGGTTGAGTTGCGTGGCATTGAGGGCCGACGCTATACCTATACGGCTGAGGGTGGGGTGCATAGCTGGGTCTACTTTCTGAACGACCCTAGCGGCCATTTAATGATGATTTTTGCTGCCAGTGACGATGCCCATCAAGCGGACATAACGGCCACACTCGACAGCCTGACCTATTTTGCGTTTTCTGCCGATGACCTGCTGAATCTTGAGGCGGCCCGCTATCCCGTGACCGTCATCCCCGGTGTGGTCGCCATTGAAATCCCGTTGGGGTGGTGGATTTTGCCGGGGGATGGCTCATTGCAGGCCGTCGCATCCAGCCCACAGACTGTTGAATTTGCTGGCCCGGTCTTTAGCAATGCCAGCGGTGAAGTAGGTATCGTAACAGTAGCCCTGCAAGTTAATCGGCCCGCCATTGACCTCAGCACCCCCACCACCGATGCCACACCGTCTGCCCCCATCACGGCGGAGGAAATCGCCACCGAGATGGCAACCTTGATCTTTAATACAGAATCTTCGCGGGTACAGTCCGTGACCGCATGGCAAAATGAAGCGCCGGAAGATGACCCTGATGCTGTTCCGTTTAGTGGCTGGCTGATTCAACTGACCACCGACTTGGGGAACAAACCGGTGTTTGTCTACGTCCTGATCATTGAAGATGGCGATAAATTGAATGTCTTAGGGGCGATCACCGATGCCGAAAATGCGCCAGATTATGCTCCCTTGATTGAATCTATTTTTGCGACGGCCCAACGTCCGGGATAAACCAATATGCGAATGACACGAATACTGATTTTCATGGCGGTCATCGTTGTCGGGACAGTGTTGCCATCTGTTCCGATCAGTACCGCCCAAGCGTCCAACGTACCTTATCTCTATTACGAATCCCCACTGCATCATGGGGTGATTGTTGAACGCGCCGATGGCACCGATTCCCATTTGTTGGGAGGGGTGGTCATGCCTGACGATCACATCATTGGGATCGGCCCGAAATTCTCAATGGGTGGTCAGTGGGTGGCGTGGACA
>JAIOHL010000146.1 GCA_019913005.1 Anaerolineae bacterium | reverse complement strand
AATCTCTCCCGCGTGAGAGTGCCTCAAATACGCCGTTTTCGACTCCCCCTCGCCAGATGGAGAGGGGGTTAGGGGGGTGAGGTCAATTTCCTTACAGCCCCCCCGACATCGGCATGGGCAGGTCAATATGAAAGGTCGTGCCTTCGTATTCTTTGCTCTTACACCAAATCCGCCCGCCATGTGCCTCGATAATCGCTTTGACAAGGCTTAATCCGAGACCCGTCCCTTCGATATGGGCCGTTTCCGCCGTGCGCACCTTATAAAATTCTTGGAATAAATTGGCTTGCGCCGCTTCCGGGATACCATAACCCGTATCGCGCACCGTGATGTGAACCTTCGATTCGCCCTCCAGCCGTTCGGCCAAAAACCAGATATGACCGCCGTCGGGAGTATATTTGCAGGCGTTATCCAGCAGATTCACAAAGGCCTCGCGCAGTTGGGCATAGTCCCCAGATAATTCCGGTAAATGGTCGGGGAACTCCGTTGTCAGCGTGTGCTGTTTGCTCTCGATGCGCGGCCCCACCAGCGTGGTACATTCCATCATTAGCGACCCCAGATGATACGGCTGCATCATCGCCGACCCGCGCCGTGCCCGTTCGATATTCAAAATTTCCTCAATCAAGCGCTGCATCCGTTCCGCCGAGGCCATCATCGTCCCCAGATAGGCTCGCTGCTGTTCGCTGAGGGGTGGGGCGGGGTTATTGCGGGTGCCCTCTTTTAACAACTGCCCATACAACATCAGCGCCGCCAGTGGATTTTTAAGGTCGTGTGAGGCCATGCGGATCATGCGCGTTTTGACATCACTCAACTGCTGCACTTCTTGGAACAGATTGAGATTGGCGATAATCGCTGCCGCCTGCAATCCAAATAAATCGAGTAGCTTGGTTTTGGGCCGATGCACCCGCCGGATGTGCCCCCGCAGATAGGCAACCATTACCCCCAATTTTTCCGTCTGCCAGATCAGTGGAATCGCCAGCACGTCGTTTTCGATCACCTGCTGTCCGGCGGTCAACGCTTTTTCGGCGGCACGGGCATCCGGCGCTTGGGTTATCTGGGCGAGGGTGAGTGTGGCGTCTTCGGTGGGGGGATAGGCCCGCCGCAGCACTTCACGGTTGCGATCATACAACCAGATTTCGCACGCCGCCCCTTTCAACAAGCGGCTTAAATCTTGGGCGAAATGTTCCAATATCGGCTGACGATTGAGCCGTTGATTGGCTGCCGCGACCACGCTGTCCAACAACAATTCCGAGCGCCGCCGATGATAAATCTCGTTGGCCCCCATCGCAAAAAACGTGCCAAACGCGGGCAGCGCAATCGCCAACATCGAGTACACCGGGTCAACCATCAATTGATAGGTGTTGAAATACGTCAATATCACCAGCAGCCAAATCGCCAGCGCCGCGACGGTCAGGACGGGCAGCCAAACCATGCCCCAGCGCCGCCCCAACGTCTGCCCATACACCAGACTGACCAGCAGCACCAATCCGCCCAATAGCGCCAATTGCTCGGCGGGGTCAAGGCGACGAATGGCCTTATTTTGCAGCAGGCTCTCAATCGTATTGGCATGAATCTCTACCCCCGCCATCAACTGCCCATTCAGGCTGATCGGCACGGGATAGTGGTCAGTCGCCCCGCTGCTGTGCATGAGACCCACCAGCACAATCTTGTCCTCAAACACCGCCGGGTCAACCTGCCCATTCAACACCGCCTGATACGAATAGACCGCGAAGGTATCTTCGTTTGGCGGGCCAAAATAATTGAGCCTCATCTGGCGGTCATCATCCAGCGGGACAGGGTGCTGGGGTGTCAGGGTCACTGCATCGTCGCGCCATTCAATCACTTGCTCATAGGCGCTGACGGGCACACCCAGATAACTTAGGAATGTCACCACACTAAACGACCACCACGTCTCCCCGCCCAATTCCAACGCGATGGGGATGCGCCGGATGGTGCCATCCGCTTCCGGGTAGACGTTGGCTGTGCCGACTCCGGCGGCGGCTTCATGCAGCGGCGCAACCGGGTCATACACAGCGGCAAATTCGGCATCGGCAAGGCGGTTGCTGGGCGAGACGGCCACAATTGGCAAGATGGTGCGCGTGCGAGCCTCGCTTTGCCGCGCATCCGTGATAGCCTCCGCCAGCCGTTCATCGTCCTCGGTGGGTTCGATGAACAAAATATCCAGCGCGACCACCCGTGCCCCGGCCTCGCTCAGTTTTTCCACCAAATCGGCATGGAGGCGGCGCGGCCATTCCGCCACCGTGCGACCATAGGCTTGCAGGCTGGCATCATCAATGGCGACGATCACCACCTTGCCCGTCGTCGGCTGCTCGGCATAATATAGGGTCTCCACGCGCAACCGGGTCTGCACCAAAATATCGGCCCACACCAGCGCCAATAAAATCAGCGCCGTGCCCGCCCCAATCAACAGGCTATAGAGCAGCCGTCCGCGCCGTGTCCAATGCAAATGCTGTGTCATCAACCCGCTTGTCCTTATTCCGACATTTTTGGGGCCACATTGGAAAAACCAACCTCACCCCAAACCCCTCTCCGTTCTGAGAGGGCCTTCAATACGCCGTTTTGGACTCCCCCTCGCCTATTGGAGTTCACGCTCCGACACTTTTAGGGCGACGAAGGAAAAACCAACCTCACCCCAACCCCTCTCCCACGTGAGAGGGGCTTGAATACACTGTTTTCGCCTCCCCCTCGCCAGATGGAGAGGGGGCGGGGGGTGAGGT
>JAIOHL010000145.1 GCA_019913005.1 Anaerolineae bacterium | reverse complement strand
GGGGGATATTTTGAACTGCTACCTAAGCGTCTACGTTTATCTTCTGCCTAACGGGAAGGAACAATTTCAAAATGGTCGCCCTGATCCAAAACGACTTCAGTGACTTCAACGATGCCGATGAACCCAATCTGCGCCCCTATCAACCCGACTCGGTGGGCATCGTCGTCAAAAAATTCGCCCATTTCGACCTGCCCCTACCCTTGCAAAGCGGCGCGGTGCTGCGGCCTTTTACGCTGGCCTATGAAACCTATGGCACACTCAACGCCGAACGTTCCAACGCCATTCTGATTTGTCATGCCCTGTCGGGTGATTCCCACGTGGCGGGGTATTACACTCAGAACCCCCATGAAGCCCCCGGTTGGTGGGATGAAGCGGTTGGTCCCGGCAAAATGTTCGATACCAATCGCTTTTTTGTCATCTGCGCCAACGTCATCGGCGGCTGTCAGGGCAGCACGGGCCCGTCCTCCGTCGCCCCCGACGGCAAACCCTATGGCCTGCGTTTCCCCGTCGTCACCATCGCCGACATGGTTCACGCCCAGCGCCATTTAATGGATATTTTGGGTATTGACCGTCTGTTTGCCGTCGCGGGTGGCAGCATGGGCGGGATGCAAGCCCTCCAATGGGCCGTAGATTATCCAGAGCGTGTCAATTCTGTCCTTTTCCTTGCCAGCACGCCGCGTTCCTCCGCCCAAAATATCGCCTTTAATGAAATAGGCCGCCAAGCCATTTATGCCGATAAAAATTGGCGCGGTGGGGACTATTATGGACACACCGCCCCCGCCGCTGGCCTTGCCGTTGCCCGCATGGTCGGTCACATCACCTACATGAGCGAATATTCACTAGAGACTAAGTTCAGCCGCCGCCTGCAAACCCATGACCAAATCGGCTACACCTTCGCGCCGGAATTCGCCGTCGAAAGTTATTTGCAGCATCAGGGCGAAAAATTTGTGCAGCGCTTTGATGCCAACAGCTACCTCTATGTCACCAAAGCCATTGATTATTTCGACATCGGCGCGGGCCACCCTTCCATGACCGACGCCCTGCGACACGTCACCGCCAAATTTCTGGTGATTAGCTTTTCCAGCGATTGGCTGTACACCGCCGCCCAAGCCCGTGAATTGGTCGAGGCTTTGCCGGGGCGTGAGGTCGAATACGAACATGTGACGGCTTCCTTTGGGCACGATTCATTTTTGGTCGAGGTGGAGACCATGACCCATCTGGTGGGCGGCTATTTGAATCGGCTCTAGGGTGGTACAGAATTCGAGTAGCTAATGGATTTTTGGAACAATGGGTTTAAACCCATTGTTGGAGCAAACCACCCATCATCTAGTCGAATTTGGTATCACAAGCCGTAATCTCGATTTTGGGCTACAATAGAGAAAAGGCGGGCTTTACTGTATCGTAGCGACAGGAGATACTTTCATGTCTCTCCGCCGATTCTGGCATCGTATCTCACAGCCCAATCCAGCCCTCCAATCGTTGTACGAACAGCAGCAAGCCCATTTGCTGAGTTCAATTCTTGCCGCGCTGCTGTTGGCAGGTTTGGTTATTATCCCCATCTGGATTCTCTCCAACCCCCAATATCCAACCGCTGCCCCCCTCGGCGCAGGTTTATACATCGGTCTATGTGTCGCCTATCGCTTGAGCCGTAGCATCTATTACACCATCGGCGCGTGGCTGCTTATCGTCACGATCTTTTTGTTAGTCATCTCCATTCTCTTGACCGCCCCCAGCGTGCTACCCGAACGGATGTTGGTCATCAATTTTTTTGCCATCTGCATCCTGCTGGCAAGCCTGCTGCTCTCAGTACGGGCTACCATCTTAATCGCTCTGCTGTCGCTGCTCGTGATCGTGCCCTATTTTTTTGTACCGGGCATCCGTTTCCCCATCACGTACTCCTTTTTTGTGTTCACTGTTATCACCTCGGCCCTTGTCTTGACCTCAACCGTCATCCGCCGCAACCAAGTCAGGCGACTGCAAGCCAGTGAAGAACGTTATCGTGTTTTGTTAGAGGCCATCCCCGACCTCATGTTTCGTTTTGACCGTGCTGGCACCCATCTCGATTATTATGCCGGGTCACAGGAGATGCTGGCCTACGAACCGAACACCTTTATGGGCAAGACCATTCGTGAAGTGCTACCGCATGACATGGCTGAACCTTATACGCAAGCCATCGAAAAGGTCTTGGCAACAGGCCAAATGGTCGTCTACGAATATAGTCTCATGTTGGGTGGTAGTGAAGCGTTTTTTGAGGCCCGCATGGTACAGTGTGCCCCCGATGAAGTGTTAACCATCGTCCGTAATGTCACCGAACGTCACCGCAACGAAATCGCCCTCAAGCAGTCGGAGGAGCGATTCTCAACCGCCTTTCGCAACAGCCCCGTGCCGATGGTCATCAGCACTACCGACCCCACTAACTCAATCTATATTGAGGCCAACGACGCCTATCTGAAATTGGTCGGCTACACATGGGACGAACTCAAGGGCCACAGCCTGACCCAATTGGGTATCACCATTCAGGATGAACGCCGCGAAACTCGCCTTGCCACGCTCGATTCACATGGCTACTATGCCCTGCGGGAAATCCAGCTATACAACCGCCACGATGAAATCCGCGATGTACTGATTTCTGCCCAACGTATCGTCATTGACGGCATCGAATGTGACCTTGAACTCCTATTGGATGTCACCGAGCAGCGCCGTTTAGAGAAAAAAGCCGTCGAACTTGAAATGGAGGCCAAAAACGTTCAAATCCTATCGAAGTTTATACAGGACGCCTCCCACGAATTTCGCACCCCACTGGCCGACATCAGCAACCGCGTCTATCTGCTGACCAGCGCCACCGATCCAGCCAAACGCCAGCGCCACGCCGACCAAGCCCAAAAGCAGATTCAGGCTCTCACCAACCTTTTGGACATCCTTTTTACGATGGCACGTCTGGACAGCGGCCTGCCCTTTGAAACCGCCCTCACCGACCTAAACAGCTTTTTACGCACCCTACTCTCGGTTTATGAATTACAGCTACACGCCAACAAACTCACCCTCAAAGTTGAGCTTGCGCCTGATCTTCCCTCTGTCCCCATCCACGAGGAACTCTTGCAGCAGGCCATTCGCCAAGTCATGGATAACGCCATCCGCTACAACACACCGGGCGGCGCAATCACCGTTAAAACCGAGACCACCCCCCAAGCCGTTGTGATGACCTTCACCGACACGGGTATTGGCATTTCATCCGATGATCTGCCGCGTGTCTTTGAGCGCTTCTGGCGGCATGATGCAGCCCACACTACCCCCGGCTTTGGTCTGGGTCTCTCCATCGCCCGCCGCATTCTTCAGCAGCACGGTGGCGACATCACCCTCACCAGCCCCGGCAGCGATCAAGGCACGACTGTCACCCTGACCCTCCCACTGCGCCGAGCCTCGACCCCCAAAACCCCGAACGCAGCCGTCGCACGCCAGCCCACCTAAAACCCGGTAGCTGTTCACCGGTATCTGTAAAATGCCCATTAAGGTAATTTTACGCGCCCTTACCGTAATTTTTGCTCCCACCCAGTACAGTAAGGTGGCCTATCGAAAAAATTGAGGCCATCATATGTTCAACAACACTGTCCCGACTCGTTTCAAGCCGTATCCCTTGCTGTTGATATTTTTGGCGCTGGCAACCCTCATGGTCACGTTTGGGGTACATGGCTTTGAGCATGGCGCGGTCAACAACTTCCGTGACCAATCCGTCCAGTTGCCCATCATCTATTCCTATGCCGATCATGGCCTGTTCCCCGGCGATTTTTTGGTGTCGACCCGTTCGCATTATGTGACGTTTTTCTATCCCCTGTTGGGCCTCGCCTCACGCATCGTCCCGCTGCATTGGCTGATGTTGAGCCTCTACATTGTGGCGACGGGCATCACCCTGACCGCCTGTTATCTTTTGGGCGAATCGCTCTATCCCCGGCGCGGCGTCGGCATCGGGGCGATGATTTTGTACTTGGCCTATTTCCCAAATCTTGGGGGCGACTATACCCACTCGCCTTTTGTCACCCACACCACCTTCGCCGTCTCCCTCCAATTACTCGCCCTTGCCCTAATCTTCCGCAAAAAACCCCTCTGGGCCGCATTTTTGTTGGGCCTTGCCGCCAACATCAACGCCATGACCAGCCTGTTTGTAACCGCAGCATGGGCCAGTGCCTTGCTTGGTCGTATGTTCCAGCCCGTCAGCCTACCAGCATCCGAAACACCCCGCCGCTTTCATCTCCGCGCCGATCTCTCGTTAAAATCTTTTTGGCAGCGTTACTGGGTAGAGGAAAAACTGCTGCTTGTGCCAATCGTCATGGGTCTTGCCGCCGCCCCGGTCATCTATTGGCGTTTGTCGCTCTTGGATGTCCCCACCCAAGCCCCCCTGAATGATTACGTCTCGATAATGCGTCTGCGCCTGTGGTATGCCGTCTTCCCCTTCTCAGTAGACCCCATGTTATACCTACTGATGGGTCTGATAACCGCCACGTGGCTCTATTCGTTTCGTTATGGCAAGCCCCGGCAGCACGGCCAAGTGGTGTGGATGATGGGCGGCATCTTTACCCTCTGTCTCATCGGCACGATCTTCACTGAGGTCTTTCCAGTGGAATTTGTTATCCAATTGCAGCTCATCCGCAGTAGCTGGTTACTCAATTATTTCATCCTGTTCTACCTTGCGAACATGGCGGGGGCGCTCCTCCGGCGATCCCCCCAACACGTCTTGGCCGCGTTTGGTCTGGTCAGCGCACTGGCGGCGGCACGTTGGGTCTTGGGCCTCTTCCCAACCACCCACCCCACGCCCTATCGCCTCTTGGTAGATTTCAACAATCCGTGGACGGCTAATTTGCAGCCTGTCCTCTTTGCGCTGTTGATGCTGCCCCTCCTATGGTCGGTCTGGAACATTCAGCGCCATCACACCCCGCGTTATGCCCATCGTTTTGTGCTGTGGTTCGCCTTTGCCATCGCCATCTTCACTGGCCCAATGTTCCTCGACAGCACCATTCCCACCAGCCAGATCAAGACCGCCGAAAATTGGGCCGATGTGCAGCACTGGATACGCTATCACACCCCGCAAGATGCCACCTTTATCACTCCGCCCCAGTTGGACGGCTTCCGCATTGGCGCACAGCGTACCCAATTGGGCGATTGGAAAGATGGCACCGTCGGCATTTTTGATGAGGCATGGGTGATGGAGTGGCGCACGCGCATGGTGGATATGGGTCTTGATGAAACGACCTTCTCCTTCAAGCCGCTCAATCAGCCACAAATCTGTTACGTCGCCAGTAAATACGCGATGGATTACGCGGTGGTGTTTAATTCGTGGGATATTTCGGGCGAGGTGGTTTACACCAACGACAGTTTTTCGGTCTATCCCGTCGCCACCCTCAACTGCGGAAAAAGGGTGAGGTTTTAGGTCATGTGCATAACTTCCCTATGGTTTAGGCCGAATTTCCTCTACTATAGGAGGCTGTAATATTCCCCTGTCGAAAGTGAGACGGATTCGATTATGTGGTTTGCGGTGGCGGTGATGGCGGCGCTGTTATTTGGCTTCGGCGGCTTCCTGTTTAAATTTTCGACGATGCGCACGGAAAACACGGTCAGCTATTTATTGATGGGCCTCTACCTAACTGCGACACCGCTATTTGTGGCGACGGCGGTCTTGACCGACACCCTGCAAATTAGCGGCTGGCTGGTGTTCGCGGGCATTCTGGTCGGCATCGGGTCGTTTTTGGGCAATTTTTGTTACGTGCGGGCCATGCGCATGGGGCCAGTCAGCCTTACCGGGCCATTGGCAAATTCTAATATCGTGCTGGTCATTTTGATGTCGGTGCTGCTCTACCACGAAGCGATTGAGGTCAAAGATGTCATCGGCGTGATCTTGCTGCTCGTAGCTGTGAGCTTGATCGCAGTAGACCCCCACGAGTCGCTTTCGATTCGCAGCCGTTGGTGGTATGTACTGGTCGCACTGGCGATTGTCCTCTTTTTTATGCGCAACGGCGGTCTAAAAATCACCCGCGAAAACGACCTCGAAAACACCCCCATCTTGATGTACGGCTATGCCTTTGGATTGGGTTATTTCGCCATAGCTCTCGCCCTTGACCGCTATTTACGGCGCGTGGGACAACCCCCTCAACCATTGGCCCATGTGCGCGGCGAAAAGTTTGCCTTTAAGATTGGGCTGGTCAACGGCTTGTGTTCCTATGGCGGCATCCAACTCTATGCCTATGCCCTAACCATCGGCCCCACCAGCCTTATTTCGCCCATTTTTGCCTCCAACGGTTTGGTGGTCGCCCTGCTTTCCATCGGGTATTTTCACGAACGCCTCTCAAAATTACAGATACTGGCACTAGCAGGCATCATGCTCGGCCTCATCCTGCTGGCAAGCTAGGTCAATCAACTGCGCGTAAAGCGGCCTTCTAAAGCCCCTCTCCACGTTGGAGAGGGGTTGGGGTGAGGATTGACCTGCTTTTTAGACACTACCTTCACAAAAACACCGTATTGAAGCCCCTCCCTATGTTTGGGTTCAATCTCCGACACTTTTTGGAAAGGGCATCAGCAAGGGATTTTCAGATGTATTGACCTCACCCCCCGACCCCCCTCTCCATTTGGCGAGGGGGAGTCGAATCTGGCGTATTGAAGCCCCTCTCACGTGGGAGAGGG
>JAIOHL010000144.1 GCA_019913005.1 Anaerolineae bacterium | reverse complement strand
GTCAGGGGTGGGGATAGTTTATCAGGGCTGTGCCACCGTTAAGGCCAATAGGCGGCGGAATACGGGCGAATCCAGCGGTGCCCAAATCTCCGGCAGATTCCAGCGCATGGCATCGGCTCGTTCACGCAGCATTGTGGCAAGAGCCTCTATCGCCAAAACGTGTAAAGTTCCCGTTTGGGTGGGATCAGCTTTGGCTTGCTCCCAATCCTGCATCGTGCGGGCCGCCGCAAATTCCATCCGCTGCCACGCATGAAGATAATCCAACAGCGGTTCGACCACTTCCAACACCTGCTCCAATTCCGGCCCCAAAAGGCTGCCACTGCATATCAGCGAATCAGCCAGACGGCGCAGCACCACCTCAAAACTGTGCATTACTTCAATCGAGAGCAGAATCTCCAAATTAGCATTCCATCCCGCCCGTGTCACACGGTCAATCACTTGACGGGCAGCTCCAAGATAGGCCCAAACGCGGGTCGCAATCATGCCACTATAAGGTGCGGGGTCATCTTTTTGATACACCAATTTGGTTTGGGCGGCAGCCAGCCATTGCGAATAGGGGCGGCTCCGCAGCAGTATCAGCAATTGCTGGGCCGATTCGTTGGCATAGGCTTTGTAGCCCTCACAAATCGCCGTCAACTGAACAATCGCCTCCGGGTCATCCTGATCGGGGTCAGTTTCATCCAACAGGCTGGTACTTCGGTCAAACAGGGCCGCCCTGTGGAGGGTACTTTTAATCGCCTCTGCCAACGCATGACTAGTAGCATCATCAATTCGACTGGGTTTCGTACCGGGAATAAGCCATTCCCATACCCCGATCAAGCGTTGAAACTCCGCCCACATGGGGGTTAACATGCCTGCTTCGCCATTACGAAACCGACCAGCAACATATTCAAAGCGCCGCGCATAATGCACCCGTAGAGCATTGCTCACTTCTACTGCTGAGGCTAATGCTTCCAAACGGGGCCATAGTTCCAGCGCGTCTGAAGTTTTTAAGACGCCTTGTTCGGCGGTGACAAATCGAATTTGTGCCTCCTTAAACAGCCGATTCCACAAATCACTTTTTTGTTCGGCTCGCACCACATCTACGGCTGCTTCACGTCCACTGACCTCTAAAACAAGTGTACCGGGAGTGGAGCGCCAATGTTGAACAGCACTGGTCTGGGTATGACTAAAATCAAGACCAATGCCCATCCGCAGAAGAGCTGCTAATGTCTCGGCGTGACCTAAGATATGCTTGGGCAATTTGACTGCCGCAGGGAACTGATGCACGCGCGGCAGGGTACGATGCAACCCCGTCATTACAGCTATAATCTGGCATTCTTCGCTGCTTATATCTTTCAACTCATATTGCAGAATCAAATCCCGTCCACTGAGATGATGTTCAGCGGGGTCGCTGGCAAACGTGATGTTGTGTAGTAACGCTGCCGCATGAAGCAAATCTCGATAATGATGCGGTAGACGGTGAATGCTGGCCGTGATGTCAAACAATTCTCGACTAAGGTTGCTGATATGCCTTGCATGGGCCATGTCCACATCATAGGCCGCTGCCAATGCACTAACGCTAATGGGTTCAGTCGTGGCGGGTGGATGAACCGCCGCTGGTTCAGCAACAGGCGGATGTCTAGGCTCGATATGGGCGACCACCACACGCGGAGTCGGCGCAATTTCCACTCCCACATCCTCGGCATCTCCGGTCAATAGGAATTCCAAACCCTCGGCAACCGCTTCATCTATGGAAATAAGTGGGGATTCCGGGGGCGCTACCTCACGTGGACGACGAGCAGTGCTTCGACGGTCAGGGCGTCCTCCTTGCTGTTTGGGGGGACGATGGGAGGAACTTTCTTCGTCTTCAGGCGGTCGTTGAGTACGCGGACTACGTGGTCGCGGTTGGCGAGGATTCACCCGACGGCGCTGACCCGATTCAGGTTCGTACATTGGGGCTGCGGTAACGGGCGCTTCTGGTGTTTCCTCAACTGGAGGCTGCGGTGCTTTTGCCACTGGTGATACGGGTTGTAGAGCCGATCCAAAAAAATCCAAGCCTTCAGTTTCAAAGCGCTCGGCCCACTGCTGCACTTCTTTGCGGGGACGGCGTACAGATCGGGCGATTTTTTCTACATCCTGTCCAGAGGTCAGGGCTAATACAATTCGCGCGGGGACACTGTACTCATGTTCATCTTGTTCAGCGAGTCGAACAAGGGCTTTACGGGTTTCACGATCCAATGAATGGTTCATTTTGATAACGAATCCAAGAAAAAAGTAATTGCCCTCTTAGTGTATCGCAACGATATACTTCATCACAACATTCACCTATAAGGAAATATCCATCTATGCCTATCAAGATAAATCACCTTGCCATTGTTGTCCCCAATTTGGAGAGCGCCCTCGCCTTCTGGCACGACGCGCTCGGCCTCGAATTGGGGGGTCGGGAAGAAAATCCCGGCGAAAACGTGAATATTGGCTTTCTACAGATTGGTGACAGCCGCATTGAACTCCTTGAACCCACCAATAGTGACAGCGGTATTGGACGCTATCTAGAAAAACGTGGGCCGGGAATGCACCACCTGTGCATCGAAGTTGAAAATCTGGAAGCGGCAATGGAGCAGCTTCGGCACAAAGGGATTGAGTTAATTAACGATACTCCCAAAACCCGTCATGAAGATGGTATTCGCTATTGTTTTATCCATCCCAAAAGCGCTTTCGGCGTGATGGTCGAGCTATATGAACTCCCACATTAAGAAATTTCTGACTTGCCCGACAAGCCAGTGCGCTGTATGCTTTGGGCATGTTAATGCTGTAGTGAGGAGAAATAGAAGATGAGCAACCGACCTAGCAATAGACCTCCAAGTCGTCCTTCAAGCCGACCACCCCAGCAGCCCAAGCGTGACTCGGATTTTGACAGCTTAAATAGTCTCCGATACAAAGCACTGGCGGAAGATGATGATCCATTTAGCGGTTTTGAGGATAAAGCGGTAAGCCGCCGGGAAGTGGATGAGGGTCGGATTTTTGGCCTAAACGCAGTTGAGCGCATGTTCCTGTCTATCGGCCTATTTTTGGTCGTGACGGTCTTGAGCGTTTTACTCCTCATTTTGACCGACAGCATTCAACTTTAACCAGCACAGAAAGATCAGCACCGCAGCATGATGACCAAAAACTTTGACCAGCGAGAATTCGTCTATCGCATTCTGTTAATCATTTTTCTCGTAGGACTCGCGCTGGCATTGTGGTCTCTGCGCGGTGCTATTATGCTCCTATTCTTAGGGGCAATTTTGGCGACAGCCCTCTCTATTCCGGTCAGTTTTCTACGGAAGCGTGGCCTTTCCAACGGGCAAGCCGTCTTGATTACTGTGATCGGAACATTAACTGCAATTTTCTTGGTCGGGATATTGATCATTCCGTCATTTGTGCAACAAGCAGGCAATCTAGTAGACCGCTTGCCCACCGCGCTAGATGAAGCCAATACCCAATATAACCAGTTTGCTAAAGATACTGGCGTGCTTCCGACCATCGAAACCGGGGCCGACAACCTCCAACAAAAGCAAATATCGAACTTTATACGTGACCAAGCCGACAATGCCACCGGACGAGTCTTGCCATTTTTGGGTACGGTAGGAAGCATAATTGGCAATTTGTTGATTCTTTTTGTCTTGACCATCTACTTTCTTGCCGAACCAACCGACTATGTTGAAGGCCTGCTGACCCTAGTACCCCGTGCCTATCGCCCACGTGCCTTAGAAATCGTCACATCACTAGGCAAGAGCGTGCGTTTGGCGGTAATTTCCCAAATATTTTCGTCCTTGCTGGTTGCAACTTTCACTACTATTGGGTTGTTTATATTGGGAGTGGACGACGCCCTCGCTTTAGGTATTCTGGCGGGCTTTTTTAATTTCATTCCCAATTTTGGGCCGCTGGTATCTTTGCTTGTCGGAGTAATCTTTACACTCGCCTCAGGTGGGCCAGTCGTTTTGGTCATCATTTTATATCTGGTCGTGCAGCAACTTGAATCCAACGTGATTACCCCGCGCATTATCCGCCAAACACTGAGTATGCCGGGGGCTGTCGTCATTGCGACCCAACTTGTTGCTGGTGCGCTATTTGGATTCTTAGGCCTGTTACTAGCAGTGCCCTTGGTCGCCGTCATCATAACCATGGTCCGTGAGATGTATGTGTATGACGCCCTCAATAGCCGTAAAGCCGTTATCTTGCGAAAACGCTTGGAAACTGGGCACGAGGTATTAGTCGTCACCACCGATCCCTATCGCCCCGAACAACTATCCCCCGGTGAAGCCGCCAAGCTCTCGATGCAGGGCCAAGACCCATTTGAATTTGTGCAAGGCCAGCAAACCATTGAAATTGTCGGCCCATCTACCGAACAGATGAATCGTGTCACCACCAATCAACAAGCGGTGTGGGTAGCGATCTTGGCGCTAGTCGGCGCACAAGCTATTTCGCTAATTCAAGCCATTCTTAAGGAAAGTCGGCGCGGGGCAGATCGCTAAACCTTGTGTTCTATTAAAAACCTTGACAATTTATTGACAATCCTTAAATGGGGTTTTGATTTCTACCTGCAATAATGTAGATAGTACAGAGTTAAAACCTCATACGAGTTTGGCACTTGATGATCGTTCCCTCCCTGGCTCCCACCCGATTTGATCATCAAGTGCTTTCGCTTATGCCCACCACTCTCCTCTGTTCATCTATCGGTGGGCATTTTGTTTTCATTTCCCATCCAATGACCACTAGACGCCGCATGGTATAATCGCTCCCACGTATAAGCGTTAAATATTGAAACTAACCCATGAAAAAACCACTGGTTGCCCTTGTCGGACGCCCCAACGTCGGAAAATCTACCCTTTTTAATCGCCTCATCGGAGAGCGCCGCGCCGTTATCTCCGAGATTGCCGGGACTACCCGTGATCGTTTGCAAGGGGATACGGACTGGAATGGGGTAATCTTCACTGTTGTGGATACAGGCGGGATTGAGCTTTATAACCCCAATGCTAGTCACGCCCATGAGCCTTTGGCTGAAGATTCTGTCCAATTTATCCCACAGATACGTGCTCAAGCATTGGTGGCAATTCAAGATGCGGATGTGATTGTATTGGTCACGGACACCCAGCAAGGCGTCACGGCTGCTGATGAGGAAGTGGCAGAAATTCTGCAAAAAAGCAACAAACCGATTGTCGTCGCCGCCAATAAAGCCGATCATCATAAAGCCTTTGGCGAAGCGATGGACTTTTATACTCTCGGCTTGGGCGAGGTCATCCCCCTGAGTGCCCTACATGGGGATGGCACAGGTGACCTGCTCGACCACATCGTCGAATTATTCCCCCCTGCCCCAGAATATGGCAGCGAGGAAGAAGAAGACCATCTCAGGATTGCCATTATTGGGCGCCCGAATGTCGGCAAATCCAGCCTATTGAATAAATTATTGGGCGAAGAACGGGCCATCGTCTCGGATATTGCAGGCACAACTCGTGATGCGCTTGACTCCGATATTCAATGGCATGGGCAAAAAATCACCCTAATTGACACGGCGGGGATTCGGCGGCGTGGCAAGATTGAACCGGGGATTGAGCAATACAGTGTGCTGCGTACCCTGAAGGCCATTCAGCGTGCCGATGTAGCTCTGTTATTGATTGATGCCTCAGAAGGTATCACCGCGCAAGATACCCACATTGCGGGCATGGTTTTGGATGAACTCAAAAGCCTGATTATTGTGGTGAACAAGTGGGATATTGTCGAGAAAGATTCGTACACCATCTACGAATTCACCGACAAAATCAAAGAGGATTTCAGCTTCATGTCCTATGCGCCGATTTTGTTTATCAGCGCTTTGACCGGACAGCGGGTTCACCAAATTTTGGAAACTGCTATGAGCGTGTATGAGGAACGAGTACGCCGCATCCCCACCAGCGAACTTAATCGTATTGTGCGGGAGGCCGTCGCGCGTCATGCCCCGACCAGCCAAGACCTCCGCAAATTGAAGATTTATTACGCCACCCAAGTGCGCGTAGACCCACCTACCTTTCTGTTCCATGTGAATGAGGCGGAATTGGTGCATTTTTCGTATGAGCGCTACCTTGAAAATTCCATCCGCGAGGCTTTTCCCTTTGCCGGAACACCCATCCGTTTGAGTTTCCGCAGTCGGAGTGGCGGTTTAGAGGAATCTTAAGAGATCGTCACTGAGAGTTCATAGATATTAAACCTGAGAAATACGGCCCAAATTTCCCATATTATTGGGCCGCGCAATGGATACGCGATTTCTACAGCTAACCTACGCCCTCCAACTGAGATCATAATCCTATAAGCCGTCTTCCTGCGTAGGAAGCGGTTTTTTGTCGTTGACCAAATTCAACTCGTTCCACTCTGTGTAGGAAATGGGGGGCTTGCTTTAAACAACCAATTTCGCATAAATTGATTCTACCGTCTCGTAAACTTTACTTGTATATGCGAAAGGGATTCCCTCATGAGTTTGCATCCGAAGAGACTTCGACATGTTGTATTTAGCTTGACCACACTCCTTGTCCTAGCCATTGTGGCTCTTATCGTCAATTCATCTCTCTCCACCACCTATGCCCAAGATGGTCAGCGTCTGGGCTATGGCGAAAACCTCATTGGGCAGGTTAATGGGCCAGAAGGTAGCTTGTTCTTTTTTGAGGGCAAGGCCGGGGATGTTGCCAAAGTAGAGATTCTAGGTGTCGGCTTTGCACCAAGCATCGCCCTATTGGATGGGACTCGCACGGTTGTCTTGCTGGTGAATGACAATCTGGCCCTCGAACAAACCGCCACCCTAGAATACACCCTCATCACTGATGGCACGTATTTCATCCAAGTCCGTGCCGCCGATAATTTGACGGGTCAATTTGCCATTACCCTCACCAAAGGGGAACGTCAATTGCCTCCCGGTGTTCCACTCGCTGCCGGGGCAGCCGTACAAGGCACAGTTGCCAGCCCAGACCTGCCTGCCGTCTATGATTTCTCCACCAACCCAACTGAGGCCAGCAATCTGCGCGTTCAGTCCCTCACTCCCGGTTACAGCCCTGTGATTACCATATTGTCACAGACCAATGAAACCATCGCCACTTTGAATAACCCGCGTCTGTTGGGCACAACTTTGATGTTCGCGCCGGGTCAAGAAAGCCTAAAATTGGTAATAGATTTGGGTGGGGCTGTTGGGCCTGCTCAGGTGGAAGTCCAATTGACCTATGGCGGGGGAACCTCTACAAGTGGGGGTAATATCCCTGCCGGCACTGAAGAACCTTCTGGCGGTGGTGGCTTGCCCGTATTGCCTACCAGTGGTCAATGTGTGCTGGCAACCCTTGAAAACCAAGCAGTGAATGTACGCAGCGGCCCCTCCACCGACTACCCCATCTTAGTTACCATCTCACCCCAATCCATCTATAACGTAGTGGGTCGGAATAACGATAGCTCGTGGTATCTTATCAGCTATGGTGGTGGCAACACTGGCTGGGTCTCCGGCACAGTAACCCGTCTGGGTGGCAATTGTACCGCAATCCCCGTCGCTACTTTTGCGCCACTACCGACCACAAGTGGTACAGCAACGGCAACCCGTACCCCCACCGCGACCCTTCCGGGCGGTGTCACTGCTACTCCAAGCGCAACCCTTCCCGGCGGCGTGACGGCCACACCTAGCCCCACTGGGCAGGCCCAGATTGCTCCGGCGGATAGTGACTACTTCCTGAATGTAGACATGGGCAACCAGAACGGCGCGTTTACGCAGGGCAGCGTCAGCAATGTGGTGTCGCACCCCACTGGTGACTTTGAGGATCGCGTCTTTTTCTCCACCAACAACATCAACAATCAGGGCGGCTCCGGCACCTTGGTACGTCAAATCTTCAATTTCTCCTGCTCTGGCACAGGGACCGAGGTCATTGCCTTCTACACTGGCGGGCAAACCTATGAATGTGGCGACACCTACATCATCAACGCTGCCGGCCCGGACAGTGATACCGGCTCGATTCTGATCAGCGCCAATGGCGGCAGCAACACCTATGTCCAATGGACAGTATTCATGCAGGTTGAACGTCTAAACTAACCGCCATTACCCATTCTCAAATCCAAGAGCGCCCTATCCCTGATAGGGTGTTCTTTTTTATGAAGAAGTGATTCAAACTTATCTAGGGGCTGGCTCAAAGGTATAATGCTCAACGACTAAGGAGAGCAAAAACCGATGAGCCAGATTCCAACAAGTGTAACGGAAGAGCAGTTTGAAAACCATATTCGCCCCTATTTGAGTG
>JAIOHL010000016.1 GCA_019913005.1 Anaerolineae bacterium | reverse complement strand
CAATACACCCCCGCCACCGCTACCATGCCATAGACAGCCGACAAAAGGCGCGTCCATTGTAGCGCATCCGCTAAACGCTGCTCCCCCTCGGTCAGCACATGATTTTTCGACATCAAGTAGAAATTACGATTATCCCGGCTGGTTTCGGGGGCAGGATAACCCCGCCAAGGGTTGCCTTTGGCCTCAGAATCGAGTGGGCCAAAATCACGCAGATGGCTAAACAGGGCTGCTGAAACATAATACAAAGGGGCTTGGCTGACTTGTTGGGCAATCGTAGTATCAAAATCGGCGTCGGGATCAGGCAATTGGCCCGTCTCACGTACCTTCAGCACATAGGCAAAATGCGAGGGTTCGTCCGGCCCTTCAAACGGCGTAATCGCCCACCCGTACAGCCGCACGATCAACAAAAATACCGCCAGTAAGACAATAAGTGGCAGATGTTTGCGAAGACGATCAGGCAGAATGGGTATCATTTACGGCTCGGTGGTGAACAAAATCAGATCGGCGGTGAACTGCATTTGCCCATTGGCATCGGGATAGTTAAAAATCGCATTGACCCCGCGTGGGCTATCATAAAATCCGGTTAAGACGGTGATCGGCCCTTGAATATCCGCCGGGACTTGCAACTTGAGATCATAAATCATCCAATCCCCCACTCGCCACGTCAATGCCGGGATATACGCTCCGTCAGCGATATACCGCACCTGTTGTTGGCTGTCCAACACATGGGCATAGGGCGCAAAATTCCATCCCCCTCGTTCAGGCGCGAGGCCGTCTATCTGCCAATACACCCGCAGGGTTGATGTTTGACCGGGACGTAATGGGTCAAGCAGCCACCACCCGATAAATCGAATCCCCACATCGGACGGAATATCCGCTGGGTTGCGTGGTCTGAAATCTTGCCGCAATTCCCATAGGCTGATACGTGTGCCATCATCTAGGTGAATCGGGATGTCGGCTACATGACCATGCGCGGGGGGGTCAATCGGCTGAGTCGGCCCATGAAATTTGATATATAGCCCGCCCCCTTTAGGAATAACCACCGCCTCGTCGATCAAGAAGTTATAGACCGCTGGAAACGTTTCGCCTGACATCGCCATTGAGGGCCATTCGCCGATTTGGGTATAGGCCACCATGCCGTCCTGATAATTTTCGCGGATGCCTGCCCCCAATTTCATTGCGGCGTCAATCGGCAGCGTCCAGGGAATGCGGCTGCCGGGGTATGTGGCGATTTCTTGACCGTAGCGAATGGTATTGAGTCCATTTAGGCCCATCGTAAAAATAACCCCTGTAACGGTAGCATATTGAGCGATGAGCCTGAATTTCACTCTCGCTAATTTTGGAGAGGGGGTCGGTTGAAACAGCGGCGCTAATGCCCAACCCACCAAGCCATGCCCTGCCGGAAGAGCCAGCAGCAAATAGTGGGGATGCACTGATTTGGAGACATAGGTCATCATCAAAACAGGCAACCAAAACCAGAGCAGCAAGATTACTGCTGTATCTTGTTCGGGCGTATGGCGGCGTTTGATGAGATAATAGATGGCCCGCCCTACCCCTGCCAGCAAAATCACCGATATGACCTGATGAACCCGATTGGTGATGTCATTGCGGGTTACGGCATCCCCCGCCGGAGCATAGACCCCCCGCGACGCCGGATATTCCCACCCCGTCACCTGTCGGAGCGCATGGCTAAGGGCTTCGTCGGATAGGCTGGAATTGCCCCCCGTAAACGACTCGGTACGGCTTTTGGTATCGTCCCACTGACGCGCCAAGCCGATGACATACAACGCGAACAGGGCCACAAAAATCGCTCCACCAAGTAGCAGCGGTTTTTTGGGAATACGCCGCCAATAAATCAAAATCAGCAATCCGACTGGCGCGACAAGGGCATAGGACAGCAAATAGGTATTGGCGAAAATCGCAAGGCCGACCAGCGCAATCAATATTTTTTGGCCGGGGCGGGATGTTTGGCGCGTAATAACTGCCACGAGTGCCCAAAAGATCAAGCAGGTGAAAAAAGGCATCAAACACTGCACCCATGTACGGCGGCTGTCCTCGATAATCCACGCATTCGCCGCAAAAAGGGCCGTGCTAATCAGTGCCGCCTGTGAACTCATTAACCGTTTGAGGCCACGATAGGCAAAATAAATGGCAAGGCTGTTGAGACTGATGGTCAATACATAGACCATCATAAATTGACGGGTGAGCGCCATCAGGGGCAAAAAAACGTAGCCCGTCAGGGGGGGATTGGCGAATAATACGGAGGTCCCCTGCCCTGCCAGTGGAAAATGCCCGTTATCCAGCGTATCGAGGGCCTGCCAGATCGGATAGACCTGATCGAGATTGACCTCGATTGCCCCAAAGTGTTGAAAACGCAAAACAAAGCCGGCAGCCAAAATCGCCAGCAAAATCAGACGTTCCCAATCGCGGGTGGGCGATAAACTAGGCGTTGCCATCGCCTTCCGCATATCCATGAGGATGAGCTTGATGCCATGCCCACGCCGTTGAGATAATCGCTTCCAATGTCGGGCGGCGCGGCTGCCAACCTAGTTCATCATTAATACGCTCGGAGGAAGCCACTAAAACTGCCCCATCCCCCGGACGGCGGTCTACCACCTGTGCGGGGATTTCATGTCCGGTCACTCTACGCGCCACGTCAATGACTTCTTTAACACTGTACCCCCGCCCATTGCCGAGGTTATAGGTCATTTCGCCGCGTTCATCAATCGCTTCAAGGGCCAGCACATGCGCTGAGGCCAAATCTTCAACATGCACATAATCACGGATACATGTCCCGTCTTGGGTTGGATAGTCGTCCCCGTAAATCTTGATCTCGCTGCGCTGACCGAGCGGGACTTGCAGCGTCAAGGGGATCAGATGGGTTTCGGGTTGGTGGGCCTCGCCGCGAATAGATTTGCCAGTGCTGTCCACCATTGATCCACAGGCATTAAAATAGCGCAGAGCCGCATATTTTAGGTTGCTTTGTCGTGCATACCAATGAATCATTTCTTCAATCATCAGCTTAGTGTGACCATAGACATTGCTTGGCCCCAGTGGGTCTTCTTCATTGAGGGTGGCGTTTTTGCTGGCATAGACCGCCGCTGTTGAGGAAAACACCAGACGTTTCACCCCGTTATCCATCATGGCATCCAACAGGGCCTGCGAATTGACAACATTATTGCGAAAATACTTGCCCGGTTTCTCCATTGATTCGCCTGCCTCGATAAACGCAGCAAAATGGGCGACGGCATCAAATTTATGCGATTGGAACAGCACTGACAAGGCGCCGTGATCGCCTATATCCCCCCGTATGAATTCCGCCCCTTCGGGAATAGCAGCCAAGTGTCCCCGCGAAAGGTTGTCATAAATGGTCACGCGATGTCCGACTTGCATAAAATGGGCGGCGGTGGTTGACCCAATGTACCCCGCCCCGCCTGTTACAAGAATGTGCATCTTTTCTTTCCCTTACTCTGCACGTAAATAATCTGTCACGGTCTGTCGCATCCGCGCATACATCGTCGCTTCAACGGCAGCCATCTTTTCCGGTGTAATCTGTACCCACAATTCAGCGGCTAGGCGCTCTGGTGATTGGAGAATCGTATGGAGGCCGTCTATTCCCTGTGGGATACGCTTGCCCAAAATTTCGACGGTCTGGCTTGTGCCGACGGGTTGAATTTGACTCGCCACCACATCTCGCCAAGCAATCAGGGCTTCATCAGGGAAAAAATTCAACCAATGCTTAGGCGCTGCTCCAGCTAATGCCAATTGATGAGCGAGACTTAATCGCAAATAATCACGGGCGTCCATCCACCCCAACAACACATGCAGCATAAAATGGCTGGTTTCACGCGAGGGCCACGCCCCATGAATAAATTCCGGAAACAGCATGTCCTCGCACCACACCTCATCCATCTCCAAATGGCTCAGATAACCCGCCACAAATGCGCGTTGGGCTTCATCCTCGATTGCGCCATTGATCAGGTTAGGATGGGCAGTCAGCATGGCGGGAACCGCATGGGGTTCGACTTTGGGACGATAGGCGAAAAAGTGGGTATCCTCACGGGTGAGGTTGCCCCTATGATGGGCATCGGGTGAGATGCAGCCAAGCAAAAATTCACCCCAATGCGCCTGAACAAAATCTGCATGGGGAAATTGTGGGTCGTTGACGAGCCGCTGAGAGGCGACCATGTGCATAAATGGTGTTGGCATAGTGTTGGATTCTACCCCAAATCTGGGGGGAGTGAAGCGCGAACTTTGGGTTTACCATTATAGATAGGGGAATTATATAGGGAAAGGATTTGGGTAGAACATGGCCCGTCGTTTATTGTTGGTCATTTTGTTGATACTGCTCGGGTTGTTTTTGGTTCCGGCGAATGTACAGGCCGATGAAGCCCATATTTTGATTTTGGAAGCCGATGGCCCGATTGTTCCCGCCATGCAAGATTATATCGAACGCGGCTTGGGAAAGGCGGAAGAGGATGGCGCGACACTGGTCATCATTCGCCTAGATACCCCCGGTGGCAGCGTTTCAACAATGGAAGACATCGTCAAAGACCTGCGTGGCTCACGAGTACCCGTTGTGGTGTATGTCGCGCCACGTGGGGCAATGGCCGCTTCCGCAGGCACACTCATTACCCTAGCGGGTCATGTAGCGGCGATGGCGCCTGAAACGGTCATCGGGGCAGCGAGTCCAATCAACAGCGATGGCAGCGACCTCAACGAAACGGCAGATCGTAAGGTAAAAGAGGTGCTGACCGCGATGGCCCGCAGTCTAGCAGAACGACGCGGCCCCCAAGCGGTTGATTTAGCCGAACGTACCATCACGGACGCCGAAGCCGTGTCCGCCGATGAAGCCCTGCAAGTTGGCTTGATTGACTACATCGCCACCGACAACCGGGATTTAATTGCGCAGATGGATGGCTCAACCATCGCGGATGTGCGCGGTCAATCCGTCACCCTTGAGTTAACAGGTCTGCCGATTCGCACCCTGCATATGAGCCTCATCGAACGCCTGCTGCTGATTTTGACCGACCCCACCATCGTATTTACCCTGCTGAGTTTGGGCGTCATTCTGGTCATTTTGGAGATGCGTGCGCCGGGGGGTTGGGCAGCGGGTACCATTGGCGCGGCTTGCCTCCTCCTGTCGTTGTATGGTTTAGGCGTCCTGCCCATCAATTGGCTGGGCTTGATTTTTGTGGGATTGGCCTTTGCCCTGTTGGTAGTTGAAATTATCACCCCCCACTCTTTTGGTGCGCTTTCCACCGCCGCCGCGATTTCGATTGCTGTCGGAGGGTTGATTCTATTCAACAATGATGATGTACGGCAGTTCGGCAAAATCTCGATTCCGATTTTGATCGGGCAAAGTGTGCTGGTCGCCGCACTGGGCATCATCTCGGTCTATTTTGTAATGCGCGTGCGCAACCAAGCCCCGCTATTGGGCATGTCGCACATGATCGGGCAGGTCGGCGAGGTGCGGGTCGCCCTTGAACCGCACGGCATGGTGTTCATCAACGGTGAACTTTGGAAAGCGGAGTCCAACGACGGGGTAGCGATTGCCAAAGGTGAACCCGTGCAAATTGTCGAGGTCAAAGATTTGCTGCTCAAGGTCAAGCCCGATGGCACGCGCAAGAAAAAAGCAGATTGACACTCACTGAAATTCCCCATTTTGATGCCTCATGCTACAATGCCTGCGTAATTATCGAAGTACGTGTGGGGGTATAAGTAATGAGCCAGCAGGTTATTGCCAATCGCTTTGAAATGGGGAGTTTTCTGGCAGGGGGTGGCATGGGCGATGTTTATCGAGGCATTGATCGCACCACCGAACAACCCATCGCCATCAAAGTGTTAAAGCCGGAAATTGTTGCCCAAGACCCTGACCAGTTACAGCGGTTTGCTCGTGAGGGTGAACTGCTGGCAAAACTCAACCACCCCAATATTGTTAAAGTCATTAAAATGGCCCAAGAAGAAGGCCGCCATTACATCGTGATGGAATATGTTGGGGGTGGCACGCTGCGCGATTTGTTATTGGAACAGCCCCAACTACCCATCAAGCGGGTTATGGAAATCGCCCTCGATCTCGCCGACGCCCTCACCCGCGCCCATCGTTTAAATATCGTCCACCGTGACCTCAAACCCGCGAATGTTCTGATTGCCGAAGATGGCACGCCGCGTTTGACCGATTTTGGCCTCGCGTGGCAGGCGGGCAGTGAACTCACCCAGACGGGCATGGTGATGGGCACATCTGCTTATCTTAGCCCCGAAGCTATCTCCGGTCATCAATTGGATGCCCGCAGCGACATTTGGGCTTTTGGCGTGATGTTGTATGAGATGCTGGCAGGTCGGCGGCCCTTTAATGAAGACTCACAAGCTGCTCTTTTATTTGCTATCATGCAGAAACCTGCCCCCGATCTTCACGGTTTACGATCCGATGTGCCCGAAGCATTGGCAAATCTGATCCGGCGCATGTTAGAAAAAGACCCCGACAATCGCATTCCCAGCGTGCGGCAAATCGGTGCGGAATTGGAAGCCATGATGTCCGGGATCAAACTCTCCAGTTCGCAGAGTGGGCCAGTCACCAAACCCGCCCCTACCTCGGAGGAATCGCGCTTTAGAACACCCACCTCGGCTGCTTTCCCCGAAATCAACGTACAGATTATGAATCCGATCTTGAGCACCCCATCTAGTCAAACCGCCGTTGCCGCACCCGTCGAAAAATCAACCCGCCGCTTCCCAACATGGGCCATTATCGCAGCGGTATTAGTTGGTTTGGTTATTATAGGCGGCGCGTGGTTCGCCCTGACACCAGACAATGATGACAAGTCGTCTGATACATCCGATACTCCCAAAGGGCCTGTCAAAATTGACCCGGTTGCCGATGGTGAGGTATTGGTACTGGTGGCAAATTTGGAGCAGACCGGCGGGGATGAGCGGGATGTCGCGCGTTTTATTGTGGACGACTTGCAGCAAAAATTGGAACGCGATGTCGTGTTTTCCAACATCCGTGTCCGGGCCTATCCGCGTGTCATCGCTACAGCCGAAGCAGCCCAAGAAGCAGCCTTATTAAACAACGCTCCCTTAATTGTCTGGGGGAACTACACCAACGACCTCATTCAACTCGAAATCCAGTTGGGGGTAGCGGATGTGTCAAATGGATTTAGCAATCTTCAGCTTACCCCCGATGATCTTGCTAAACTCATCAACGTGCGCATTGAACTCAACAACGAACGCCGACAATCCATCGCCCCGATCATTATTTCAGCCTGTGGCATTTTGCAGTTTGCTGAGGGTAATGTTTATGAAACTGCCGTTACGCTGGCAATTGCAGACGAAATCGGCCCGATAGATACCGCCACCATCATTGGCACCAGCATCGCCGCCGACTACTATCGCTATCTGACATCCTTCCGCCAGCCAGATGTGGCACTGGAGGCCATCAATCGGGCGATTGAAGCCGAACGCAGTCCCATTTTGTACGCGGCCCGCAGCACCCTACGCCAACGTACAGGCAGTCGGGTTGAAGCCAGAGAAGATGTCAATACCGCTTTATTATTGGCGGAACGGCAGGGGCTAGATCGGTGGGCCACACCCTATGTCTTAAAAGGACTGCAAGCTGTTTTTGCTGATGAATTAACCGAGGCGAGTACAGCCTATCGGCACGCGGCTGAACTACGTCCGGGAGATTGGTTTCCACTTGCCCTTGAAAGCATTTCACTCTACTTTGAAAGCAAATATACTGAGGCGAAACAGGCCAGCGACGAGTCCATCGCTCAAACAGAAACGCCAACCACCAATTTCCCCTATATTGTGCAGGTTCTAGTGTCGCTACGGGAAGGTCGAATTGAAGATGCGATTGCCGCGAACGAAACCATCGCTCGTCAATTTCCTGACCCCACTTTTTCCAATCGCATTCTACAAGCCGTTTATGGTCGGGATGCTGATTTGGTCTACACATGGTTTAATTCCGCTGCTGGTAATCTGTTTTTAGGCCAATTTAATGCCGTGATTGCCGATACCGACCAAGCCATCAGTATTGATCCTGACCTTGCTGAAGTCTATATGGTACGGGGGTTGGCCTATTGCAATTTGGGACAATATGAAGACGCCGAAACCGCCTACAGCCAAGCCATCGAACGCGATCCAAGTTTTATTGCGCTTTATTTGCTGCGGGCCGATGTACGGCGAAAAATAGATCGTATGTCGGACGCCCTTGCCGATGTAGCGGTTATCACCCAAAGCGACCTAAGCGATGAATTCGCACCCTACTTGCAACGGGCCAATGAAGGTAATTTTGACTGCACCAGCATCCTCACCAATCCAAATAATTAAGTATAGCGAGAGAAATATGAAGCTAAGAAATTTGATCTATCTACCTTGCGTTCTAGCCCTGCTCTCATGCAGTTTTCTCAATATCGGAATGGACAGCGATTTGGGAGGAGGCAGTGGTGTCGAGGTCGGCGAACCAGCAGCGGCCCAAAACCCTTTAGATGACGCATCACGTTATTCAGCATTTGCGGGAATCCCCCTAGATGTAGACGCCGCATCCGCAACAGGTCGGTTTATAGTTTCTGCTCCAGATGTTGCGCCGGGAGTGGTGCGCGGGGTATTGGAAGATGGCACGCCTTATATTGGCAATCCCGATGCACCGATTATTTTGGCGGAATATTCCGATTTTTCGTGCCCCCACTGCGCAGATTACGCCCCTGAAGCGGAACGCATCATCACCGAAATGGTACGTACTGGGCAAGCCCTCTACACCTTCAATATTCTGACTTTTGTCGGTGGTGAGTATTCCCAAACAGCAGGCAAAGCGGCCCTGTGCGCGGGTGAACAAGGCGCGTTTTGGGAATATCGCAGCGAACTTTATACCATCCAATCACGAGAAAGTCGCCAAGAATTTACGCAGGATCGCCTAATCGAAAAAGCGATTGAGTTAGGCTTGAATCCTGAATCATTCCAAGCCTGTCTTGACGCCGACGCCCAAACTCAGGTGATACAACAAATGGAACAACGCAGAAACGACCTCGGTGTCAATGCCGTTCCGACGCTTGTGTATAGCACTGACAGCGGGGATAGCTGGCAATTTTTTACCAATTCAAGTGGCGACCAAGTTACCCGTACTTCGTTTAATGAAGTCAAAGCATTGATCGAATCCGTGCAGCCTTAAAAACTTGAGGAGGCCCTTAGTATGAGCGGCCCCAAAACCTATGAAATTCGGGCTGATTTTGACCGCGAGACGCTGGTAGTGTATCAAGCCTATCGCAAAGAAATCGGCCTGCCCGCAATTGAGGCCCAAAAATTTGTTGCCCCATTTTCATTCACACGCATGACGTGGATAAAACCGTCATTTCTGTGGTTAATGGAGCGCAGCAACTGGGGGCAAAAATCTGACCAAGCAATGATTTTGGCGGTCAGAATTCGGCGGCAGGCGTGGGAATCAGCCTTGCGTGAGGCGGTTCTCACCCATCCGGAAAAGAAAATTTATGGCAGCAATGAGGCGTGGCGCGAACAGTTTGAAAAAGCGCGGGTGATTGTGCAGTGGGATCCGGAACGTTCCTTGAGAGGGGCCAAACTGGAATATTCCGCCATTCAGGTGGGCATTAGCCGCCACTTAATCGAAGATTATGCGACGAAATGGATTACTGAAATTAAAGATTACACCCCCCTCTCCCGCAAAATTCATGCGTTTTGTCGGGATGGGGAATATGATAAAGCCAAAAAACTACTACCGTCGGAGCGTGTTTACCCTGTGCCGGAAGAAATTGCCAAGCGGCTAGGCATGACTTAGGCTTTTTCATTCTTTTCAAATTTTTCAATCTTGAGATGCTCAAAAGTTGCCTCAAAGCCGCCGCCCGTTGGTGAACAGGCCATCACCCCCACTTGGAGTTCATTGGCGGTGGTCAGATAGGCTTGGCGCATCATGCTATACACCGCGCCGTCCAACGAATAATAAACTTCGATGGTGGGATGGTGCCATACCAAGCGCAGCCACATCGCCACCGGATTCTCGTTGAGCGTCGTCACCGACCAATCGGAAAAATCGCGGGTGATGACCACACTGGCGTTATAGACCCCATTGACATACTCGATCCCACATTTCAACCATGTACTTTCATCATGGCGCAGCATCAACCCAGCTTGGTCATACAAATCTCGATACTGTCCGCTAAATTTCACTTCCGCTGTAAAATTCCCAGTGACGGTCTGATAATAAAAATGCCCATTATCAGCGATGGCTCCCGAATGGGTTTTGCGCCAAAAATCGGTCTTGGGATTGGTCGTAAAGCGAATCGTGTTGGTTGGTGCTGCCCACATCTGCGGTTCGTTATACCAGCGCATATCTTTTCCTTGTTTATCCAAAATAAAAGGGCAGGCCATTCGACCCACCCTCTTAAATATTCAGACTAGAACCCTTGCAATTTGCTTAAATCAGCCCGACCATGCGCCATTGCCGCGATATGCTGCAACAACGCAAGGCGGTTTTCACGCACGGCCTGATTTTCATCCATAACCATGACTTCCTTAAAGAAGTCGGTAATGGCGGGCACCATGTTGATGAATGTCGCCAAGAAACGCCCCACATTATGTTCAATCGGGTGCAAGCGGCGGTTATAAGTGAAATAGGCTTCAAACAGGGCTTTTTCAGCCTCAAGGGTGAATTTTTCGGGGTGCAGGGTATAGGTCGGTTTATCCCGACTGATACGCACACATCGCGCATAGCTGTCCAAAATTCCGGCCCAATCTTCATGCTCTGTCCATTGGCGCAGTTCATGAACCGCCGCCACAGTACGCACGGGGTTATGGCCCTGTTCCGTTAATACTGCTTCAATGACATCACGCGGTTGTCCTTGTTCGACTAGCCACACCCGTAGACGGCCCATGATAAATTCCATTACGGCTGCCTTCGCCTCATCGCTGACATCCACTGGCTGATAGCGTGCCACGAGTTGAATGGCATCGCGCAAATCAAGCTCCAGCCGCTGATCCAGCAAAATTTGGATAACCCCCAACGCAGCCCGACGCAGTGCAAAGGGATCAGCACTGGCGGTTGGGGCAAGGCCGACTGCAAACAATCCGACAAGGCTATCCAAACGATCTAACAGGGCCAATAGAATCCCCGGTGCGCCGCTGGGCAAAATATCGTCCGCACTACGCGGCAGCCAGTGTTGGAAAATGGCGTTGGCGACTTCGGGTGATTCACCGCCCAATGCGGCATAAATGCGACCCATCACCCCTTGCAGCGAGGTCATTTCGACCACCATCTGAGTTGCAAGGTCGGCCTTAGCAAGTTGGGCCGCACGCCGCACAATCGGCATCACATCAACCGCCGCACCGAGCAGTTCGCCAAAGGGGTCAACCATCGTTGCAACACGGTTGTTTTTATCGAGCATCGAACCTAGTTTTTCTTGGAAGGTAAGCGTGCCGAGGCGGGGCAGATAACTTTCCAGCGGTTGCTCACGATCCGAGTTAAAGAAGTAGACCGCATCGCTGAAACGGGCCACCAAGACATGCTCATTGCCGTGCGTTACCTTATCGAGATGCAAATCATCCCCGTTGCGTACTGCAAGGAAATAGGGCAACAGTTGACCGTATTCATCTTCTACCGCGAAATATCGCTGATGTTTGCGCATCACCGTCACCAGCACCTCACGTGGCAGTTCAAGGAATTTTTTGTCAAATTCGCCACGCAGCACCGTCGGCTGTTCGATAAGATTGACGACCTCATCCAACAAACCGGGGTCTTCCGCCACCTTGCCACCGACCTCGTTCGCCAGCGTAGTCACCTGCTGCCAAATGATGGCGCGGCGCTGTTCGGAGTCAAGCGTAATGCCATTGGCTTTGAGGGTGTCCAAATAACTGGCTGCATCCTTCAAAGGGATTTCAGGCGACCCCAGTGGACGCAAGCCGCGACTGGTTTTGCCTGAATGGACATCCGCATAATTAAAGGCAATTACTTGATCGCCATACAAGCCCACCAGCCAGCGAATTGGGCGGGAAAAGGCAATCCCCGACCTATTCCAGCGCATGGACTTATCAAATTTGATATTGGCAATGAGTTCCGGTAAGGCCTTTGCCAGAACTTCCATCGCGGGTTGACCATCGTGGGTCACATTAGCAACGATATATTCCCCGCCGTCAATGAATTTACGCTGCAAATCACTTAACGGAACACCCTGCCCTTTGGCAAACCCTTCGGCAGCTTTGGTGGGGTTGCCCTTGTCATCAAATGCGCGGCTGACCGGAGGGCCTTTGGCCTCAATAGTACGAGTGGTTTGATGGGTTGCCATCTGGCGTACCAAGACAGCGAAGCGGCGCGGTGTGCCATAGATTTCGACCCCGGCGTGCTCCAAAAATAGGTTATCCAACAGGGAGGGTACTTGGGTCTTGAGTTGTTCAATCCCTGTCGCTACATCCCCATACGGCATTTCTTCCACGCCGATTTCTAATAGCACATCCGCAGGTTTGGCTGGCTGTGACATGGAGGTGATGGTGAATTTTTCATCCGGCTTAATTGTCCAAGGGGTTTTGCGTTGCAGCAGCGGATAGCCCATTTGCTCACGTTGTTCAACAAAGGCTTTGGCAACATTGCGGGTCATATCACGCATTCGGCGGAAATAATAGGCGCGTTCGGTTACCCCAATCGCCCCGCGTGTATCCAAGACATTAAACAGGTGTGAACATTTCAACACATAATCATAGGCCGGAATCAACGCCCCAGCTTCGAGCGCCCGTTTATGCTCATTGGAGTAGACTTCGTAGGTTTGTTTAAGACCCTGCACATCCCCGATTTCAAAATAATAGCGGCAGTGTTCAATTTCACTTTCGCGGTACAGGTCACCATAGGTCACGCCCGATGCAAACCGTATATCCCACACGGCGTCCACGTCTTGCAGGGCCAATACGATACGCTCTACGCCATAGGTGATTTCAACGGAAACCGGGTCAAGCGTCATACCCCCCGCCTGCTGAAAATAGGTAAACTGGGTAATTTCTTGCCCATCTAGCCAGACTTCCCAACCCAATCCCCATGCGCCTAATGCCGGGCTTTCCCAATTATCTTCGACAAAACGGATGTCATGTTGGCGGGGGTCAATGCCGATGGCCTCAAGGCTTTTGAGATAAATTTCTTGGGGATTGCCGGGATCGGGTTTGAGAATGACCTGATATTGATAAAAGGCCTGCATCCGGTTGGGATTTTCCGCATAGCGACCATCATCAGGTCGGATGCTTGGTTCAATATACGCCACCCACCACGGCTCTGGCCCCAAGACACGCAGCAGGGTTGCGGGGTTGTTCGTACCAGCCCCGACTTGAATGTTATAGGGCTGCCAAAGCAAACACCCCTGTTCAGCCCAAAATTGGTCTAGTTTCAGTACAACATCTTGGAAAGACAACGCTTTGGGGTTCGCCATGCGTGTTAACCTCATATTCAGTTCAGGGAATTAATGCAAGTGCGGGCAGATTATAAATCAAGAACGGCATCCCCACAACGAAGTGCCCAATCAAAAAACGCCACTGCTATCACTAGACAATGGCGTTATGCAAAGTTCAGTGAGCCGAGTCTAATCGCGGCGGCTCATACCGGATACCAGCATGGCATAGTAGAGCAAGTTTAACACTGAGCCGATCATGGCAGCCAGATACGTGAACGCGGCGGCCCGTAAAACCGACTGTGCCCCGCTGCGATCTTCGGAGGTTCGCAGCATCCCTTGTTCTTCTAACATCTTCATGGCCCGACGGCTGGCATCTAGTTCAATTGGCAGCGTCAGAACCGAAAACAGGGTCGCCGCCGCAAAAAGCAAGACACCAAGCCATGCTAGACCCGCAAAATTCAGCATCAATCCGGCGATAATCACAAAAATTGAAAGACCACCACCGTATTGAGCCACAGGCAGAATAAACCCACGCGCCGCAATCAAAGGACTGTTTTGCTGATACTGCTGCACGTGCCCAAACTCGTGCGCGGCAATCGCCATTGAAGCAACGGATGGTTGTCGCCCCACCTTTGAAGAGAGACGCACTACGCCGGAACGCGGATCAAAATGATCGCCGAGTTCTTGCGGGGTCTCTTGTAAATTCACCTCAAAACCATACGAGCGAATCAAATGACGGGCTACATCTGCGCCTGTTGCATTACTGGCATTGGCACGCTGACTCCACTTGCTATAGGCCCCACGAACCGCCATTTGTGCTGCCCCACTCAAGATAAGGGTGGGAATCAATACACACATAAAATAGGCTGGGTCAAAAAACATCGTTCACCTCACACTCCCAGTTCACAATCACCACATAACTCAAATAATTCTACGCGGTGATTGTAAAAATGCCGTAAATTCATCCTACAGATGCCACAGACCCCCAGAAATTGGGAGGTGGACTTGGGGTAATCCTACTCCATCCAACGCTTTAATGGCCGCCTGTAACTGACTATCTACGTCATAGCTATAAATCGTGCCGGGTTCGAGGGGTTCAAACTCGACCACAATATCTGGAGTGACACCGACCAAATCAATCGAGCGTTCGTCGGGGGTGTACCAGCGTGCAATCGTGATCCGCACCGCGCCGCCATTGGAAAGCTGTCGCCATGTTTGGACTGTGCCCTTGCCATAGGACTGGGTTCCGACGACGGTTGCCCGACCCAAATCTTGGAAGGTCGCGGCCAAAATTTCGCTGGCGCTGGCACTATTGGCATCCACCAATATCACCATCGGCACAGTGGGAGCTAATGCACCACCAAACGCTCGATAGACCTGTTCTTGGTCGCCGGAGCCGCGCTCAATCATAATCGGGCCGGATTCAATAAATTGACTCATCACTTCGAGCGCCACATCCAGATAACCACCCGTGTTGCCACGCAAATCTAGGATAAGGCCAGCCCGATTTTGGGCGTCAGCTTCGATGAGGGTCTCAGTCAATTCCGAACCCGCATCGCGTGAAAAATCATAGAGTTGGATATAGGCAATGTCGCCATCCAAAATATCAAATTCCACACTGGGTAGACTGATACGGGCGCGTGTCACGGTGATCTCGATGATGTCTTCACTGCCTTCCCGTTGTACTCCTAAAACCACATCCGTTCCGGCTGGCCCACGCACAAGCGTAATAATAACTTCCTGCTCCATCTGGGTGATATCTTGACCATCTACCGTAACAATTTCATCCCCCGGCAAAATCCCTGCTTGTTCAGCAGGTGATCCCGGGAGAGGGCGTACAATCAACAAAGCGCCGGTTTCTTCATCTTTACGCACCGTCGCGCCGATCCCTTCAAATTCACCCGAAAGATCGGAAAAGACCATCTGGGAGGTTTCAGGGTCCATATAGCCCATATTCGGATCACCCAAAGAAGTCAGCATTCCATCAAGGGCCGCTTCCATCAGATGAACATCTGATTCTTCATCAAGGGGGTCAACATAATTATCATGTAGCAAATCCCACGACTCCCAGAACGGTGCAAAAAGCTCATCGCGGCTTGTACCTGTTTGGGCAGCCGCAGGTTCCTGTGAATCGCGGAAAAAGTAACCTGCCCCAAAGGTCAATGTCACTAACAATATCAGACTGGCGACCTTGTTGAATTGACTACGCATTACCATTTATCTCCAACTACTCAATCTATAGGCATAATTATAGGTCAGATTTTGGACGGAAGAACTAAGCATTGTGTGAATATATTACGCGCTGCCCCCACTCCGCGCTCAATAATGTCGCCAAATAGCCCTCAAAATCTTCGCCATTGCAGGCATCTATATAACGCAAAATTTCGCCACCCCCCACCGGATAATCTGGATAACACGAGGTCGGCCATGCCCCAAATGGAGCATGAACTATCGCTGTTGTCACCGGGGCGGGGATATGCACGTCTTTATCCAGCACATCCACGATTTTTTCGGCGGTGATAATGACCTGCTTGGCGATCATTGCCAGTTCCATATCAATGCCGCGATTTTGGTTAATTTGTGCGTTGCCCCGTTTATCCGCGACCAGTGCATGAATAACGGCGACATCGCAGGACAAGGCAGGAAAAGCCATCAACGTCTCGCCGCTGTAAGGGTCTTGCACGGTTTTGACATCGGGTCGTAATCTAGGTAAATCTGTTCCCAGCCATGCACAGGCAGGCATAAACCCCACCCCGGCCATTGTTGCGCGGATGCCCATTGCAAGGCTGGCTTCCGTCTCCTCAATAATCTGAATTTCACCCAAATTCGCGGCTTGGGTAAACATCGGCGCAAGGCCAAAAATCTCTAGGCCGAAATAGCAGGTGCGTGTTTTCTGGATGACCCCCGCCCCCACCAGCAAATCCGATTCATAGCCGGATGTAAAATTTAATAGGGTCAGATTGTTGGGCCGATCCTCACGGCGGATGAGTTCGCGCACAAAGGCCACCGGACGGCGATACATCGTCACCCCACCCAAGCCCAATGTGATGCCGGATTGTACCAATGAGGCCGCTTCTTCCATTGAGACGACACGATTGATGAGGGATGTATGGGCCATAATCTATTCCTTTTTGACGGGGGATGAGATGCTCCCTAGTCTACCATAAGCCATCAGAAATTTTGGCTGGCATGATTCGCTGATAAAGTTCATAGAGCAGTCATGTATAATAGGCGTTCCAAAGGCTGTCTATATCAGGATAATTGAATGGAAGAACTCGATATTTTTGAATTTTGCGCCGATGCTGCCGAAATAGGCGAACGGCTGGATAAAGTCTTGGCGACGCGCCTACCTGACCTCTCGCGTACCCGCCTTCAGGAATTAATCAAAGCGGGAGAGGTGCAGGTCAACAGCGAAACCAGCAAACCTGCCTATCGCCTTGAAGCGGATGATTGTGTCACCGTCACCCTGCCTCCGATTGAAGGCGATCAACCCGTCCTGCCTGAAAATATCCCGCTGGATGTGCTGTACGAGGATGAATATTTGGCGGTTGTCAATAAACCTGCTGGGATGGTGGTGCATCCCGCGCATGGCAACGAACACGGCACACTGGTCAACGCTGTTTTGAATCGCTGGCCCCAAACGGCTTCCGTTGGGGATGATGAAACCCGCGCCGGGATTGTGCATCGCTTGGATAAAGAAACCTCCGGCGTCATTCTCATCGCCTTGACCGACCCCATCCGCGAAAAATTGATGGCGCAATTTAAGGCCCGTACCATCGAAAAACATTATCTAACCCTGACCGAGCGTACCCCAACGACGGATCGTGGCAAAATTGATGCTCCGATTGGACGCGACCCCAAAAATCGCAAGCGCATGGCCGTTGTGCGGGATGGCAAAGAATCGGTGACGGAATTTCAGGTACGCGAACGCTATGAGGGCTATGCCCTGTTGGATATTCATCCTATCACTGGGCGCACCCATCAAATCCGTGTCCATCTGGCATTTATCGAATGCCCAGTAGTGGGGGATGGGGTTTATGGGCCGCGCAAACAGCGTATCAAGACCCTTTTTCTCCATGCCTATCGCATCAGTTTCGACCATCCAATGACAGGCGTGCGATTGACTTTTGAGGCGGCGTTACCCGAACGGTTGCAAACGATATTGGAAAATTTACCGCGCTCAAATTAGGCCACTTGGCTCTCAAAAGCTGGGGGGAAGCGGGTTAAAATTTCCCAAAATTTGCACATGGGAGCCTGACCTATGCCGAAAAACATTACGCGATCATTGGACCTTGAAACTCCACCCGACGCGGCACTGCAAGCCAAAACGATGCTGGTGTATGAGCGATTGGTGGCGTTGCATGGCGAACGTCCCCTCAAACCACGCCGTGAGCCGATGTACGAGCTTATCTCCACGATGCTGTCGCACCGCACAACCGAGCAAAATGAAGCGACTGCTTATGCGGAGATGCGGCGGCGTTTTGGCACATGGGAGGCAGTACGCGATGCCCCACTCAATGAACTGATTGACGCCATCAAGGTCTCGAATTTCCCAGAGGTCAAAGCACCGAATATTCAGGCTACCCTCAGCCGGATTATTACGGAACGGGGCGAGGCCGATATTGAATTCTTGCGTGATATCCCGACGGAAGAAGCGCTGGAATGGCTGACCTCCCTGCCCGGTGTTGGCATCAAAACGGCGACACTGGTGCTGCTGTTTTGTTTTCATAAGCCCGTCCTGCCAGTGGATACGCATGTGCATCGCGTCAGCCAACGGGTGGGCTTGATTGGGCCAAAGGTGAATCCCACCGCCGCCCATCCCTTATTGCTAAATCTGCTGCCTGCCGATCCGTATATTCTGTTTAATTTTCATGTGAGTCTGTTGAGGCATGGGCAAAAGATTTGTCTATGGAAAGACCCCCGCTGCGAAAAATGCCCACTAACGGATATCTGTAATTGGTATTTGGAGAATCGCGCCCCGAAAACGCCTAGCAACTAGGACACGGGCTAAAGCCGCCGTGCTGAATCTAGCTCAGGCCAATCAACATAAAATGCGCCATAATTATAGAACATAAGGTCTATTACTGTCACTTATATGCGCCATATTTGAATTCGTAACTGCCGTTACGGATTTATACGTGACAGTTATATTTGAAGGTAGGGAGATGGCCGTTAAGATAAGGCGAAGTATGGTAGCGGGGTGATAAAAAATATGTGCTAGACTGGGAATAGAGCATCTAGCAGATTAGGATTATTTTTATGAGTGGAAGTGCAAGCCTCACGCTTTACACCATCGGACACAGCAACCACCCCCTTGATGATTTTTTGGGGTTGTTGAAACAACATGCGATTACAGATTTGGTGGATATTCGCAGTGCCCCACAAAGCCGATTTTCGCCACATTTTAATAAAAAACGCCTCGAAAGCGCCCTACCCGAACACGGCATGACCTATCATTTTCGCGGGGAGGCGCTCGGTGGCAGACCCAAAGACCCTAGTGTCTATGCCAATGACAAAGTGGATTTTGGACTGGTCATGCAGCAGGAATGGTATCAGGCGGGCATCCGGGATTTGCTTGCCCTACTCCAACAGGTTGAGGCGAACACAGGCCGAGTGGCGATTATGTGCAGTGAAGGCGACCCCGACCAATGCCACCGCCATCATCTGATTGCCCGTTCGCTGCTTGACCCACAGGTGAAAATCGTCGGAGATGAGGTCAGCCTTGAGATGGTGCATATTTTGAAAGATGGCGAATTGCGTTCTATAGTTGCTGAGGATTTCGGTGAGGCGGGACAGCTACCCTTGCTATAAATGAAAACCCGCCGAAATCTCAGCGGGTCACGTTTCATAATCGGAGTTTTATTCCCCAGTGGTCAGAAGTGGCTGACCCGACAGCACATCTACCCCTACATAATCGGCGAGGGCTTTCATAGATGGGGCGACTATGCGGGCACAGGTACGCACAATTTCGGCCTGTTCGAGCGGGGTTAAGGCGCGTTTCATGATTTTCATTTTTTCAGCCGAGGCCGTCTCATAAAGTGCAATGCCTTGTAAGGCGATTTCCGAGATGTGGTCGCGTAATTGGCGGGCTTGCTGTTTAGTCAATCCTAAATACGCCACAATCTCGTCTTTCATCATACTGAATGCACCCTGATAACCCGCGTTAGTCGCTTGGGCATAATTAGGTGAACTAGCGGATGTCTCACGCAGGGTCGAAGTGAATTTGTTACGTTTTTGCATCCCAACAATGCGGCGCTCGATCCACAAATCGGATTTTCCCTGTGCCCGGTAGCGTGCGACTATCGCTTCCATCGCCCGTTCGGGATTTTCAGCAATGAGGCGTTCCATCAGTTCATCGCGCTGTTCGGGTTCAGTGCGAAGGTCATCCACAAATACCCCTGCTTTTGCCAGATAATCCTTGACCTGTCGGACTGTCGCGGAACGATCTGCCATACGTTGCGTTATAGCGTATAATCCCTCAGCATCCGTAAACTCAATTTCAAATGTACCGCCGGGGGTTTCAATCGGAAGGTATCGGACAATATCCGACACCCTGAAATCACCCTGTTCATCTATCTTACTTTTGAGATCATCCCAAGGAATACCCCGACGTTTCGAGACTGAGCCTTTAATTTCATAAACCCAATCACGTATAGCATAGTATTTCTTCCCATCAATCTCGATAAAATCCATCTTGCCGCCTAGACTTTGAATAATAATCTCAGGCAATGGGATTTGGGCTAGTTCAGGGTCATTATTCAAATACTGTTCAATGAGAGACATTGTGATTGCTCCTTATTTATAGGATAAGACGAGGGATTTCTCTCCCCCCTTTTGCAAGGCTTGGATAAGCGAAAAAACAGGTATGTGTAGATATTCCTTTAGCAATCAATTCATGCTAAAATTCTCCTTTGCTGAATTCAGCTTAGTCCCCTGAGTGTTTCCGCACTTGGGGGTACGCCTTTTATAGATGGTGTGTTCTATTTTACTTCGGATTTTCGGGGATGCAAAAAGTCGTGTGACCTAGAATTTCTGTGCTACACTGAGAGAATAGTATCAGGTTGTCAGGACTATTCTCATGAATGAACCCGAAAAACTTACCCTCTACACTATTGGTCATAGTAACCACACCGCCGAAGAATTTTTAGCCTTGCTCCAACCCTACCATATCACGGTATTGGTAGATGTACGAAGTGCCCCCTACAGCAAATTTGCACCACGATTTAACAAAGCTGAACTCCAAGTATTTTTAGAACGGCATGGCATCCAATATCGCTATGCAGGTGAATATTTGGGGGGACGCCCCAAAGAAGCAGAACTGTATAAGGACGAGGAACTCCCTGATGAGGATACTAAACGCGCCGAGTTCCTTAAAAAGGTGGACTATAAGGCGATGATGCACCATGAAAAATATTTAAAGGGGATCACCCATCTTTTGAGCATTGTACGTCAGGCGAATGAAGTGGGTGAGAATGTCACGATTATGTGCAGCGAAGGCAACCCCCTAGAATGCCACCGCCATCATTTAATTGCTCGTTCGCTAGTTGACCCCAAATTGAAAATCATAGATAATGAGGTTGAAATAATAATCTATCATATTCAACGGGATGGTAAATTTACACCCATCACTGCTGAGAGCTTTCCAGAACAGCTTATCCAAGAGAGGCTTTTTTGATAGTGCAACCGCCAATTCATCTCCATACCATCGGATTTACCCAAAAAACAGCTGAACAATTTTTTGGCCTTTTGAAAAATCATGGGATTCAAGTGCTTGTAGATACACGCCTTAAACCTGATTCCCAACTCAGTGGTTTTGCCAAAGGCCGCGACCTCCCTTATTTGCTGCGAAATTTGATTGGTTGCGATTATCGCTATATGCCGGAAATGTCTCCTGAAGAATCATTTCTGAAGCAATATCGGGAGGATGCAGCATGGGATAAATATGAAATCGCATTCAAGGCTCTCTTGGAAAAACGCAACTTAATCTCTCAATTAGATCGGCAGTGGTGGCAAAGTCATCGTACTTGTCTATTATGCAGCGAACATGAACCAGACCATTGCCATCGCCGTCTTGTTGCTGAATATATAGCCTCGTACTGGTCAGAAGTGGAAATTTATCATCTTCAGTGATCAAATTGTGGTGAGATATGCGGCAAGAAATTATTATAACTGATTTAACACACATGAGTGGAGAACATGTCTGTCTAGCAGGAGTTGATCGAAAAGGTAACACCATACGCCCTATGCTGCAATCGGGGATTTTCATGAGAGATCTCTATATTGACAAATATCTTCTGCACCCGCGTATAGTGGTTAGTATGGAGCTTGAACCACAAACCAATCGTATAGCACCCCACTTAGAAGATCACTTATGGAAAATTGAAGAATCAACACAAATCTTGCGACTAGCAGCAGATAATATTTGGCGAATTGTTCTCCAAAGAACCTCGTTTAACACTGTAAGAGATATCTTTGAAGTAGATTTACATGAGAATAAAAATATTAGGCCGGGAGAAGGTAGTCGATCTATTGGCACAATTAAGACAAAATCAATTGATTTTTTTGAGTACAAAGTGCTGCATTTTGGGCAGCAACACAGACAGGGTTATAGACTAAGTTTTACAGATAGCGAAGATAATAGCTTTCAAGATATTTCTATCACTGACCTTGCATTACGTTATTATATTCACTATCTAAAAAGGTCTATGAAAATAGAAGAACTCAATGAGTTTATACGGGAAAAATTTAACCATGAGGAAATATGGTTGCGAATTGGTCTTACTCGTGAATGGAATGAATGGTGCTGGTTACAAGTAAATGGCATTTATACATTTCCCGATTATCTCAATGGTTCAAATTTTGATACCTTTCGAAAACAAGGTGTTGAATTGCCAGATTATTGACAAAAACGCGCTACCTATGAGGACTGGTAGCGCGTTCGGCATCATTTATAGAATCCCCATCCGAGATTTATTCGACGGTGACACTCTTGGCAAGGTTGCGCGGTTGGTCAACATCCGCCCCACGCCGCACCGCGATATGATAGGCCAGCAATTGCAGTGGGATAACCGCCACCACCGGACTCAATAACCACGAGACAGACGGTACATACAACACATGATCGGCTTTTTCGGCAATGAGGGTATCCCCTTCCGTCGCAATGGCGATGACGATGCCGCCGCGTGCTTTGGCCTGCTCAATTTGACTGAGCATCTTGTCGTAGACCTCATCTTGCAGCGCAACCACCACGACGGGCAAATTTTCATCAATCAGCGCAATCGGGCCGTGTTTCATCTCACCCGCCGGATAGCCCTCAGCATGGATATAGCTGATTTCTTTCAGCTTCAACGCCCCTTCCAGCGCGACGGGATAATTAATTCCCCGCCCCAGATACAGAAAATCTTCGTAGTGATAGAGGCGACCTGCCAATCGTTCAATAGCATCTTCGTCACTCAACACCCGCCCGACCAAATCTGGCAGAGTGGCAAGGTCGGTGGTATGGGTAATCATTTCTTTTTCGGTCAGTGTGCCGCGCAGATAGCCTAGATAGAGTGCCAGCAAAATTTGATCTACCACGCTGGCGGTAAAGGCTTTGGTGGAGGCTACCCCGATTTCCGGTCCGGTCTGCATAGTGATATGGCCGTCCGCAATCCGCATGGCTTGGCTACCAAGCGCATTGACGATGCTCCACAAGCGGATATGGTAGTGCTTCGCCACTTCCATCGCCGCGAGAGTATCCACTGTTTCGCCGCTTTGGGTGATCGCCAACATCGCGCAGTATTCATCCAGCACCGGGTCACGGTAACGATACTCGCTGCCATAATCCACCTCGACAGGCAGGCGGGCTAATTTCTCGATAGCAAATTTCCCGATGAGGCCAGAATAGTAACTTGTGCCGCACGCCACTGTAATCAGCCGTTGCAGAGATTTGGCTTCATCCGATGTCAGGGGCATATCCGGTAAAAACACTTCACCCGTCTTAAAATCCACCCGTCCGCCAATCGTGTCGGTAATGGCACGGGCCTGTTCGTGGATTTCCTTTTGCATGAAGTGACGATATTCCCCTTTGGCGGCACTGATGGGGTCGTAGGGGACATCATGAACGACGGCTTGGACGGATACGCCATCAATCGTTTGAACGGTGTAGCCCTCGGCGGTGACAGTTGCCATCTGCCGACTTTCCAGAAAAACCATGCGGCGCGTATGTTCCAAAATGGCGGGGATGTCGGAGGCGATGAACATTTCATTTTGACCCAAGCCAATCGCCACCCCACCCGCATTACCAATCCGCGCTACGATCAATTGACCGGGGTAATGGGCGCTCATGATGACGATGGCGTGTGCCCCACACAGATGTTGCACGGCGAGTTGGGTCGCGGTGGTAATGTTCTTGCCTGCGGAGAGATACCGTTCAACGAGATGCACAATCACTTCGGTATCGGTATCGGATGAAAACACGATCCCTTCCGCTTCCAATTCGGCACGCAGGGACAGAAAATTTTCGACGATGCCGTTATGCACAACAACCGTCGCCCCGTCCATGCTGGTATGGGGATGGGCGTTGCGCTGACTGGGTGCGCCGTGTGTCGCCCAACGGGTATGCCCGATACCCAGTGAACCTTTGACAGGGGCGAGTTCGACTTCTTGGCGCAGATTGCCTAATTTGCCCACCTGACGCCGCACTTGGATTTGACCGTTTGCTTCTAAAATGGCGATACCAGCGGAGTCATAACCGCGATATTCCAACAATTGCAAGCCGTTTAGGATAATCGGCGCAGCATCACGCCCGCCGACGTAACCGACGATTCCACACATAGCCTTACAGCCTCCTATTTGATTTGAGGAACGCAACAATGCAAACAGATATGCTCTCTGGGCGAAAATGCTCAGAGCATCATCACGGCAGGCGGAGTTGTCCCGCTGTCACCAGTGGGGTTTATAAAAAACCTGCTTGTTGTGTGGGGAGTAACCGGAGTAGTGATGATGTACCCCGAACGGCATCCGCTGAAACCTCGATTTTCCCCTTGTTACAGGGTTAGCACTGCCCCTCGGCAGGAACCGTTACCTCGTCACCTGTGAAGTGAAGTTTACGCACAGGCCATGCGCTATTATCCCCGAAAACGATTTTTGCTTGGCGACCTTCCTTTCATCCTTTTTTGGATACGATGGGTCACATGATACCCGGTCATGCAAAATTTGTCATGGGCAATTTTCATAGACAACGTTGATTTATATTGCGGTTAATAGAAGTATTGAATTGGTTAGAATTCCCTCGCTTGGCTTGACCTAGAGATATGGTGTATAGTAATCTTGAATAAGCTAATAGAACTTATATTCTAATATCGGTACTGAAATTTTCAGCTATGAGCCATATCCAGAAAGGATACTTTTGATGAGTAAGAATGAGATAGATGTACTTATAGATCAGGTAAAAACTGCGGCCAAAGATTTCTTTGACGTAATGAATTACTACATGGGAATTGCTCAAAAACTTGAGGAAATCCTTAACAACCATCCTCAGCAGGCAATACTTGAGTACGAATCGCTGTGCAGTAAAAACGGAGTTGATACCCAAGTTTGTTTAGAGGGCCTACGTCAAGATGCGGCTGATGCAGCCTTGTTAGCCTCAGTGAAGCCAGATCGCCCCGGCTTAAAAGAAGAGGCTTCAAAGAAATTCGAGATTTATCGCCGCGAATTTGAGATTGCTTTTGGAATAACAATCACAGAGGATGCCTTCGCAGGTAGCATAAATCAACTCGAATATTCAGATGTTGCCAGTTATCATCTTGGCGCAGATGCAATAGCCACCTTGCTCAAGGATATTTTCTGTGGCAAGGATGTAGATTGCATTGACAAATATGCTCTCTTTCAGGCTGTGATGGGCGATATAGAAGTTAGGCGAGTCAGCAGTCGAGAGAGGATCAGCGAGCGTGGCAATGCTTACACGAGCGGTCAAACGTTGTATGATATTTTTGACGAGGAGCGCCTGTTTCCAGTCACTTCCCGGATACCCAATTATACTGGGAGTACCTCTTTGACTTCCACAAACTTTGCCCATGAGCTAGGGCATATTTTTCTCACACGTTCCGGTTTGGGTAATGTATACGGCTCACCTCTCACCGTACTTGAAGTTCGTGAATTAATTACCAGTGCCTTGAGTAATTCATCAATTCTTCGAGAAAATCCTAATCCCGAATTTGTGGAATATGTAGCAGACTTTATCATGAATTTGACAAATCTGCTCCCCTTAGATGCCTATCGGACTACACCAGAAATGGGTACTGCTCCCTTCAGCTACCCTGCTATTCCTTTAAGCGATGAGACCCGCCTATGGCTCGGACGCTCTATCAACAGTGCTATTCTTTATGGGACACCACCTGAAAATGTTGCCTCCGCATTTGGAACAACTGATTTACAGCAGACCACATTATCGGGAATCGCCGTGCGTTATAATTCTCCAAGCAATCTGTCTCAAATAAGCGATGGAGTGATTTTATTTGGGGAAGAAAACGTTGTTATGAACCTCAGTGGTCAAAACGTCACTTTTCTTGGGCGGACACCAGTTGAGTATACAGATGATCGTCAAGTCACTAGACGCTGGTTATATATTGCGGTTGATATGGGGAATGGTCAATATAGATACGGGTGGATTCGTGAAGACACTGTAACAGGAATAGATTTCAGCAGTCTGCCGAGCATTGATTTTGGCGATACTGACCTTTTTACGGATAGTCTCAGCCCAGTCGTCGGTGAAAACGGTACAATAACCTTCAGATAGGGATTAATATCAATAGTCGTAAAAGGTAAAACATCTTGCTTCGACAAAAAGCCTCCCTAAGCCTTTTAGCAATGTTCATGGTAGTTATCCCAATATTCAGTAAGCCAAACGGCATTTCTAAGGCAAGTCCTGATTTCTCCGTGCCTCACTTTGGCAGTGGGATTATTCTCTACAGATCAGAGAATGAGTTTTTGGAAGCACGTCTATCCGCAAATAGTAACTATGTCTTTGGGTATGGCGTTCCTTTCAAAAATGGGGATTTCATGAATGGGCACGAGGATTGGGCCAACCTTCATCTGTGGGATGTTCAAGAATTTGAGGGAAATGCCATAGTTATAGAACCTGAAGCAATCTCAACCGCAACAAGAGAAGCCACAAATGATTATTATAGAAAGGCCCTTTTCTCACCTGACGGGAATCAGGTGATTTTTAGAACAGGGGACGAACTACAGCTTTTAGACCTACCTAGTCTGCAAATAGCCACTTCTATACCTTTTAGCGGGAACTTTTTGAGTTGGGCTTGGACAGGAGATGGAAAAGTAATAGCAACTCTTACATCAACCGAAGCCATTGTTTGGGAAATCAATGCGAATCGTGTGGAAAAAAAACCTCGTGACAATATAGGCCAATATGTCATATTAGAAAATCTTGATATGGATTGGTTATTTTTTTGGGAAAATGGAGATCAACGATCCATTTTTGGAGTCTGCACGCCGTTTTTGGAAACTTGTACTTCATATGAAAACACTGAGTACAAGGGGGACGTCATCATTTCTCCTGATGCAGAAATTATCTTGGGGGAATTGAACTACAGAGTTGACGATGCAACGACAGAAATTGGGATTTGGCATCGTCAAGCAGATAATCAATATATTTTGGACGAAACATTCCCCAGAGATGTCTGCGAACCCAGCAATTTTAGTCCAGATAGTCATTATTTAGTTGTATATTGTGACGACAGTAGGGCTTGGCAAATATGGGACTTTGAAACATTGGAAGTGATGAGTTCCATCGCAGCAGCCTCCACCGAACCGTTTTGGCTTCCCGACAGCCAGTATCTTGTGGCATTGGAGCGCGGGGCATGGAATCTTATCCTGTATGAAGTGGGTAATTCCGAACCGCTTGAGGTATTGCATCTGCCCTCGATTGCTGGTTTTGAAAACCTACAAGATTGGGTGGACGGCGAACAGTTCAGCATTGAGAGTATCAGTGCTGATGGCAAGCTAGTGTTAATCAATTTGGGGTGGGCTTCGATTCTCGTCCCTATCGTTTATGAGTAACGTTCACGGCTACGGGGTCACAAATTCCAATGTTTCCGTCGTGGCCTCCGATAAATCGGCATAAAAACCGCGCCGTTCGGGGTTGACCAACTGCGCCAATTGATACATGGCCTCTTGGGTCATCTGGCGCATTTCAGGACGCGGCACATGCGAACGCTCCCCTGTTTTAAAGCGGAAGGCTGGCCCAAAACGAATTTCAATCGGGGTACGCCGCAGCCGTTTCATATTGCCGCCGACCAGATGTGTGCCCTCCAAGCCAATCGGCACAATCGTCGCGCCAGATTTGACGGCGACATAGGTGAACCCCTCTTTGGCTTCAATCATGGCGGGTTGGCGTGTACCTTCCGGGGCAATCAAAATACAATAGCCTGCTTTCAATAAGGCGATTGTATTTTCTAGCGCCTGCCGATCCACTTTATCCCGATCTACTGGATATGCTCCCCATGCTCGCGCAAGGAAGCCAATGAAGGGCGAATTGAAATTTTCGATTTTCGACATCGGAATGACATAGCGCGACGTAACCGCCCCCGTCACCACTACCGGATCAGGAAAACCGATATGGTTCATGACCAGCAGGGTCGGGCCGCTGGCGGGAACATATTCTGTCCCAGAGATGGTCGGGCGCACAATCACACGAAAGCCGATTGGACGGAGCAGCCAATCGCGCATCAATTTGCGTCGCCAGCCATAGTGGGCCTGCTGCTGAACAATATCGGTTGGGGGAGATACGGATACGTCGGTACTCATACTCTTCCTGATCTATTCGTCGCGGCGTGGACGGCGGGGGGCATGACGACTCCCACGGCGTGAGGCGGGTCGGCCTCCAGTTGAAGAACGGCGCGAGGGAGATTGACCTTCCGGTTTGGCGGCGGATGATCTTTGTTGATTGGGACGGCGCTGTTTGCCAATTCCCGCATTATCGCGCAGAGCCTTGACTTCATCATGTGTCAGTTCGCGCCATTTGCCGGGGGGTAGATCACCAAGCGCCAATGAACCAATATGCGTGCGAATGATACGTTTGACGGGGTGGCCCAACAAATCAGCAATTTCACGAATCTGGCGTTTATGGCCTTCGCGCAAGACGACGCGCACCCATGTGCCATCGCGTGACCCTTCCAATAGAATCACTTTGGCAGGGCCTGTGCGGAAACCATCGGGCAGGGTCAGGCCACTGCGCCAGCGATTGAGTTTTTCATCATTGACATAGCCTTCGAGCAGCACCTTATAGGTTTTTTCGTGTCCATAACGCGGATGGGTCAGCCGATTGGTGAGGTCGCCATCATTGGTGAGCAGTACCAGCCCTTCGCTGTTGACATCCAAACGCCCTACCGGGTAGAGGCGCACATCACTGTTGACCAGTTCCAACACAGTCGGCACATAAATCTGCTCATCTTCGACGGTGGAGGAAATATACCCACGCGGTTTGTGTACGATGATATAACGATGTTTTTCGGGTCGGGGCAGGGCTTTGCCGTCCACTTTGATGACATCCGTTTCGGGGTCGGCCTTTTGACCAAGTGTGGCAACCGTGCCGTTGACCGACACCCGCCCCTGTATAATCATTTCTTCGGCAGCACGGCGTGATGCGATGCCCGCCTGCGCGATGAGTTTTTGAATACGTTCTTCCATTGTTGTACCTCAATTACTTATTGGGATGTGGTGAATACCAATTGATAGGGCTGTTCACCAATCCCACGAAAATGGACTAACAGCAAATAATCGCTGGGGGGTTGAATCCGCTGCAAATCCAAGACTCCATTCACTGATTCCGCAGCCAAGTCCCAGTCAGTATCAAATAGGCGCATTTCAAAGTCGCCGGGGAAATTGCTGCCCTCAACGGCGGTCAATGTTTGGATATTCAATGCTTGGCCTTCGATCACGGGAATTACCCACAGGGCATAGGTCTGGATGGTGTCATCCATAGCCCCAGCCGTCCACGCCGTGCCATCCTGCAAAACGACAACCTCGGCGGGCACCCCCAATGGCGAAAAATAGACCCGGCCCTCCGCGAGCGCCAATAGATAGCGTCCACCAATCGTGGCCGAGGCTTCACGTACACGCACCGCATATTCCCCAGTGATGGGCAGTGGATAATCGGTAATTTGTGGACTTAACCCCAAGCCGGAATCGTCGTCAGAAATCAACACCCGTCCGTCGGCATCCATCAAATCTACAAACAAATCCAACTGTTCGGTGGGATTTTGTGGCATGGCGGATACGCTAACGATTTGCCCTGCGGTTGCTTGAAATGTCCAGATTGCTGCGGTTTTTGGCAACAGGCGTGCTTTGGCGGTCTGCCCAATATCGAGAGCGCCACCGGGGGATTCAATTGAATCGAGTGGATAGAGTTCTAACTCAAACTCGCCTGCAATCTGCGTTTCATAGGCGGATACCAGAACAAAATATATTCCATCGTCGGGGAGTTCAAGATTGAGGGCTGAGTTGGTGGTGCGCCCATCGTCATCATTTTCCCCAACCAACGTGCCTTCCGCATCGAGTAGTTCTAGGTAGGTATCAAACTGGGTGGAGGTCAAAAATAGACTGACTTGCTGACCCGCCGTGCCTTCGAAATAATAGGCGGCTTCCGGTGTGGTGAGGGTGCCGATGACGGTCTCCCCAAAAGATAGGAGAGTGCTGTTTTCTACCGAAACGACTGTGCCTGTACCTTCAAAAAGCGATAGGGCATACGCGCCGCTGCTGGAATCTTCAAACGAATGAACATAAATTTGATACGTCCCCGACACGAGGAGTTGAGTGTTATAAATCAGGGAATTTGTGCCGCGCCCGCCATCATCATCGGCGATAAACGGCACGGGGGTGTCGGACGGCTCATACAATTCCAAATAGGGGTCAAAATCAGTAGAGGTCAATTCAATGGTGACGACCTGACCCGCTTCAGCATCAAACTGCCATACATCCCAGCGGCCTACCGCTAAATAGCCCTCAACCGTGGTGTTTAGCTCAATCGGGCGACCCGTGCGGCTAACGCCGGGGGGAATGCGCGTAGGGGCAAATGTGCCCTCTGGTGTCGGTGTGGGAAAATTTAAGGTACTGGTGGGCATTTGGGCCGGGCCAGAGGGAGTGTTGGTGGCGGTCTCTTCAACCCGTAGTTCCAATTGATAATCACCTATTGAATCACCACTTCCGCCTACTAGCACCCGATAAGTCGAGGTGGCAGGCAGGGTAATCGCAATCACCGCACCGCCAGAACGGGCTTCAGACGCCAAAATATTGCCATCAATGTCCACTATAGCGACGGATGGCACAAGTTGAGAACCAGCGGCGGCCTGCACTTCGATTTCAATGTCCGTGCCGCCCGTTCCATCATAGAAATACTCGTTTTCCTGACCGGGGGTATCAATCGTCCCTGTCACAATTTGATTGGGGACAAGCTGAATCCCATCTTGGGCATAAAGCGAACCACTAACCACCCATGACGACAACAGTCCAACAATAAGCAGCAGACTAAGGAATGCTGTGAGGCGGCGACATGGGGTTTTCATAGGAGATGTGTATTTCCATTGATGGATAAGGACGGTGCATTTATAGTAACACTATTGTACACGCCAGTTAAGGCTAAATTCTCCGGCACTACCTTCGTAGCCGTAGACCCGCAATACATAGCGCCCTTCGACTGGAATAATAACGGTCAGACGCGGGTTGCGGTCAAAGGTGGTGTTGAACCCAACATCATCCACCATTTCAATCACGACACCCGAAGAATCAACCAACTCCAAAATCGCATCAAAACTCCAATAGCCCTCAACAAATACCAATAGACTATCGCCAGCAGGAATATCAATCTGGCGTTCAAAAACTCCACCTTCGCTGACACTGCCCCGTTCTGACCCCGCTGGTGGTAAGACAGCGGCAGCCGTCGCAAAAACCGTCACGGTGGGGCTAACCAATGTCGGGGTGGCCTGCGGGCTGGGGAGTTGGGACATGGTAGAAGTCGTTGGGGTCGGGGTTGAACTCGGCAAGAGGCGTGTCGTCGCGCTGGGCGATGGGGATGGGCGAGTGGTCGTAATTGGTGAGGGAGTGGAGGCTGGTGGAGTGGCGGTCTCGCGTGACCAGCGCAGTTCATATGTCCCCAATTCACTGTTGCCAAACCCAGCCACATGAATGCTGTACAGTCCAGTTTCCGTAACCGTCAGATCCGTAACCAAAGCGTTGTTATCGCCGCCACTGTCATCATCAAAGGCTAATGATTCGCCCCCCGGTGCGACTAATTCCACCATCGGGTCAAAGGTCGTGGTATTGTCTACCCGCTTGAGATAAATGGTGACGACATCTCCCGCTTGCAAGCCAATTAACCAACGATCTCGTGCGCCATAAAATTCAAGGGTGGCGGTTTGCGTGAAATCAGGCGCGAGCGTACCACGTTCGACATCCGCGACGGTAACGCCTATACCAATCCCAATTAGATAGCTCCCTACCCCAAATCCGGTAGCGCTTCCGGCATAAACAGTATATGTCCCATCGGCGGGCAAAATGACACTGTTAATGACTGAATCGAGCGTGGTGGGTACGATGTCATCGTCTTCGGCAATAATGGTGCCATCGGGGGCTTGCAAACGCAAATAGGGGTCAAAGGTGGCCTCTTCATCCATCCGGCTAAAACTCAGCGTCACCACCATGTCCGTCGTGCCGAAGAAGGTAAATTGATGAATGTCGCCTTCTTGCTCAAATATCCCTTCGCGCATTTCACCAAATTCAAGCGCCTCACCCGATTCGATCAATTTAAAACCGGATATACCCACCTCATCTTCAGCAATCTGGGTCGCATTATTGGAGGGAATTGGCGTAGCGGTACGATGCACCGTTGGGCTAGGCGTAAAGGTTGCCACGTTAGCGGTTGGGCCAACCGGGGTGCCCACCGTCGCCAGTAAAATATAATAATCAACCGTCTCACCACCTACCGCCACCAAATCTCCTGTCACTGTCAACGCATAATTTCCGGCCTCCAAATAGAGTTGCGGAATGTAGACCCGTCCTGTGGTATCGCCCCGCGCTTTGATGAGTTGCAGCGGCGTATCGGCATTGTTCATCTGATTAAGAATCACAATCAACACCGAATTACCCGTGCTGCGGGCCACATCTAAGCTGAGGGTTTGAGCCTGCCCGATCTGAAAACGCCATGTTTGTTGCGGCACGGTTGCGGTAAGCGTTCCGGCAGTGGGGTTATTCAACGATAAATTCAGATCATCTTGCGCGGCGGCAAAGGGCGCAAAAATCAAGAGGGTCGTCAATATACAGGCGAAAATAGCAAAGCGATAAAACACTCTCATGCAAACGACTCTTTCTAATTCAATCCACCATTGGGTAAATCACAGGGAGGATAGGTGCTGGCGTCCCATGTCTCGGCATAAAACATCAGATATTCTTCGACATGCGCCCCCCAATATTCATCGCGGTGTTCGCCCGTCGGGTGCAGCACATAGGTAAAAGGAATGCCATGTTCGGTCAGGCGCTCGGCAATTAAATCAATATTGACCTGAGCATAATCATCCTTGCCCCGATCCATATAGAGGCGGGGAGCATTGGCAGGCCATTCGACGGTGAGAGCAAGCGCCAGTGGATTATGGGTATCCGGCGCGTGGTATAAATCGAAAAAGGGGCTGTGCCCACCAACGGCGGTAAAGAGTTCCGGGTGGCGCAACCCGATGAGATAGGCCCAGAAACCGCCGCGCGAAATTCCACCAATCGCCCGGCCTTCCGGCGTATTTTGCAGACAGTAGGTGCTTTCGACCAGCGGCATGAGTTCGTTCAAAATGACGTATTCATATGATCCATCAATCCAAAAGACATTGGTGTTCGCCATCACGCCACCAAAAGGCAACACCAGCGCCATTGGGGGCAAGCGACCCAACGCTATATCGCGGGTAAGGGCCTCGTCCATTTCTAAACGGTCAAAATGGGAATCGTCCGTATTTGAGCCGTGCATTAGCAACATATAGGGATATTTGACGGTGCTGGTTTGATAACAGGGGGGTAAATAGACCCGATAGCGTAGATTTTCGCGGGCGATGGCGCTGTACCAAGGATCCACTTGAACCATCGTGCCTTGCAGGGAGGTACACCCCTCTGGCAGCACATTTTCCGCCAGCGCGATCTGGTAAATACCGGGGCTGAAATCGTCAAAACTGCTTAATTGAATGGAGTAGGCCCCATCAGCAGGCAGGATCACGCCCAAAATCAGCGCGTCTTTGCCGGGGCCACTGTCATCATCGGAGGCCAGCAGGGTACCATCTGGTCCTACCAAATCTATAAAGGGGTCAAGGGTATCGGCTTGGTCGGCGGGGAAACGCTCCATCGAAATCGTGACTAATTGCCCTATACGACCTGTAAATGTCCAGCTATCGGTTTCACCAGATGCCAAATCTGCTGCAATGGTCTCACCGAATTGAATCACCCCACCCCCGTTTTGGCGGGCATGGGTTTTGAACGGAAACCCTAGAACTAGAATGACAACTGTAACTAAAACAACCTTTTTGACGATTTTCATGTACCTATTTACTCTGTAGATTGATTTGGTGATGTTTCGGCTAATTGCCACGCTTTAGGAATGGCTTCTAATAACCACCATTTCCAAAACTCTTCCAATTTCTGGGAGTTATAGCTTGAAACATTTTCATCGGTTGCTGCATACGCCAATGCTGCACACCCCACCGTATCGCCAACACCCGCAATACTTACCCAGTCGCTATCTGAAAACATGTCTCCTGACACAGTACCGTCGGACGTGTGTTTACTATACTTTTTCGCAAACTCGAATGGGGCTTGCCTTTTGCCTTGTGCCTCACCCACTGCTTTATACACTGCCATCGCTGCAATATCGGCTCTAGGTGAATAACCGGGATCATCAAAATCAGCCCAGTTACCTAAGGTGTGATAGCCCTCATCCTCAATATTGGCAATTTCATCATCTGATACCGCCCCGTTCAAGTAGCCAATGGATGCCTCCAGCATACTGCGGAGCAAATCATCTATTTCTGTTGCAGCGGCTTCAAGAATTGGAAACATATATTGAGCCGCGAGAACGGCCAGCCATCCCCTTGCCTTCAAAACATTGGGGTCATCATAAGAACCAAATGTTAGGTAAAGTTCTTGGCGATGAGGCCAATTGAAGTGATGGAGTGAGTGAGTCCTTATCGCTTCTAATCCCTTTTCAATCTTTTCACGCAATTGAGGTGGTACAGGCATTTGGCAATCCCTCATCCATTGGAGTCTCTAGTGTGTGAGAAGGTAGATTCTAGCTCTTGGTTAAGAATCATATAGGCCACTGTTTCCCAAATGGCTTCTGTGGTCAGTTCACGAACAATGACCATATCGGCGGCCCATAAATATTTACCGTTGTTACATTCACCACTTTTAGCATGGCGATTCATGATAGTTTCCAAATTCTTGAGCGTAAAGAATGTTGCAATATATCGTTCGCCATTTGGAAAAACAACCTCAACATCCACATTATCATCTTGAGAGTCAAGAGGATCAGGCCCTGTGAAAATGAGAAGTTGATAGTCAGCTTCCTGTATGTTCAACATCTAATGTTCCTAAAAACAACTCGGCAGTTCGGCAGCATTACGCGGCCAATCCTGACCATAGAACATCAGATAATCCAAGACATGCCCCGCCCAATACTCATTATCATGATCCCCCGTCGGGCTAATTTCATAGGTATGCTCGACGCCATTTAAACGCAAAATATTCGAGACCGCCGTCACATTGGGTTCGGCAACGTCCGATTGGGTCACATCCAAATAAATCCGCAGTTGGGTGGTTGGCGGGATGGTTTCGGCCAATTGCAGTGGGTCATACAATGGCGGGGCAAGATCAGCATCAAAAACGGGGCTATGGCCCCCTACCGCCGAAAACAAGTCTTGATGCCGAAATGCGATGCTGACCGACCAAAAGCCACCACGCGAAATTCCGCCAATCGCTCGGCCTTCACGATCTGACCATAGGCAATATTGGCTTTCGACGGTTGGAATCAATTCGTCCAAAATAACATTTTCATAGGACGCCCCTTCGTCAAAGATATTTTCCTGCATCAGCCAATCGCCATAGGGCATAATCAACACCATCGGCGGCAGGGGATTCAGCGGATCCGCCAACTGCTCATCCATGACCGTCTGCACGTCCAATCCATCTGTCCATTGGGTTTGATCGAAGGTTGAGCCGTGCAATAAAATGACATAGGGATAGCGTTGACCCGTAATGAAAAAGCAGGGGGGCAGATACATGCGATACGGCACATCATTTTCCATGATGGTACTGGTAAAGGTAGCATCCAACACTCGCCCCTCGGTTTCCTCACAGGGGGGGAGGCTCACCGTCGGGCGTGTTGCAATCGTAGGGGTAACGGTTGCTTCGACACGGGTCGGCAGTGCCGTAACAAAGGGTGGGGTGGCACTGGGTCGGGGAGATGGCAAAGGGGTTGCCGTCACCACAATGACCTGTTGACTCTGATCATCAGGGGCTAAGGGTTCGCAGGCCACCAGCAAAAGTAGAATCCCAACCAGCACCAAAATACTAGTCGGGACATGGGATAGGCGTAATTTTTTTCGCATTGAACGATTTAACTAAAGGAGACCAATCGGACACCCGGAATTTCACCCACGTTGGCGACGATTTCATCCGCCGAAGTTCCGCTTAAGGCTACCGCGCCGTGATTGATACGTGCCCGAACCCCAACAGGCAGCACCTTACCTACCGCTAGGAGAACAGCTTCATCATCGTACAATGCCGTATCATCTACCGCACTGACGCCCGCCAATTGCAGCACGCTGTCTTTAAACATCCGCCGCACAATTGGGGTTCTCACATGGCCCACCAATTTCACCACCCCATTGACCACTGTATAAGTGAAATCATTCCGTGACACACGGATTTGATCGTTTGAGCGGACGAGGGCATGGAGCGATTCTAAAATATCCTCATCAGTTGGGACTAGCACGGTTTCATCGGTCATCGTCATTCTTTCACCCCATCAAAATAGCACAAGGCGCAAAATTGCATATTTTCAACTCTAATTTTGAACCGAATTCGAGGTTCTGCCAAGTGCCTTACGACATGAAGATTGCCTAAATTTTTAGAGCCTTCGCTTGCGCTAAGACTAGAACAAACATATAATGCCAACACAAAATACCATCCCGGTCAAAAGGTTTTAACTGGTATGTCCGTAATTGACGACATCAAAGCCCGACTCGATATTGTAGACATCGTGGCGGCGTATACCCCCCTTAAAAAAGCGGGGCGCAATTATAAGGCGCTTTGCCCCTTTCATGGGGAAAAGACCCCTTCGTTTGTCGTCTTTCCAGACCGTCAGACGTGGCGCTGTTTCGGCGCGTGCAGCGAAGGCGGCGACCTCTTCAGCTTTGTGATGAAAGCCGAGGGGTGGGATTTTGCCGAAACGCTGCGTGCCCTCGCCGAAAAAGCCGGGATTGAGCTTCGTCCACAAACCCCCGAAGAGACCACCCGGCAAAACACTGAAGACCGTCTCTTGGCGCTGCTGGATGCGGCAGCCCAATATTTTACCCAGTATCTTCTGGAATCGCCGGAAGCCGAGTCGGTGCGGGCCTATGTTGCGCGGCGCGGCTTAAACGAAACGACCATACGCCAATTTAACATCGGCTACGTGCCGGATAACTGGCATTTCGCCCTAAATCATTTCCGATTAGAAGGCTATCGGGAAGAGGAATTGGTAGAGGCAGGGCTTGCCATTCGTAATGACAATGGCCGCGTCTATGATCGTTTCCGCCACCGCCTCATGATCCCCATTCGGGATGGGCGGGGTCGCACACTTGGTTTTGGGGCACGCGCTCTGGCGGATGACCAGCAGCCGAAATATCTGAATTCGCCACAGGGGCCATTATTTGATAAAAGCACCCTGCTCTATGGGCTTGATCTGGCCCGCCGTGCCATCCGTGAAAGCGAAACAGTGGTGATCGTTGAAGGCTATATGGATGTCATTCAGGCCCATCAAGCGGGGTATACCAATGTCGTTGCCCAAATGGGGACAGCTTTGACTCCTACGCAGGTGCAACTGGTGGCAAAATATGCTCATCGGCTGATTTTGGCCCTCGATTCAGACGCTGCCGGGGTGAATGCCACCATGCGCGGCCTCAAAGTGACCCGTGATAGCTTGGTTGAAGCAGGAGCCGATAACGGATCGCAGGGGTTGGATGCGCGGGGTATGATGTCGCAGGCGGGTAAACTCCAATTGGATATACGGGTGTTACAACTGCCCAGCGGCAAAGACCCGGATGACTTTATTCGGGCCAATCCTGAACAATGGCCGGAAGTGGTCAATCAGGCCAAACCGCTGGTAGATTATGTGATTGAAATGGGCACACGCGGTCTTAGCCCGCACGCCGATATTCACGAGCGTCAGCGGTTGGCCCATGAACTATTGCCCTTGCTGACGGCGACGGAAAGCGATTTGCAGCGCAATGACAATGTGCAGCGTCTAGCCGTGCGATTACACATTCCCGAACGCGATTTGCTGAATTGGGTACATTCGGCAGGTGTAATGAAGCCTGCCGCCAAACCGCTACCCGCCCATCGTCCACAACCTAAAGGTGCGGCAAACGGTAATACTATGCAGCGGCGCAACGGGCACACCAGCCAACCCGGTGCGGCGCTCGAACGCTACTGTCTATCATTGTTGTTGCACGCCCCTGACCGCCTGTTTCAGGTCAATCGTAGACTGCGCGAATTGGCTGCCCAAGAAGAACGTGCATCAGCGGCCCTACTTCCGCTAAACCAAGATGATTTCAGCCGCGAGGATTATCGCGCCCTATTCCGATTGATTAATGAAGCTCTCGATCAATATGATTATGATCCGCTCGAATTTATTATGGAACAAATTCCGTCAGAACTTGTAGAGTTGGCACAAGAAATTCAACGACTTCCACTTGAAGCTTTCGAACATCGTATATCTCGTCGAAATCGAACAGATCTGCACGATGCTAAAAAGCAAGTTCGCAAATTTAGCAAAGAATCTGACGAATATGTAACTGACCTGATCAGAAGTATTTATGAACTAAGACAACAAAGGCTAAAACGTGAGATGAGTGATTTCTACTTTTTTGAGCGTGAGGCTCAATTAGACGGCGAGGGTGCCCTCGTGGTAGATTATTCAACCATCAAGACCCATAGTCTCGCCATACATTTATTGGAACGCGCCCGTCATGAGTTAGTGCATCAACGGCAAGAAAATTAAGCGATATGACCAAACGAGTGAGTTCTCGACCAAAGACCACCTCAACAGCGCCAGCCCATCTGGTAGAAGCGCTGGCTACCAAAGGACAACAAGCCGGACAGCTTACTGAATCCGAGATTATGGCTGTCTTTGGCGATCTCGCCAGCGAGGAAGCACAGGCATTTTTGAAGCGATTGGAAGGGATTACTGTGGTATCGGACGCGGAAGAATTTGAAGCACAAGACGGCACCACTGAAATGGCGGCTGTCGAAGAAATTGAAGGTGAAGACGCCCTCGATGATGAGCCTGTTTTGGTCGAAGAGGATTTTGAAGAAGAAGACCTTGACGACCTTGATGATACCCTTTCTGAACTGGGCATTGCGGGCGAATTGGGGGGCGATGACGAAGAGCTAGATTTTGACGATTTTGATCTTGATGACGTTGGGTTTGACACCGCCGATGAGAGCGATAACGATTTGCTGGCGCTGGCGGATGACCCGGTGCGGATGTATCTCAAAGAAATCGGGCAGGTGGAACTGCTCGACTCCAACCGCGAAACATGGCTCTCCGTGCAAATTACTGCCGTCATGTTCCTCAATAGGTTGGTAGATACTCTGACCAAAGAAGGTCAAACTGACCCGCTGACCGTCGTGAATACGCTATATCTGCACATCCTCACCAATTGGGCCAAGCTCGAAAAGCTGGTCGCTACCCATAAACTCGACCTGCCCGATTTTGAACTAGTAGCTGCGGAGACCCTTCAATTACGTGAAAACTGGGACGTAGACTTGCCCTCCTATGTCCGCGAATATTTGATGGCGCAGGGGCCTTGGGGACGTGACGAAAAATGGACAGGATTGGCACAGTCGCTGTTTGAAGTGTTCCATGCCCTCTATCTCATCCCACCCGAAATTCAACAGGAATTGTTACGGGCCTATCGCCAAACGGGTGAACCCCCGACTGCCGATGCGTTTAGCGCGTGGGTAGAGCGTCGGCCAGATTATTATGCCAGCCGCGTGCGCGATGAATTTGCCAGTGCAGTGTTCCGGGGCAATGAAGCTGCTGAAGTGTTGACCCGTGCCAATCTGCGTTTGGTCGTCAGCATGGCAAAACGCTATATGGGGCGTGGTATCAGTTTCCTTGACCTCATCCAAGAAGGCAATATCGGTCTGCTGCGGGCGGTGGAAAAATTTGACCACACCAAAGGTTTTAAATTCAGCACCTATGCGACATGGTGGATTCGCCAAGCTATCAGCCGTGCCATCGCCGACCAAGCGCGTACCATCCGCATCCCGGTGCATATGGTTGAAACCATTAACCGCCTGATGCGTATTCAGCGCAAATTGATTCAAGAACTCGGCACTGACCCGACGATTGAACAATTGGCGGTTGAAATTGGCTTCCTGACGCCTGAAGAAACCGAGCAGGTGCGGGAAGCATGGAAAAATGATGAAAAACTCGACCCTACCATGAAACGCAAACTGCTGCGGGCTGCCAGTAAAGTCCGGCGGATTATGCGGATTTCGCAAGAACCAATGTCGTTGGAAATGCCCGTTGGTCAAGAGGATTCGAGCCAACTAGGAGATTTCATCGAAGACGACAAGATGATTAGCCCGGTGGAGGCTGCCGCCCGCCAACTGCTGAAAGAGCAAATTCGCAGCGCCCTGTCGGTGTTGAATGAACGTGAGCGGGAAGTGCTGGAACTGCGTTTTGGCCTCAAAGATGGCAAAGAACACACGCTTGAAGAAGTCGGGCAGCATTTTGGTGTTACCCGTGAACGCATCCGTCAAATTGAAGCTAAAGCTCTGCGTAAATTGCGCCATCCCAATCGTAGCCGCCCCCTGCGTGATTATTTGGAGCTTTAAACGATAGGCATATCTTATGTCTAATCAAACGCAATCTCGGCTGCCTGTCCGTCGCAAATCCCCACCGCCGCGTGTAGTAGAAAACCTTACATTGCAGCAGGTGGGGCTTGGCCCCTTTGCGACGGTCTTTATCGTCATCATCTCCACACTGCCGATGACGGGACTACTGATCGGCCTCTACTATCAACGCCAAAAACACTATGCTACCCGGGCGTTTGGGCGCACACTGCTGATGTTTGCCATCTTCCTGCATTTCATCTATTTTTGCGTGCTATGCCCGATGCTGGTTGTTGTCGGTGTCGAGCGACTATTCTAAGCAAGCGGCTGCTCTAAAACTGAACCTTTTGCGGGCTTTGGGCTAGTAGAAATATAGTGACCACGCTGCCATTTGGGAGACGGTGTAATGCTTCTCAAAAAAATGTCTTTTGCTCTGAGTCTTCTATTATTCGGCCTGTTGATTTTAAGCGCTTGTAAAGATGATGGGGACACCGAGCCAACCGCGACCCCCAATCTTGACCGTGCTGCCCTTGCCCAAACCGCCTTTGCCAACCCAACCAACACACCGCGCAGTCGAGAAACACCCACCCCTCTGCCCGATGTTGAAAGCGAACTGGCCCTGACCACCGCGCAGATGGAACTCGCCATTGTCGCTGGGGATGTGGACAAATACATGGAAAATATTTGGCCGGGTGATCCGCTGTTCACCACCGAGCAGCGGCGTTGGGCGGAGGCGTGGGCCAAACAACCACCCCATTCATTTGACATCACCCTCAGTTCGATCAGCGCCCCGAGCGAAGAGGAATCGTTTGCGCGGATGTCCGTTAAATGGCGCGGATCGGGTGAGGCCGAAGTCAGCGATATGGGTTCCGGTGGCTCGACCATTACCGTCCATTTTTATCGGGAGTCGGCTGACAGTACACGCTGGTTGTTTGCAGGGGAGGCATGGCAAGTGATTAACCTCCATCGCAATGGAAGCGATTGGACAGCCGATCAGCCCAGTGACGGCACCGAAAAAATCCGCATCTACTATCTGCCCGACTATGGCCCAATCACAGGGACTAGCAAAGCCGCGACTGTTTTGGCGGAAAATATCCCCGGTATCTATACCATCGTCAGCCGTGAATTGGACATTGAACCGACTGAAGCACTAAATCTCAAGGTGTACGAATATCCGGATGCGCTGCGTTCAATGGTGGACATCACCTATTTACATGTCTTATGGGTCTGGAATCGCCCCGCCGAAGCATTGCGCTTTTCGCAAGATGTGAATACCGAACTGCCCCCCGATGATGAGGTCATAGCGGGTCAGTTAGTCTACCGCCTGCTCTATCAATTGGCAGGCGACACCATCGGAAATTATCCGCAGTGGGTGGTCGAAGGCACAGCGCAAATGCTCGTGATGAAAGAGTTTATGACCGTACCGCGCCGCAACAATCAGCTTTCAGAAATGGCCGGAATCGTGCTAGGCACAACAGAGGGGGTCGAGCCTGATGCAGATGCCCCGCAAATGCAAGACTGGGAAGCGATGGCCGGGTGGGAGATTGAGCCTTCAGCCCAAGATTACGCCGCTGGTCTTCAGGCCGGAACATTTGTTTATTATATTGATGCCACCTATGGTCAAGCGAAGCGGAATGAATGGGTCAAGAGCATGGCCGTCGAAAAAACGTTAGAGGAGGCCTGCCAAGACATTTTGGATAAATCGTTTGAAGAATTGACCGCCGATTGGCTGGCATGGATTGTGACACAGGGCTAGTTTCCGTCAGGGCGGTGGTAGCATATCTCACTTTGTTTGAGCCATTATCACACGGGGCTAAAGCCGCTGTGCTGAACTTAGGTTCACGTATCAACTGAAATGAGATTTGCTTTAAGCTGCCCCTCATTTTTTGCTTTCCCCAACTTTTCAAGGCTATACTTAAAAAATCAAATCTCGGTTTGGGAGAATTTATTGCCATGTTCACCGCCTACACTGTTGACGAACTGATTTCGGTTTGTATTTCGCGCCAAATTCAGGATGGTGATTTATTGGCACAGGGCTTGGCAACCCCATTAGTGGTGGCGGGTTATATATTGGCTTCCAAAACCCATGCACCCAACGTGGCCTATGGTTCGGCGATTGGACAAGGCATTTGTTTTGAATCTGCCCCGCTGGGTGTCGCCACGATTGAAGCACTCTGGTTGGGCAAATCGGTCATGAATGTTGGGTTTGTATCGGCAGTGGCGGATGTTTTGCCCTCGCTGCATATGAAAGAATATTTTCGCCCGGCACAGGTAGATAGGGTGGGTAATTTTAATAATGTGGCCTTTGGGGAGGACTATACCCATCCACGAATGCGGCTCCCCGGCACAGGTGGTATCCCAGATGTCACCGTCTTTTCCGATCAGATTTACCTGTATGTGCCGCGCCATTCTCGTGTGACCTTTGTGGAAAAACTCGACTTTATCAGCGGCTTGGGGCATACGGCAGAACGGCGGCGGGGACAGGGAGCGCGGTATCTGATTAGCGATTTAGGTCAGTTTGACTGGGCCAATAGGCGAATGCGCCTGCTCACCTATCACCCCGGTGAAAGCATTGAACGCATCCAAAAGAAGACGGGCTTTGAATTGGAAATCGCGCCGGATGTACATGAGACACCCGTCCCCACCGACGAAGAAATCCGCCTATTGCGCGAAGAAATTGACCCCCTCGGCGTGCGAAAACTCGAAATGTTGGGGGGAACTGCCCGCCGAGATTTGCTGCGCGATATACTTGCTGCTGAAAATGCACTTTAATTCAACCACTGGGAGAGATCAATTTTGCCACCACCGCCCAACCATCGTTTTCATGAAATCACCTTTTATGTACGCTATTTTGAAACCGACGCCATGCGGATTGTCCATCATGCCAACTACTTGGCCTATTGCGAAGAAGGCCGCAGCGCCTATTCCCGGGCAATTGGAGCGAATTATGCCGATTTTGAAAAGGCGGGTTTCTTTTTGGCCGTTAGCGAGGTCAATCTACGTTATCTATCACCAGCGCTTTATGGGCAGCAAGTCACTGTGCGGGTGTGGGTTGAGGAAGTCAAAAGCCGCCGCATCGTGTTTGGTTATGAAATTTTCAACCCCGCTGATGGCACCATGCACGTCACGGGTGTGACCCGCCATATCTGCATTACCCAAGATGGCAAAGTGACCCGCATCCCCGAAGATTGGGTGGAGCGCTGGTCGCCGAACCCAAACCTTTCATGAAATCATCGCTTGTTAAAAAATAACATTAGTTTAGGAGTATAAAAATTATGGTGACGTATACTGACCGCCCGTGGACAAAACACTACGATGAGAAAGTACCCTCTTCGCTTGCCCCCTATCCCGAGCACCCGCTGCATGAATTTCTGCGCCAGAGTGCCAAGAAATTCCCCAACAACCCCATCACGCTGACTTCGGCCCATTTGCCAGTGGTGGGTCGTATCAATTCCACCTTGTCCTATCAGCAGGCCGATGCCCTTTCGGATGCGTTGGCGCAAGGGCTGGTAGAAATGGGCCTACAAAAAGGGGATCGGGTAGCGATTATCATGCCGAACTGCGTCCAATTTGTGATTAGTTTCTATGCCATCCTCAAGGCAGGCGGGGTGGTTGCGGCGACTAATCCAACCTATCCCCCCAAACGGATGGCGGAACAATTGAAAGACAGCGGCGCGAAGGTGGCGATTTCGCTGACTTTGTTTTACCCGATGTTGAAACAAATTCAAGCTGAGACCGATGTCAAAAACATCATTGTGACCAACATCAAAGAATATCTGCCCGGCCCGGCCAAGACGCTGTTTACCATTGCCAAAGAGAAGAAAACAGGCCATCGGGTGGAGCAGCTTCAACCCAATGACGATTGGTTCCAAGCCATTTTGACCAAAAACGCAGGCAAGCGCCCCAACGTTGAGGTCAAAGCCAGCGACACTGCGATTTTTCAGTACACGGGTGGGACAACAGGGGTAGCCAAAGCTGCAATGGCAACCCATCAGGCATTAGTCGCCAACACCCTCATGTGCAACGCATGGCTTGTGGGGGATGGGCCGAGTCAAGAGGAAATTTCATTGGCAGCCATCCCGATGTTCCATGTCTTTGGCATGGTCGCCGTGTTGAGTTTCTGCGTCTATATGGGCGGCTTGATGGTGCTTGTGCCGAATGCCCGCGAAATTGATGAGGTGTTGGACTGCATTAACCGCTATAAACCCACCCAATTTATGGGCGTACCGGCCCTCTACAACTCCATCAACAACCATCCCAAAGTGATCGCGGGTGAGGTCAGCCTTAAATCTATTCGGGCCTGTATCAGTGGTTCGGCTCCCCTGCCCCCTGCGACCAAACGGCGTTTTGAGGAACTTTCCGGTGGGGTCATTGCTGAGGGGTTTGGCATGAGCGAAGCCCCCACCGCGACTCATGTCAATCCATTACGGGGCGAAAATCGGATCGGCTCGATTGGTTTGCCGCTACCCGACATGGAAATGAAAATTGTCAGCCTAGAAGATGGTGAAACAGAGATGCCTGTGGGCGAACCGGGCGAGTTGTGCATGGCAGGGCCACAAATCATGGTCGGCTATCACAACATGCCTACCGAAACCACCAATGTCATCCGCACGGACAAAAATGGTAAACGCTGGCTGTATACAGGGGACATTGCCCGTATGGACGAGGATGGCTATTTTTATATCGTAGACCGCAAGAAAGATATGGCGCTGATTGGCGGGTTTAATGTCTATCCGCGCAATGTTGAAGATGTACTGAACGAACATCCAGCGGTATTGGAAGTTGGTGTAGCGGCAGTGCCCCATCCTGATCCTGATAAAGTGGGTCAGGAAGCGCTCAAGGCGTGGGTAGTGCTGAAACCCGATATGCAAGCCACCGATAAGGAACTCATCGCGTTTGCTGGCGAGCGCCTTGCCCGGTATGAAGTACCGACGCGCATTGAGTTTGTGAAAGAACTGCCCAAGACGACAGTGGGGAAGATTTTGCGCCGTCAATTGGCCCAAATGGAAATCGAAGCCCGCGAAAAATCCGAAAATCAGTAGGACGGCATTCAGGAAAGACCAACCTCACCCCCAACCCCTCTCCAATGTGGCGAGGGGCTTGAATATTAAATTTGATATACAAAAAATAAAATGCCCTAGAAGATTTTCTGGGGCATTTTGGTTGATGGAGAAGGGAGGGTGACTTTTTTGTCGGTCACCCTATTGTGATTTTGGTTATGCGCAGTCCACGCAGACCGTCGGTGGTGGTGGCTGGGTTGGGGTTGAGGTGGGCGGACGCGGTGTAGGTGTCCGGGTCGGCGTATTGGAGGGCACCACTAGGGTCGGTGTATTGGTGGGCCGAGTTGGTGTTCTCGTCGGCGTATTGGACGGCGTCCGCGTATTGGTGGCCGTATTGGTGGCCGTCCGGGTATTCGTCCGTGTAAAGGTCGGCGTTGGGCCAGTCGGCGTCGGCGTCCGGGTCGGCGTGTTCGTCCGTGTGTTAGTCGCTGGCGGCGTATTTGTCCGCGTCGGCGTATTCGATGGCGTCCGGGTCTGGGTCGGCGTCGGCGTATTGGTCGGCGTATAGGTCGGCGTCGGGGTTGGCAGCGGCGGCACTATGACAGCCGGGCAGCCTTCAAAGTAGAGCGCCGAGTTGTTGAAGTCCGAGCCAGCCGCACCATAGTAGTTCAGTGATTGCACACCACCGAGACCGTCAAAGTCCACCCACATAAAGGTCGTTGAGCCAGCATTGACCATTGGCGCACGCTGCCACACGCCTTCGCGCGGTGTACCGGGCGGATTCGGCATATAGGTCGTGGCGGGTGTATAGTCGCGTGGCGAACCGGTTAACCACATGATTACGTTCAGCGGATCGCCAAACGAGGCACCTCCGACTTGAATTTGCTGGATATGCATACTGCCAGACAAACCAGCGAGAACACGCCAGTTGATGCTAAACCCGTTGATGGTAGCCGTGTTTGGCCCAACGTTTTGGACGCGGAAGACAACCACACCCGACGGGTCAAAGCGTTCGAAGCGTACCGTGAAGTCCGAGCAGTTCGGGATAGGTGTGCTGGTAGCCGTCGCATTCGGTGTAGCGGACGGGGCTTGACCGGGGAAGGGTATCTCGCAGATGTTGCCCGTGCCACCTTCAAAACGCAGTCTCGATCCATAGAAGCTGTTGGCGTTGTAATGTGCCGACAACGGGTTTGGTCCATTCGTGAAGCGGATACGCCACGTCGTCGTCGAATTACCCGCGAACTGGCGGAGGTAGTTGTTGTTATTCCACCCCGGTGTACTGGAATTTAGGATGGTATCGCCATAGCCGTTGGGAACACCACTACCCAATTGGGTACCCGTCCAGTGATCGGTACGCAGCGGGCTAGAGATACCCGTCGCCGCTAAGATCATGCTGCCGCTGACCCATTGACGCCAGTGAATGGTCGCCTGCGAAATGTACCACGGGGCCGGGTCAGTGTTTTGAACCTGTACCGTGACATTGTTCGTCCCGACAATCACGCTATTGGCAACGATGCTCAAACGGGTGCAGTCGGGTGTCGAAGTGGCGGTAGCTGTCGCGCTAGAGGTCGCCGTTCCGGTAGGGCTGGGTTGCAACGTAAAGGTCGCTGATGCCGATGGTATTGGGGTATTGGTTGGAAATGGCGTATCCGAAGGTGTAAACGTCGGCAGTTGCAGTTGGGGCGGCAAGTTGACCGCACGCACCGCACGGAACGATTCGTTTACCCCGACACGTTGGGCCGTCATATAGACATAATCGCCCAAATCCGTCCATCCCAACAAAGCCGCCATGGGGGTAATCAGCGGGGCATTGTAATGCACCACGACTTCCAAAATATCACCGGGGCCACCTGCGTCATATTGGTTGGTGACATTGGGAGCAGGGCCATAACCGGGTGGGGTCTGGGATTCACGTACCGTGCATAGACGATCACGACGATCAGCACTGGGTTGATAACGTGGCCCCGATTTTATATAAGTTGGATTGGCTGGATTGTACGGTTCTGTAATAATAGTTGGGCGTGAACTACAAATCCAAACATGAAACCAACTTGGTCTATCTTCGTCCCCGTTATTGCTGCTGTTGACCGGGCCACCGGGGGACATCAAACCCACAATGTTATCGCCGTCGCGCAGATTTATACCAGAAGCGCCGACTCTGGCCCGATCTACAATCGAAGGCAAACGGGCTAGGTCTTTGCGCAACCCCTGATGCTCGTCATCTTGGGGGTCACAGTCAATGCCCCAGTGGTCTATAAAAATGGTGTCATACCCTGCGGTACAGGGTACTAAATAATCCAAAACGGTCTCATCCACTGGGCCACTGGGCGCTCCGGGCACGTGGTCTTGGACGCTTTCCGGGTCCCATTGTCCGGTGACGCCATAACGCACGGCAGCACGAGCGGAGTTTTGCAGCGTTACCCATGCTTGGAAAAGCCGCGCAAACTCAATGACACCAAACGTCAGAATCAAGACAATTGGCAGGGTTAAAGCAAATTCTGCCATTGTCTGTCCACGTCGGCCTCGTCGTGGCACTGTTTTAACTCGGGTTACCTGTTTACTCGAATTCATGGTTTAACCATGCTCCCTTCTCGCTCCACCCACATCCACATTAACGTGAAATACGAGTGAACAACCGACTGGCGATTGCTTCAAACACCGCATCCAAAGATTGCAGGTTATCGGCATAAAAATATTGACCGCACCACGTTCTATAATCCGTAATCCCCTGACATGGGCCACGATCTCCGGGCGAAATACTGCTGTTGATGAACCCGTCGTCCCGCAGGTCTTGCTGAATATCGTCATCAATGAATCCATTGTCGCCAGCATCCGCGATGTAATGCAATAGCGGCCCCGCTACGGGTGAGGTGACGACTTGGTTACTAAACCCAATGGTGAAGATTGCGACAAAGTTACCTTCAACCCCCGGTCGTACTTCCTGCAACCCGGCATAGTCGGCCCAGTCACGCGCATAATCGTCCGCGTCGTAATTGCCCGACTGGGTGCATTCAGGATTGCCCACTTGGGGTGAACCATTCGTCGCCGGGTCATTCGTCCATTGCAAACAGAAATGCCGCGTCAAGGGAGTGTTGTCATTACAGAACGGCGAAGTTACATCGGTATTCCCAGCCGGGCATTCTGGGTGTACGTCATAGGCGTTATTGGACGGGACCCCATTGCAGAACGTCCGCCATGGGCAGAAACCCGCCGCACCATAGGTGGGTAGGCTCAAAGTGGCCGAACCAGACGGGCTATCGGTCACGTTCGCCCCACCGTCGCTCAACAGAATGATGACCCACACCGCGTCCTTACGAATCGTCTCGACGTTCGTTAAGGCATTATTGGCCGCAAAGATCCCCGATCCGGTATTGGTATCGGGACAAGGCGCGATACTTTCATAGGCCCATTCACGCACCAATGAAGTATTGACGGGGGATCCAAGAGGATAGACCGATTGGGGTGCATACACACTACTGACAAACCCATCCACCGTTCCGGTAGCGGGGTCATAATCCCAATAAGGTTCAAGCAACTCACGGCAGCGGTTATTCCGATCCCAGAAGGCGTTCCCGGTACCCCAAGGCATAGCGTCAAAGTAGGGGGCCATTTGTTCATTGAGGGTCGTCATGGCAAGCTGCTCAGAGGTCATCATGATGTCGTTCTCGGTGTAACCCACCATTGATGGAACGAGGATTCTGCCTGTGCGGGAAAAAGTCACCAACGCCACGCGGTCACCCCGGATGAAGTCCAAGCGACGGATAAAGTTGCGGGCAGCGTCCTTCACTTCTTTAAAGGGACGGCAGATCAAATCGGTAAATTTCTGATCGGGTACGGCGACAGTATTGCCACCCAATGGACGCACCCCGTCTTCACCGCTCCCATCGTAGGAGCCATTGCCATTGACGTCTGTCCAAATATTCCAATTTCCAGTAAGCGGGTCTTGACGAATCAAGCCTTGACCGGGGTTGGAACAGCAACCTGACCATTTTAGGCGATCAGGATCTATCGGAACATTAGTGGGATCCTCAAACGATGGCCGTACACAGTCAGGGCGAATCCAACTCTGTCTAAAGTCATGGGCAGCGACATAGTCTGTAAGGGTCGTATCCTGAGTCATGGTAGCCGAGCTATCCAAGACCAATGCTACGTCCAACACAGCCGTTTCGGAAACGGAAGTGGCTTCAAGGGTAATATCCGTCCAGCCCACCATGCGCAAGAACGTCGTTGGTGATTGAATCTGGGCCGTCACACGCACCAATTTACGCGGGTTATCCCATTGGCATAATTCCGTATCGGGCATATTGTCAAGAGATTCCGGTTCAGGATGAGCAGATTGCCCTTCAAATGTTCCTGTGCCCGTGCGCCAGCCAGCAATATCGGTTTCGCAGGTTTCCACAAACACCCGATGGGGTTCGAGGCCATGCAGTTCGATATATTGACGCGCCGCAAGTGCCACGTCGCCATAGTCACGGCCTTCCCGAATTTGGCCCGCTGCCGCAATCGCCGACGAGTCTACGGCACGACGCAGCGCACTGTAACGGACAAACAGCAGTGAAAGGTCGGTGACCAAACCAACAAAGGCAATGAGCGCTATAAAACCAATAGCGAGCAAGACAATAGACTGTCCTGCCTTTTCCTTTTTGAATTTAAAGCGATGTACTATACGTCTCATATCCAGAGGCCCTCATCATTTTCTTGACGGTCACTAGCACTGTGCATCATCGCGCAAGAGGCCACAAATTGGCTCAGCCGCAGTGTTGGGGAACATTGACCAAACATGAATATCAAATTGATCCTCAAAAAATGTGAAGAATGGAATCCCGAGCAGTTGTTCATGCTGCCAGAAAATTTCCACCAGCACCATACCGCCAGCACCCATTTCACGAATTTCAGGATCGGTAATTGGTCCCCCCGTATTATTCAACAGGGTACGATTCAACATGTCTTCCACTTCAGCGGTGGTAAATTCTGACCCGCGACAACCGGGAGTATGGGAAGACATATGGTTGCCCCGGAAGAAATAGCCCAATCGGTTTTCACCACCCGAATCAGCTTGGGTGGCTGGAATCTTATATAAGGCATTTGCATAAGGTTCATCGGCGCCCGTGCATTCATTACCGCGGCTGGGCAGGCGACCCACCACATGAATGCGACGGTCATTGGCAAAGTAGGCATAGGAAAAGACCGAAACGACGACATCATCCTCGGCATCGTTAAATGGCAGTGGCAAGATATTGGTGATCGCGGAGCAGGCTACCCCATCGTAAAATTGCAGACCCGGAGTTTCGACCCCGGTGTTAAAGCCGGGGAGGGAGGGACCGGGATAGGTACCCACCAATTCCTGTTGATACTTATCATAGTGCGTGGAACCATAATTCCCATTTTCAGGCGTGTCAAAGTCACAGTCCATCATATGGTAGCTGGTTTCATAGCCAATCTGCCAAAGATTAGGATCGCGTACCGAGCCATAGCGCCCTGCTTCACGAGTGGCATCAAGCAGGGTGAGATAATTATTAGCAAGCCACCCAATCTCAACCAAGCCTAACAGCATCAGCAGCAAAATTGGCATGGTCAATGTCAATTCTACGAGGCTTTGCCCACGAGTCCGGCTGGTGCGGCCATCTAAAATGGCTAAGGCTCTCCGAAAAGTTCTTTTAAGCGGTTTTCGCATAAGGTTAGCCCTCTAATCAAAACTCTGTTGGACGAGTTTCAGGATAGGCTCATCCGAGGAGTGGCAACTCCTGTTGACATGATACCATACCTGCCATAAAAGCCGTGTTCTCAATTGTGAGAACTTGTGCATATATTGTCATTAGGGTAGCCAATAGGCCGAATTACCCTAATTATTCTTACCCAACTTTAACTGTTTTTGGATAAAAACAAAATTGCCGCCGGACTGGATAAATGCTGCCGCGCGACAATGGATATTATCTGAAATTCGTAAAACTAGGTCTATGACCTGTATGGCCTATACGACCATTTCCGTTGGTTTACCGATTTTGTGAACATGAGCATTGATACGATAGCCGCGTCCATGCAGCGAAATAATGATACGCGGTCGGTCGGGATCGAACTCCAATTTATTCCGCAAGTTATGGATATGATTGCGGACAAGGGCTGTATCACCAGAGCCTGCCGGGTAATCCCACACCGATTCCAACAAATCATTGGCGGTGTGATATTTATCGGGGTTGACACACAGATAATCGAGTAGTTCAAATTCCACTGGCGTAAGGCTAATCACCCGTTGATCTACCGATACCGTTCGCAAATTATAGTCAATCGTTAGGCGCTGTTGCTCTTCTTTCTTGTTACGATTGGCCCGTCGCAGCAGAGCGCGAATCCGTGCATTAAGTTCACGGGTGCTAAAGGGCTTGCGCATAAAATCGTCGCCCCCCGCATCCAACGCCAACGCAATCTCATGAGCGCTGTGATAGGCGGTCAGGAACAAAATTGGTACGTCGGTCAGATGAGGCAGCTTGCGAAGTTGGGTGCAAAGAGACAGACCATTATCACCCGGCAGCACCATATCCAAGATAATCAAATCCGGTTGCGATTCGCGGGCGATGGACAAAACCTCATAACTATTCAGGACACCCAACACATCATGCCCTTCACGCTCAAGCACACGCTCAAGTGTTTCAAGAATAATCTCGTCGTCTTCTACCACCATAATCACTGGCATGTGTGTGGCTCCTTGATTCAATACAGGGGTTATGAGATGTCCCCCTATTACGGTAAGGCTTTTTGACTTTCTATTGAATCAATGGTAACAAACAAACTGGCCTAAAATAAAGGCCAGTCCATGAAACTCCTATGAATTTTTCCCGAAGAAATTCTAATGAGTCATCCGCCTATTCATTCATCATATAACCGACGCCATGAATGGTCTTGATAAATTGGCTTTCGGGGTCCATGTCTTGCAGTTTGGAACGAAGGTTGCGGATATGGGCACGCACCAAATCGGGATCACCGGTGTTGGGGGGATAGCTCCAAACGGCTTCTAACAAGTGGCCGGGCGAAAGGGCCTGATTGATATGCTCCATCAAATAGCGCAGCAGGCGATGTTCGGTAAACGTTAGCTGCATGGTCTGGTCACCAATCGAAGCCCGATAGGTATCCGAATCGAGAATCAAATGACCGACTTGGATGCGTGAACTGACCTTCAAAGCATCGCGTTCGCTGCGACGAAGCAAGGCCCGCACCCGTGCTTGTAATTCAATCAGTTCAAAGGGTTTGACGACATAATCATCCCCACCAGCATCCAGTCCGGCCACAATGTCATCGGTATGCCCACGTGCCGTCAAAAACAACACCGGAATATGATTCATGGCCGAGTCGGCCCGAATCCGTTTGCAGACTTCAAAGCCCGTCATGCCCGGCATCATCACATCTAAAATCACCAAATCGGGCACACGTCGTTTTAATTGATCTAAGGCATCTGGACCGGAGTTCGCTGATGATACATCAAAGCCATCCCGTGTTAAGGCACGGGTCAGCGTCCCCAGCACATCAGGATCATCATCTACCACGAGGATATGGTTGGTACTGCTGCTCATAGAAAGTCTTCCTCTCGCCGCTTTATTTTTCGAGTGCTGGTAATAACACGACAAAACGGGCACCTGTTTTGCCGTTTTCAGGCTTTTCGGCAGAAATTTGCCCGCCGCATTTTTCTACAATCTGTCGAGAAATATGAAGTCCAAGTCCTGTCCCCTGCCCCGGTTGTTTCGTGGTATAAAACGCATCAAAAATCGCCTCACGCTCTTCATCGGGAATCCCCGGCCCATTATCCCACACCTCAACCCGTATGATGCCATCCGGGTCTAAACAAGACATAATGCCAATTTTGCGGGTATCTTGTTCCATGACGGCATCGCGGGCATTCAGTAGCAAATTGAGCCAAACATCTTCCATTTGTCCGCGCAGTCCGTTGATGATAGGTAGATTATCCGCTAGATCAGCGGTTAGGGCAATAAAGCCACGCTCGATATGGCTGGTGACCAGTGCCAATGTATTTCGGATGGTGATATTGACGTCCATCGGCTCCAAATGTTCACTTTCGCGGTCACGATAGGCCATACTCAACAAGCGTCGTACCACTTCATGCGCTCGCTGTCCGGCCCGATGTATTGCTTGGAGGGCTTCATGGGAGGGGTCTACCTCCGGGCTGTCCTGCAATAATATTTCGGTATCCCCCAAAATGGTCGTCAAGGGGTTGTTAATTTGGTGAGCCACCGCTGCCGCCAATTCCCCCATCGCTGACATGCGGGCGGCTTGAACAAGCTGCGTTTGGGCTTTGCGCAGTTTTTGCAGACTGGTTTCAAGATCATTATACAAACGGGCATTTTGCAAGGCATTCCCCGCTTGCAGCACCAGCGCTTGGGCCAACTTAAATTCGCGCTTGCCAAAGGTACGTTTGCTCAAGGTGTCTGCCAACACCACCACCCCCACGACCTGACCCGTTATCATCAATGGCAAAACAAGCAAACCTTGTGCGTGATAGAAATCGAGCAGCACCGCCTCGTCGGGGTCGAGTTGGGCATTGGCTGTAATCTCAACCGTCTCACTTTGCAGCACCGTTCGACGGAGCAACTTCAATTTATTGAAATTGAGCATAGGACTAGGGGAAGCAAGCCATACCCCTTTGCCAACACCGAGTAATTGGTGCAGCATTTTGTAAATAGGGTCCCAGCGCCAAACATTACAAACATTCGCTTCGGCAGTTTTTGCCAAAGACCACGCCAACTCTTTTTGTTCGATAAAATCATCTTGATTGTTGAGGGCCATCGTCAACAAATGATGGCTTTTTTCTTCCCAGTCGGCAGAAATCACTGGGTCGGAGTGTCTGTGATGATAAATCAGTTCCACAACCCCATGAGGCTGATTATTGCTAAAAACCGGAATCAGGCATAATTTTTGGGCCTGTTGACCCGATAGATACTGATAATTCACTTTGTCGTTGACCAATTCCTCAAGGCCGAGCACCATCACTTGACGCTGCTCTAGACTGTGACGAAACACGGTGACTTGGAGTGGGTTCAATTGTGGGGAGTGTTCGGGTGACCAATGCCCCTGTATATAACGTGAAATGACACGCAGCGTGCCCGTTCCGCCATCAATGGTGGCTAGCTCACACAAGCTGATGTTGAGGGCATGGATAAACTGTTCGCCGATGGTTGGCAGTACCACTTCTAAGGATAAGGTGGTATTGACGGCGACACTGGCATTCACTAAGGTCGCCAATTCACGGGAGCGCATCACACTTTCGCCATATAAACGGGCATTTTCGATGGCAATCGCCGCGTGTGAGGCCAAATCTTGCAACAGTTCGCGGTCACGTTCGGTAAAGGTGCGGTCAGTCATGCGATTGTTGACGCCTAACACCCCGACATTTTGACCTTTGACCTGCATTGGGACGTAGAGCAGTGAACGAGCGAAGTATTGGGTTTTGACTTTTTGCCAGCCTGCTCGCCCAACCAAGACGGGATTCCCTGTCTGGAAGACATGGCCTGCTAGGGTATCTTGCGTTTTGATGCGAAACTCGCGTGCGGTCTCGTGGTCAATACCTTTGGCAGCACGAATATACAGCGTTTTGCCTTCATCATCCGGCAAAAGCAGTAAGCCTTCTTCGGCGTTGGTCAGGGAAGTTGCTGCATCCACTACTTTCGTCAACACAGTGTTCAAATCAAGGGTTGAATTAAGCATCCGCGCAATGCCTGAAAGCGTCTGTTGTTCTAGCAGATTACGCTCCAGTAGTTTCAACAACTCATCGCGGGAGGTCATTTCTGGCATGTTCGATAAATTGGCAGGCTTCAATTTGGCCCGTTCAAGTGTTTGGGCCACAATGTTCAAGACTGCCTGTGTATGAATCGGCGCGGTAATCATCCCTGAAGCACCTTCCGGGGGCATCACTTTGGCAGGTGACGTTGAAATCGCAATCCATGTCACATACTCAAAGGCAGGGTCTCTTTGAAAGACATCCGCCGCCGACTGCCCATCGGTATCACTCACCCGCAAATCTACCAACGCCACGTCATAATGATGGTGTCGAACCGAGAACCGTGCATCGCCCAGATTATAGGCTTTCTGGACATAGTAATTCTCAGCCACCAACATATCATGGAGGGCGTCAGCCAGATTGACATCCGACTCAACAATCAAAATGCGACTTGCGTTAATTGACGGCCAGAAATCCATAGCGTACCAATACTTTTACTTATACAAGCAGGTGATACTTGTTTCCCTTTAGTCCCGATGGTTAGTTCCATTGTACTAGTCATAGCCAGAAGGGGCAATTAAGGTTCTGTGCCTCAAAAATCAAAAACGGACTCGACATTGCTGCCGAATCCGTCTTGGTGTTTAAGTCGAGGGGTTGGATTAGTAATCCATGCCGCCGGGGGGCATTGCTGGGGATTTGTCTTCCTCAGGAATGTCGGTGATGAGCGCTTCGGTGGTCAGGATCATCGCAGCGATGCTGGCAGCATTTTCCAGCGCACCACGAGTCACCTTCACCGGATCGAGCAAACCAGCGACAATCATGTCGACATATTCGCCCGTCATCACGTCATAACCAATCTTGTTGTTGCCTTTTTCCACCTGAATACGGCGAACGTTGTTGATAATCACGCCACCGTCTTGACCGGCATTGGCAGCAATCTTCTTGATGGGGGTTTCCAGCGCGGTACGCAGAATCGCCACACCCGTGTTTTCATCGGCATAGGTCATCTTTACGCTATCAAGAGTGGCAATTGCGTTAATCAGCGCCACACCACCACCGGGAACAATGCCTTCTTCAACGGCGGCACGGGTTGCGCTCAGGGCGTCTTCAACGCGGTGCTTCTTTTCCTTCAGTTCAACTTCGGTAGCAGCACCGACGCGAATCACAGCCACGCCACCCGCCAGCTTCGCCAGACGTTCGTTGAGTTTTTCTTTGTCATAGTCGCTGGTGCTGTTTTCAATTTCGACGCGGATTTCTTCGATACGGGCCTTGATGTCAGCCTGATCGCCCAAGCCATCCACGACAGTGGTATCATCTTTGGTGCAGACCACTTTGCCGGCGCGACCCAAATCGTCAATGGTCACGCTGTCCAGCTTGCGACCCATTTCTTCGCTAATGACCTGACCACCCGTCAGTACAGCAATGTCACGCAGCATGGCCTTGCGACGATCACCAAAGCCGGGGGCTTTGATGGCGACAACATTAATCATGCCGCGCAGTTTGTTCAACACGAGGGTGGCGAGCGCTTCACCATCAACGTCTTCTGCAATAATCACGACATCACGTTTGCCCAACTGGAATAGTTTTTCAAGAATCGGCACGAGGTCGGCAGCGGCGCTGATCTTCTTGTCATGAATCAAAAGATAGGGGTCTTCAATGACAGCCTGCATCGTTTCGGGGTGGTTGACGAAGTAGGGGCTGATGTACCCACGATCAAAATTCATACCTTCGACGTATTCGGTCTCGAAATCCAGACCCTTGCTCTCTTCAACGGTAATCACACCGTCCTTGCCCACTTTGTCCATCACTTCGGCAATCAGTTCACCAATTTGGCGATCCTGTGCGGAGTTGGAAGCGACGGAGGCAATTTCTTCTTTGGTGTTAATTTCAACCGACATCTTACGCAGGGCCTCGACTACTTTGTCGGTGGCCGCTTCGATACCACGCTTCAGCAGCATGGGGTTGGCACCAGCAGCAATGTTCTTCAGGCCTTCGTTCACAATCGCCTGAGCCAGCACGGTTGCGGTGGTTGTGCCATCACCCGCGATGTCGTTGGTCTTGGTGGCGGCTTCCTTCAACAGTTGCGCACCCATATTTTCATAGGGGTCAGACAATTCAATTTCTTTGGCAACGGTTACACCATCGTGAGTAACGGTGGGAGCGCCGAATTTCTTATCGAGGGCCACGTTGCGCCCCTTGGGGCCGAGGGTGGTGCTCACAGCGTTCGCCAAAATATCAATACCCACTTTTAGGCGACGACGGGCGTCTTCATTAAACACCAGTTGTTTAGCCATGACGATTTTACTCCTCCGAGTAGTTGTGTTTCTCTAAGATTTGCTAGGCTAGAAATTACTTGTTATCAACAACAGCCAGAATGTCGGTTTCTTTTAGGATGAGCAGTTTCTTGCCATCAACCTTGACTTCGGTACCTGCATATTTGGCAAACAGCACGGTATCACCAGTGTTGACATCCATCTTGATATAAGCGCCATCATCATCACGACGGCCCGGGCCAACAGCCAAAATCAAACCCTGTTGGGGTTTTTCCTTCGCGGTTTCTGGCAGCACCAAAGCACCACCCGCAAAAGTCTCTTCTTTATCCTGTGGTTCGACAATCACGCGGTCGGCCAAAGGACGCAGCTTCAATGACATGCTATCCTCCTCATTAGGGATGACTTAAATTTCACTGAGATGAATTTCAACTTTGTTCGTCGTTAGCACTCTTATTGGGGGAGTGCTAATTCCGACCCAAAATATACCGTCTGGTTGGTAGAGATGTCAAGATATTTTTAGCACTCTATACAGCGGAGTGCTAATTTCTATGATTTTTCTTACGATGTCTCTTAGTCAGTTGCCGAAATGAGGAATTCGTTAAAGAATCGTTGAGCATTATTGAGAAAGTATTGAGGTTTTGTGAAAAGCCTGCAAGTTTGTTGCAAATCACCAAATCCGTGAGTAACATTCATCTCATTCTAATAAATTTCTTGCAAAAAGATTTTTTTTCAGGGGTTTTGCGAAAATAGCTTACAACAAAACTTATTTTTGCTATGCCCGTCGAAAAATCACTTTAGACCAAAAAGATTTGTAAAAACTTCTTGTCCAAATAGCTTATCAAATTATTTCAATAGATTTCACCCTTTGTCAGGCAAATATATTTTAGTCAACTAAATTTAAATATTGCGCCATTTAGTAAGTAGAAAAAATATCGCCTGTCTAGTACAGGCATTTTTTGTTTTTATGGGCAAAAGTTATTCCGCTTCCGGCGTTCCAATAATCAATGGCTCAAGCGGGCCATAGGGCGGCGGAAGCACCTCTAATTCAGTATCGCAATAGCTGACTTGCAAGCCATCTGAATGATAGATATAAGTCGTTGGCGTTGCTTCATCCCCTAACACCCGAAACACCATGCGATAACCGGGAATATTAACCACTGTGTAGTTGAGATTTGGTCGGGGACATCCTAAACTGGAATCAATCCACGTCACCGCTGACAAGTCCACCCACTCAATGGCCTCGGCATCCATTTCCAATCGCCGCGCCAAATCTAATTGGGCCGGGTCAATCAAGGATTCGCCAATCGGATCAAATGCCAGCGGCTCCCCCGCATCACTCAACAACTCCGCCCGTACACAATAATAAACCGTGCCTTCGCTATCAGTATGATAAACATAACCCTCTTCACCATAACTCAGGGCCACACGATAGCCCGCCACACCTGATTCTCCCCGCAATGCGGACGAAACGATACGCGGCGCACACCCCAGTTTGCCATCCGGCCAATTGACCTTGCGTAAATTTAGTACCCCGATGACGGCATCATCCACCAATTCTAGCTTCTGGCGTAGGGCACGCATGGCATAATCTACCGCTAGCGTCGCGCTTTCGGGTAGAAATGAAATGATGGCAGGGGTATAGGTCGGTAAATCGTTGGGGCGCAAGGCAGGTGTTGAGGGAGGTGGGGTTTGGGTGAGGGTCGGTGTGGGGGTCGGCGTGGGAGGAATCAGCGTGGAAACAGCCGCCGTTTGGGG
>JAIOHL010000143.1 GCA_019913005.1 Anaerolineae bacterium | reverse complement strand
CTCCCCCTCGCCAGATGGAGAGGGGGTCGGGGGGTGAGGTAAACAAATCGGAAAGTCCCTTGCTCAAGCCCTTCCTCGCTTGCGGGGAAGGGTTGGGGATGGGGTTCTGTATGCACCGATTATTTGGGTAATGCGCACCATTCGGCGGGGGGTGAGATCGAATTTGCCTAATTCTCCAGCGGTTGATGCAAGCCGACGCGGTTGCCTTCGCTGTCCCGGATGACGGCGATGGTTCCGGCGGGGCCAATCGGCGTCAATGGCAGCAGCACCTGACCGCCTGCCGATTCCACGCGACCCACGACGGCGGCGAGTTCCATCCCCGTATTCAGATAGACCAGCGGGCCAGTCATGGCCGGGGTGTTGCCATCGCCATGCACAATCGAGCCACCCACGCCGCTGTCCTGTTCATAGGGCAGAATTCCATTGGGCAGACCCCCGAAAATTTCACGACGGATCGGCTTGCCCAATATCGTCTCATAGAAGGTCACGGCGCGGTCAAAGTCGGCGGCGGGGATTTCAAACCAATTAATCGCGTTCATGCTGCTATCTCCTCTTGCTTTTCGGTCAATAAATTAAGGATAGCAGGGCCGAGTGACAGCATTATGTCAGCAGTGAAAAATGGACGAGCATTCTTTTGCCCCCCGTCTTGTCACCCTGATTGCGAATGTCTAATCTATTTCGCCAGTGCCTCAGCAATCCAGCCGCTTCCGGCCTCACATTGAAGTTCCACATAGCGGATGCCGCTGACTTCAACGGTTTCCAAGACTGTAGCGGTTTCACCCATAATACATAATACCGCTGAATCCATGACTCCCGGTACAGACCCCAATGTCAAACCAGCAAACCCTTTGATGGAGATGGCGGTGCCGGGTGGATAACGCGGGTCGGTGACTGCTTGGCTGGTTGGAATGGGAGTAGGGGCTTCGCAATGTTGGCTATAACGCTCACTCAGCAGGATGGAATAGTCAGTGGATATCGGGTGGCCCTCCAGATAACTGCGAACACGGATTAAGTAGTTCTCAGCGCTCGCGCAATCGCGTAGTTCTCTGGTCAGGTAGAGATCAACGAGTCCGACCAGCGCGGCATAGTAGGTGGGTTCAAGTTCAAGTGCGGTCTCGAAGTGGGGTGCAGCCAGACTAGGGTCTAGGCGTCGCTGGTTAACCCCCTGCATGAGGAAATACAAAGGGCTAAAGGGTGCGGAGAGCGTGGCACTGGCGAATAGCTCCGCCTCTAATTCCTGCACGTCATTATCTGGCCGATAGATGGATTCGGCGAACAGGGCCAATTGGACATAATAGGGTGAACTATTGGGATACAGCCGATTGCCCTCACGCCACACGGCGGCGGCAGCCTCAAAATCGTCGTTGGTGATAAATTCCCA
>JAIOHL010000142.1 GCA_019913005.1 Anaerolineae bacterium | reverse complement strand
ACCCCACCCAGTGGAGAGGGGATTAAGACTCCCCCTCGCCAGATGGAGAGGGGGCAGGGGGGTGAGGTCGCATTAAACACCCTCGTCCTGACCACGATTGCCTTCATGGGCGGCTTATGCCTGACCGTGCCCGCGATGGCGATTGAATTGACCCAAGAAAACATCGGCACAATTGATGTGGGCGTCGTCGCAGGCATCCTTTATTTGGGGGTAATTTCGACGGCGGGGGCGATGTGGCTGTGGAATCGGGCCTTTGCGCTGGTGGACGCCTCCATCGCATCCCTGTTTTTCTTCGCCCAACCGCTAACCGGGGCACTCTTGGGGGCGCTGTTCCTCGATCAACCCATGACGACGGGGCTGTGGATTGGCATCGGCCTGATTGTCGGCGGTGTGCTGCTGTCGCTGCGGAAGAACTAGTGCAATCGGAGCCTGCCCGTGTTATACCAAATTCGGCTGAATGATGGGTGTTTTGCTCCAACAATGGGTTTAAACCCATTGTTCCAAAAATTCATTAATCACCCGAATTCCGTATTAGACCACGCGAGTAATGATGCCAATGATTAGCCCACCGACAAGCCCAATTCCCAAGATTGGGGCATAAACTTTGGTGATAACAGCATCGGGCACACTCAATAACCCCCCAAGCAGCACACCCCGCGGGATCGGATCAATCTCAGGGAGCGCATTGGGGATGAGGAAGCCGATGGCAAAACGATTGACGAACGCTCCGATAATTGCCGCTTGTTTATCGGGAAGGTTCATCTTAAACATGGGAACGATGTCCACTCCGCCAAAGAGCAGCCCCAATAAGATGCCCAATGGAATGTTTTCCATACCATGACTCCTATCCAAAGTGGTTTTTGAAGGAAGTATAGTACGTATGTTCGTTTATGGATAGATCAATAGGGTTGACGACCCGACCACCCGTGAGGGTCTGTTGGCAGGTGCAAGTGGTCCCAAACTCAATGATGACATCCCTCACATGAACCAATGACACCCACCCATTGACGCGCACGAGGCACGGGAGTATACCTGAAATGATGAATCAGGCCGTGACCGGCAAGCAGGCGTAGGATGCGTCCGATGGTGAAGATCGAAAGTGAAGTTCCGTTTGGTCACAGTATCTATGCGTGGCTGTATGTTCACGACAAAGATTTAGCAGAATTGGCCCCCCATGGCGAAACCGAACGCACCTATCTGGCGTGGGAGACGGTTCGCAAGGAACTCAACCCCTATTTTGAATTGGGCACAGGCTTCGAGGGCTATTTGGTGGGGCGCTGTCCCCAACCGGAGGCTGCTCTGGATGAAGTGCTCGACATCGGCCAGCATGTCTTGGATTCCATCGCCCTGATCTATCGCTATGAATACGACTTCCGCTCTCGTCTGATGAAAACCCTCACCCGCGAAATCGCCGATGAAAGCGCTATCCGCATCTGGTCGGCCTGTTTGGGGGCGGAACTGGCAAAGCTGCGGGCGAGGATGCTGTACGATGTCCACGCCCAATTGTTTCAGGCGCGTACCTATCGCTTGGTCAACTTACTGCCGCCCATGCACTATACCGCCAAAAATTACGATGTCCGCCAAACCTACAGCATTTTCACCGATGGGGTGGGCACAATTCCCCGGCTGCATATTAATGGGGGCAGTCTGAAACCGAGTCAGCAGGACGCTTGGCAGGTGGTCGAAAATATTGGCGAGTTTGGGCATCCACTGGTACGCAAATATCTGGATGCCGCGCTCTACGTCTAATCACAACCTTTGACAGATGGGGATCCCGTTTTTGGCCGTCTGAACTAGGCTGGCACAACCCTTTTTATAACCTATCGTAATCGGGTGGCTCAACGTCAGGCACTTTGGCAAGCACGGCCTCAAATTTCTCTCGACTCGCTCGCTCTGCCCGTTCGGATAGGTACTCTTCAGTCATCAACGCTGAAATTTTCTCCGCCAAAGCCAGTGTAATGAACTGATTGATCGAAATATTCTCACGCTCGGCCAGTTCACGGACAGCCTCATGCAATGAATTGGGTAAACGCACGCTAATGGCACTCATGGCAACTCTCCAATCCTCTGTAGGAATTGTTTTGGAGTCATCGCTTGAATTCCAAATCGCTGACTCACTGAAAAATCATTAAGATTGTAGGTCACGATAACCGGACTCTGGGCCACTACAGCAAGTTCTAAGACCATCTCATCCGAGGGGTCGCTCAGAGTCGGACGCCACAGATAATATATAAGGTGGTGTTTTCCAATCGCGCACAAATAATCAATGAAGTCATCAATCTCCTGTTCAGTGTAGGGGAGGTTCGCGCCGAGCATTCGTTTGGCAACCTCCTCATATTCCAAAACAAGGGGTACGGATAGATGGAAATCGAAATGTTCATCTGCGGCAAGGGAGATGAGGCGAAATGCAGCGCCCCGCCGTGACATTAGAGCCGAGATAATGATATTGGTGTCCAAAACTATACTTGGTTTCTCCATATATGGTATTATATACGATACCACAGAAGGGTGCTATCAGAATTCCAGAAAATTATCTCTCATATGCTCAAAATGATTCTAATTACCACAGGAGGAGATCAATATGAGTCTGGCTACGCTAGGATGTTTGGGAATAATCCTTGCCCTCTTGGGTGCGCTGGTCATTGCCCCGCTATTACTCGTGACGGGTGTTGAAAGTCAGCCCCAACCCCCCGAACCATTCGACTATTCCGGCACCAACAACGCCATTGTCACCGCCATCCAAGCGACCTCTTGGCAAATCGGCACCATTGACGCCCAATTGACTGCCGAACCAACCACCTTCCCCCCCACAGCGACTTTAGCACCGCAGCAATGAGCGATCAAGGAGGCCATTCATGCAATTTGGCGTGACATTACCCTATCTCGATCCGCAAATTGTGGCGGATTTGGCAGTCGAAATCGAGGCCGCTGGCTGGGACGGGCTGTTTGTTTGGGATGCCATCTGGGGCTTGGATTGTTGGGTCTGTCTGACCGCCGCCGCCATGCGTACCCAGCGTATCAAACTTGGCCCAATGTTAGTCCCCGTCACACGCAAAAGGCCGTGGGAGGTTGCCAGCACCGCCATGACATTGGATCGCCTGACCAACGGGCGGGTCATTTTATCGGTGGGCTTGGGTGCGCCGGAAACCGGCTGGGCCAAAGTGGGCGAAGAAACAGATCGCAAAATCCGCGCCGCCCGCTTGGATGAAGGGCTGCAAGTCATTCAAGGGTTTTGGTCGGGCCAACCCTTCAGCTTTTCCGGTGAATATTTCAAGGTGGACGATGTAACCTGTGAGCCTGTGCCGACCCATCCCATTCCGATTTGGGTGGTGGGGCAATGGCCTTCACGCAAATCGTTGGGGCGCACCGTCAAACATCAGGGCTGTATCCTTGCCTACAAGGATTTTTTCAACAAGCCCTATGCGGAATTTGCGGTAGACGTGCCGGCGACGGTGAATCTATTGCGAGAACTGCGCGGCAATCTGGACGGCTTCGATCTGGTCTTGGAGGGCGAGACACCGGGGGATGATCGCGCCAAAGCGGTTGCCCAACTCCGCCCCTATACCAATGCCGGGTTGACGTGGTGGCTCGAAAATGTCTTTGGCAAGCCCTATACCGAAGGCAGTGTGGAGGGCATTCGTCAGCGCATCCGACAAGGCCCACCCCGTTAACGAAATTTCATCTTCTCTGATGGTTAAAAGGTTTACAATATTCATATACAATTCACCAACGATAAGGAGCGCGACCCGATGGTCTTTAATTTTGCGGTGATGACGTGGAATATTGAAAACCTTTTCCCCGCCGGTCATTCCGACGGCCCCAAAACCCAAGCGATTTACGACGCCAAGATGGTTTATCTTGCCGACAAAATACTCGCCATTGCGCCGGAGGTCGTCGCGTTTCAGGAGATCGGCGACCCGGCCAGTTTTGCCGAATTGCAGACCCACCTCCGCAATCTCTTTGCCCATGCCGCGTTGGGGCGACCCGATGGTCGGGGCATCCGTGTCGGCATCTTATCCCGCCTGCCCTTTCAACAAGTCGCCCATGTGGACACGTTTCCAGTGGGTAGCCTGACCAAAATTGACCCCGATCCGGGTTCGGTTATCAAGGCAATGGGGCGGGGGGCGCTGCATGTTGAAGTAAGGTGGGGCACAAGCAAAATTCATGTCGTGGCGCTTCACCTCAAATCAAAACTGATTTCGTACCCCAGCACGGGCAGTGGCCCTCGTTTTTCGCCGCGTGATGAAAATGAACGTGCCCGCGAGACGGCCATCGCGCTGATCAAACGCACAGGGGAGGCAACAGCGGTGCGGGTCTATTTGAACAATCTGCTCACAGGCAATGACGATTCGGCCATTTTGATGGGCGATCTCAACGACGAAACCGATGCTTTGACCACCCAAATGCTGCTTGGCCCATTTGATGGCAGCCTCAAACGCCAAGATAAGGGCGATGATGTGCGCCTGTACAATCTGGCGGCTGATCTACCGCCGGGGCGCAATTTCTCGCGCATTTATAAAAAGAGCTATGAACTGATTGACCATATCATGGTGTCGCACGATTTGATGTTTGTGCCGCGCCAAGTAGATGCCTTCACTGCCGACATTAACCCGATTGATGAGAGCCGCGCCAACCGTCGGGATGAGTTTGTGCCCGACCATGCGCCCCTATATGCCCGTTTTGAGCTACCCAGCGGGGGGGTGCGCTTCCTCGGCGGGTAGGTGCTCTTTTTTGAGAGGGGGCTTGTCCGACATTGGCGGAAATCGTATGAACCAGCGGGCATGAGGCGGCGATCACAGCCGTTTCGTAAGGATGGAGCACGCTCCTTCCAATCGAACTGGGCTATATCGCCACCGATGACCCCGCGTTTGCCGAGTATTATGATCGAATGCCGTCCGTGAATTAATTTGTGTGATCGCGTCTGATGCCTTCGAGCGCCATACCCCACTTTTCAAAAGCGACTTTTTTTGATATTCTATAGTTGCATAATTGCGCAATTATAATCGAATATTTGTTCGGAATAATCAAAGCAAGGATACCTCAATGGCTATCAGAACACAACTCCATGATCTAGTGAGTGAACACCTTCGTCTCGCCGAAAGTTATCGCTACCTCGCACGCCACGCCGACGCAATCCGTGTTTTGGATGGGGCACGGACGCTGACCCAACTCCCCGACGGCAGCCCCGCCGATACCAATCTGCTGAATATCAAATCGGCGGAACTGCGTACTGAGGGCGGCTGGTTGCACAATCGCTTGGATCAAGAGCTAGCCGAATTGGAGGTCATCCTCAACGCCGCCCGACAGGATGCTGACCAGCGAGGGGATAAGTCTCAGATAGCAATGGCTATGATGGCATTGGGCCGATTGTATTATTTTTATCTGTTTGTCGCCGCGACTCAAGAGATTGACCGCGCTGAAATATGCCTGATTGAAGCGCATCAACGGTTTGCCGAAGTGGGGGATGGGGCGGGGCAGGCGGATGCACTATTTTTTCGGGGACTGATTTATCAAATCTTTCAACCCAACCCAGAACGGGCGATGTCGCTGTTTCGGCAGGCGCTGGAATTAATCGAGGGGCAGGGGTTGGATGTTCTGAAATCGTACATTGTGCGGCACATCGGCTTTTTGCATCTGAACGCCGGGGAATTAGACGCCGCGCGTGATTATCTGGGGCAGTCGTTGGCGCTACGTGAGTCAGCCGATTTCCGTGTGTTTCTGCCGATGGCCCAAATCGCCTTTGCCGAAGTTTTAGCCCAGCAGGGCGAACAGGCACAGGCCCTCGATTATCTACAGCAAGCCCTCACCGTCGCCCAAGAAGCCCCCGATAATCGGCTGGTGATGGTGCTAATGGCCTTTGGGGAACATTACGAAAAATCTGACCCAATGCAAGCCTATCACTATTATGAACAAGCCCGCGACATGGCCCGCACGATTGGGTCGGCGCGTTTTTTGGCGATGACCGAAGCCAAGCTGAAGGAATTGAAACCACAGGCGTAACGAAGGAAAGTCCGACCTCATCCCAATCTTCTCTCTGTTCTGAGAGGGGCTTCAATACAGCGCTTTCGACTCCCCCTCGCCTGTTGGAGAGGGGGTTGGGGGTGAGGTCAGTTACAACAACACGGGCGACCTATTCCCCACTGACTTTGGCGACAATGTTGGCGATGCGGCGGGTGCGCGTCTCGGCGGCTTTTGCGGATTCGACTTGACGCACAAATTCCTTGCGGGCGGTGTACGAGAGAGCATCAAACGCGGCGGCAGCACCGGATTTTTCGGCGAGAGCGGCGGCCAGATCGTCGGGAATGGTCACAGTGCGCGGTGTTTCATCCAATGCCAGCGTCACCTCGATCTGATCCCCGGCATTGACCCCTGCCGCCTGACGATTTTCGGCGCTGAGGGGCAGCATAAACACATCCCCATAGGCCGCCACGGTGCTGCGATAAGTATAGCCATTGATCGTGACGGTGACGGGTGGTTTTTTACCTTTACCCAGCGCTGTAATAACCTCAGCGGGGACGCGCAGACCCGTCGCGTTTACTTGGTCATCCTTCTGAACGATGGTGGTGAAGGTGATACTCATCTCGGTTGATTCTCCCCTTATTTGCCTGCCGCCTGCTGAATGAACCCTGCCAATAGATCGTAATCTACCGTTTGGCCTTTGCGAATTTTGATAGTTTTGCGTTCGGGGTCGCCCGCCTCAAAAAATCCATCCGGGGCTTCCAATGACCCCGCATTAAACAGGGTAAAGCTGACCCATTCCTTCGCCGTGCCAAGCACAAACGCATACTTTCCATTTTTCAGGAAATGCGGCTTGCCATATTGAAGGCGCTCGGTCACGTCTGGCACATTCGTGTGGACAAGCTGACGCAGGGTTGTGCAAATTTCGGCTTGCCAGTCTAGCTTGATTTTAGCGATGTAGTCAGAAACTTGCTCGTTCATCCCTAGCTCCTTTGGTGGTCGGACACAGTTCAAGGATAGTGGATTTGAGCCGTTGTGTCTTGTATTAAAACGACATGCTATCCCGGTTTATGGACGTGTCGTTTTTATACAAGACCCCCTTCCACCTTTCGTTTAGGATACATCTATTCGATACATCACCATAGGAGCACAACACCATGCGTAAAATCGTAGTCTCGGAGTTCATTTCGTTGGACGGCGTGATCGAATCCCCCGAAAACTGGCACTTTCCCTATGTCAGTGACGACATGAATGCCTATATCCAAGAGCAGATTGCGGCTGGCAGTGCGGCGCTGTTGGGGCGGAAGACCTATGAAACGTTTGCCTCGTTTTGGCCCACCCAGACCAACAACGAATTCGGCATTGCCGATAAACTGAACAGCCAGCCCAAATATGTCGTCTCGACCACGCTCAAGAAGGCCGATTGGCAAAATTCGACCCTCATCAGCAAAAACGTGATGGACGAGGTTGCCAAATTGAAGGAGCAACCCGGTGGCTTTATCGCCTGCACGGGCAGCGCCACGCTGGTGCGCTCGCTGTTGAAGGCCGGACTGGTGGACGAAATGCAGTTGGCTCTCCACCCGATTGTGGTGGGGCGGGGGCTTCGTCTATTTGAGGATGGCACGGAACCCTTCGGCTTCAAATTGGCCGATCTCAAGCGTTTCGACGGCGGCGTGGTCAATCTGGTCTACCAGAAGGCGTAGGAATTTGCAGAGTCCATCCTCACCCCCCGACCTCCCCCTCTCCGCCAG
>JAIOHL010000141.1 GCA_019913005.1 Anaerolineae bacterium | reverse complement strand
TTGGAGAGGGGGCCGGGGGGTGAGGTTGGCCTTTTGCAACCGAGCAATTCAAACAGACTTCAGCACTTTACGGGTCGGAACAAATTGAATCGGCACGTCGGGTGGCAGCAGGTTTTGGATCCACGGGACAATCCATTTCATGCCGGGTTCTTCACTGGCGGCGTGCCCGATGACTACCAGTGCTTTTTTGTGGCCCAATCGGATGGCATCCCGCGCGTATTCGAGGGTTTCCCATTCGTGGATTTCGCCGCAGATGAGCACCTCAACCTCGGGGTGGCCCAAGAAACCCATCTGCATTTGATAGGGCGGAAAGCCGGGTAGAAGGCCGATTTTTTGACACGGCATATCGAGATCACCTACCACGCGCACCGTATCAATCCCCAAACGGGCTTTGACATGGCTCACCAATTGGCCGAGGGTGGTCGGTGGAAGCTGACAGCGGAAATATTCCTCCGGGTGCATAGCCGCTTCCCACCCCAACTCTCGAAAAGCCCCCACGACGGTAATATCTGGTTGCAGGGTGTGTAGATAATCGTGGAAGCGCCAGACCACCAGATTGTGTTCAGCAATCATTCGGCGTTTGGCTTGATACACCGGGTCATCGGCCAGCCAGTCAGTTTGGTCAGCGTGGTTATAAAAGGTCGGCTCGTGAGTAATGATGAAATTCGCGTTTTGTTGGACGGCCTGCTCGATAATTTCGCAAGAGGTCAGGAAGGTCACGATGATGCCCTTCACCACTTGGGATGTGTCACCCGTTTTGACGGTATCAACGGTATCGGGGAAGGGCGCTCCGGGGATGTTTTTGACAATCGTGGCAATGGCTTCTTCAATCGTAATCGCCATGCTCATAACTCCTATTTATTCTGTTGGTGGGAGGATACGGCGAGGATGGAGGCGGCGACGTGTGAATGGAACAACCATAAAACTGATGTTCGATTTTACCGCACGTCAGCGGATTCGCCTACCCAAAAGAGCAGAAAGGATGAGGGGGAGTAGCAACGATGCGATGGGAGGAGGGATACCAGATTTGGGTAAATGCTGACCCCATCCCAAAGCCTTCCCCAAACATAGGGAAGAGTTTCAAGAGGCTGTTTTCTCCCCTCCCTATGCTTGATTCAGACTCCGACACTTTTGGGGCAGAGGCGGGCAAAACCGACCTCACCCCAACCCCTCTCCCACGTGAGAGGGGCTTCAATCCGCCAGATTCGCCTCCCCTCGCCAGATGGAGAGGGGCCGGGGGGTGAGGTTAGACTTTTAGACACCCTTTCAGAATGACCTGTTTTCTCCCGTCAATTAGCCGAATTCCTGATCCGTTACTCGCCATAAGCCAGCACGGGCAATTGGGTGCGGCAGTTGATATGGGTGGCAGGATTTTGGCCCAACCAGCGACTGATGGTCTGGGGACGCGACCCCACCAAAATCACCACTTCGACCTGTTCCTCAATCGCTAATTGGCTGATGACATCGGCTCGCAATTCGCTTAAGGATGACGGACGCCCTGCATTTTCGCCGAGGAGACCCTTCACCAATTGGTGTGCGGCGGGCCAATGCGTCACGATGGCATAACTGCCCGCACAGCCGTCCACGATCATGATGCGGCGGGATTTGGATTGCAGTTCTTCAAGCCAATCCGCTTCCCCACACGGGCTGGTGAGGGGCGAAACAAAGGAAGTGGAACGATAAGTCGTGAGCGTAGTCATGGGTATCAGTCCTTTGCACAGCTTAGTTGACGTAATGGGTACTTCAAAAATGGCTGTCAAATGGTCTCGCAAAAGGGCCTGAATTTTTTCGCCGACAGGAGTGATGTCGCCGAGTTACTGCAAAAAGGGATTGTTTTCAATTTTGAGCGTGGGTGGAGGGAATTATTTGAATAATTATACCACAAATTAGACGTGAACGTACAACCAATCTACGATCCAATCCAATGCTCCGGCGTATACGGCCAGCCGATTTGTTCACACACCACCCGCCAGCGTTCGGTCATTTCTGGCAGATAGAGGAACGGCAGATAGCCCAATTTGAAATAGGTCTTGAGCGCCGCCAACCGAAAATCCTCGGTGTACAGATGGATGTCGTGATAGCCCGCCGCGATGAGTCGGGCTGTCACCGCCGCAGACACCACCATGCCCAGTCCTTTGCCTGCGTGGGCCAGATCGGAGGCGACCCAACCCAATTCGCCGCCAAAGGGGTGTTGATTGGAATGGTCGTGTAGCCCCATCGCCGTCGCCACCATTTGACCGCTGGCCTCGTGCATCGCCATGAACCAGCTATCCGGCGGGATGCGGCCAATCCATTTTTGCAGGCGCTCATCATTCCACCCCGGCCACCCCGCGATTGCCATGACCTCATAAAAACGCGGCTCATCCCCTTTGCGATAGGTGCGTAGGGCATATCCTGTCGGCAGGATAATCGAGGGCGGCGTGCTGAAGCGGTTTGCGGGCCACATCATTTGCAGTTGGGGCGGGGTCATGTGTTTATCCTTGAAGAATGGAAGGCGGATGACGCTTAACAAATGGAATCGGCAACAAAGCACCCCATCCCAAACCCTTCCCCACACATAGGGAAGGGCTTTAATACCGTGTTTTCTCCCCTGCCTATGCTTGAGGAGGGGCTGGGGGTGGGGATTGTGATTACCGGAATAATTGGTTAAACGTCATCACCCCTCTAAAAACGCTTATTCAATCGGTATCTGAATCTCAATATAGGGTTGATCGCCTGTGATGCTGTCTCGGCGGGCAAGATGGCATTCCCGATTCGGGCCAGCGACCTTGTACCCCTGCTGTGCGATCCACTCAAAGGCCTTGCCATAACAGACTGGGATTTCTCCGGCGTCGGCTTGGTCGCGGCTGACGGCCACCGAGACGACTCTCATGGCGGGCAATTCCTTACAGGTCATGCCGGACGCATCAAATGATTTTTCTATCGGCCATGCGATTTCCATCAGGCCGGGTTCGGTGTCAGTGATACGATCATCGTAGATTGCCATCGGTGCTCCGCGCATTTTTACCCCCGCGTCGGTGATAGCTTGTTCAAGCGTGCGAAAGGCTTGACGGGTAAATGGGCCGATTTGCGGGATGACTACCTGCTGACTTAGACTGACGACGAGTTGAACCGGAATTGATTTTAGCTCGATTTTCACCGTATGCTCCTTGTGGTTGATAAACGGTTTCGTCAGCGGCCACCGACATGCCCCACTTTACCCGAAAACCGCGTCCCAAAAACCACCCGTTTGACAGATTTGCGGAACGCGGTATAGTCGTATTTATCAATAAGTTGATCTTTTGAAACCCCCTTCTACTCCATCATTACATTATGACCCCTTTGCCTAATCTTCAGTAAAGTTCAATAGATGTTCTTCAAAAAACGCCACGACCCGTGCCTCATAATCTTCTGGGTGGTTGATGAATCCGCCCGTATGCCCCACATCCGTCACAATCCACAACGACGCTCGCTCCCCGACGGTTGCCACAAATTCTTCATTAAAATCAATTTCCTCTTGACTGCCCTCCGCTGCAATGAACAAAAAATGGGTGGATTCGGCTTCGACCATCGCATCCAGCAACAGTGGGGTGGGTGGCTCGTCATCGGTCAAGAGTTGTACTGTCCAATCAATCACTTGGATACTGAAATTGCGCCCGATTTTACGGTGGGCAGGCCGCACTTTATATTCTTCAGCCGTGCGTGAAGATGCCCCATCAGCGACGATGGCCCCAAGCTGCGGATATTCTGAGGCCGCCCCCAACAAAATGTTGCCACCCATTGAGAGACCCAAACCACCAATCGCCTGTACGTCCGGCTGGTTTTCGAGATAGGCCAGCGCCGCCCCAACATCCAGTGTACCCTTCCAACCAAGCCGATTAATCTGACCGTCGCTGTCGCCAAAACCGCGTGTGTTCATCGCCAGCACGCCAAAGCCATTGCTGTGCAGCATCTCGGCATACCCGCGCATACTCTGGCGACCACTGCCGGAGCCGTGAACCAAGATAATCACCGCGCCGTTGCTGGGTGGCGCATACCACGCGGCCAGCTTCACATCGTCGGCGGTGGTCATGGAAATGGTCGTAAATCCTTCAGGCGGGTCGCCGGGGTCGGTGTCATCCGGGTAAGTCACGATTAGCGCAAAAACGGGCGGCAAAATGCAGATGAGCAGACACGGCACGGCCAAAATAATCATGGCGATTAAGATTATCAAGCGTTTGCGGCGGGGAATTTTGAGTCGCATCGGTTAGGGCTTTCCCTGAGGAGGTTCGGGAATTAGCAGGCCCATCGCAAGCGCCGTCGTGAGCCAAGCCCGTTTTGCATCTTGTATCATTTCAAGGGCATCATTCCAGTCCGTGCCGTTGGTGAAGCAGCCCTCTAACAACGGGATTTCGGCAAACCAGAAACCGTCCTCATCGGGCGTTAGTTCGATGGTGTAGGGCAGGGCCATGTAATAATCAAGGTCGTTAATCTTCGGTGGAGTCGTCTGGTTCATCGTCTATGTCCTCTAGTCCAATGATTTCATCTATCAATTTTAGCGCCTTTTTGACATAAGCAACCTTGATGGGTCGGCGAAATGGCACGACAAGCAGCTTGGTCGTGGTGCCAATCGTCACCGAAAACGTATAGTGGCTTCCTACCGTCTGCTTGTACTCAAACCCATAATCTTCCAAGACTTTGCGTAGGTCGTCCAATGACACGTTGTTAGGATTTTGGCGAATGCGGGCAAGGCGCTTCTGGCGTTTACTCATAAACTCTCGATTCAAAAGTCACGTTTAGATCCAAAATACCCTTGCCTATGCGATTCTGCAACTAAGGTTCTACGCGAAGTAAATAGGCTTCGAAAAACGCCACGACCCGTGCTTCATAATCCTCCCGGTGTTTGCCAAAGCCGCCTGTATGGGCCACGTCCGGCACGACCCACAATTCCGCCCGATCTTCGCCGACCTCATCCCAAAATCGCTCATTGAACTCGACTTCCGTATCCTCATCTCCCGCCGCGATATACAGGAAATGCGTGCTTTCGGCATCCTGCATCGAATCCAGCAGCGGCTTGGGTGGGGCATCCCCGCTCAAAACCCGCACCGAGAGATACAAAACACGCGAGGTGAAATTGCGCCACAATGACCGATTGGCGGGCAGCGCCTTATATTCTTCAAGGGAGCGGAAGGTCGCGCCGTCGCTGATGATGGCTTGAATTTGCGGATAATCCGAGGCCGCCCCCAACAAAATTTCACCCCCCATCGAGATGCCCAGCCCACCAATGGCCTCGACATCCGGTTGGGTTTGCAGATAGGCCACCGCCGCGCCGACATCCACTGTGCCCTGCCAGCCAAGCCGATTAATGCTGCCTTCGCTGTCGCTAAAACCACGTGTGCTGATGGCTAGTACGCCGAAGCCATTGTCGCGCAGCATTTCGGCATAACCCTTGACACTCTGGCGACCACTGCCCGCGCCGTGTATCAAAATAATCGCCGCGCCGTTGGTGGATGGGGCATACCACGCCGCCAAATCCACATCGTCGGAGGTGGTCAGGGTAACTTCCGAAAATCCATCGGGCGGATCGCCTGTATCATCGTTTTCGGGCCAGATGGCGGCCCCCCCGAATGCAGCAGGCAGCACAATATAGAGCAGCAGCAGCACGACTACAACCAATATGCCACAGCCGCGCAGGAGTCGTTTTCGTTTCGGTAATTTGGGTTTCATACGATAATTCCTATTTGTGAATGATGACACAAATAGATTATAGCGTGTGATACGAAATCCGGGTAATTCATAGGTTTTTGAAACAAGGGGTTTAAACCCCTTGTTGGGCGGAGGGTAGCGGCATCCGTTAGAATTCCGTATGCGAGGGTGGGAATCAAAAACCCCATTGCTGAAGGGTGGGAGCGATTCCGCAATGGGGTCGGAAATTGGCAAGATTGGGATTAGCGCACTTCCAGCATGACGGGTTTATCCCCCACCGCCGAAACGCAAGCCGACAGCGGACTGGTATTCAGCGTCACAGATTCACCGCGCCGCAGGATAAAATCTGCCCCATCGAACGAGACCCACGCGCTGCCGTTCAACACGACTAAGGTCTGTCCATGCGCCTTGAGACTGAGGTGACGACCCACTGGCAGGGCAATCACTTCGACTTTGGCAGCGGTCTCGCTTGAAATGCCGACGAGTTGCAGGGCGGGGATATACAGGGTCATGATTGTGTCTCCTAGCCTCTCAGAATTTGCATCACACTTATTCTGTCGGCGGCGGGGAGCAAAAAGGGTCGCCGGACACGCAGGATGTGAAATCTGGGTGAAGCAAAACCCCATCCCCAACCCTTCCCCGCAAGCAACGAAGGGCGTTAATACGCCTTTATTCCCCTCCCTATGTTTGGGGAGG
>JAIOHL010000140.1 GCA_019913005.1 Anaerolineae bacterium | reverse complement strand
GGGTGGGGATTTTCTCCTTCTATTCCTTTGATGCCAACACGTTAAATATCTTCGGCGTCAGCAGCCAGATCAAGGTGCCACGCAAGGGTGTGCCGGGATACAAATCTACCCGCGCACAGCCGCCTTTTTTCATTTCCAGCGAGGCCCCGGTCAATGAGGCCAATGTCATGCTCAGGCTTGGTTCGTGGCCCACAAACATTACATCATCATGGGCGTCTAATCCGGCTAATAAATCATGGACGGCATGGACATTAAAATGGAGGTCGCAACGCTCACTGATTTCGACGGGTTTCCCGATTTTTTCGGCAAGGATTTCGGCGGTCTGGCGGGCACGGATGCGCGGACTGCTGTAGAGGCGGGCAGGGTTGATTTTGAGGGCAGCGAGAACAAGGGCAGCATTGGCGGTTTCGGTGCGACCCTCGGCGGTGAGTTGGCGCTCAAAATCCTCGCGTAGTTCGTGCGGCTCGGCCTCTCCATGTCGGAAAAAATAGAGTTTCATCCGCATCCCCCTTATCTCCACTTGACTAGGGTAAATTGTAGTCTATTTTGGGGAATCTGCCGAATCATAGCGACTTTCATGGTAGTTGACCCCACCCCTCTCCACAAGCAAAGAAGTGAGTAACGGGGTGGGATTTCATCAGTCAAGCTATGACCACATCAACAGTGGAATCATTGATAGCGTAAAATATCTGAGACGGTCTTACGGGCCGCTGCAAGAGAAGGCCACAGACTGGCAAGGGTGACGATCAACACCATGCCCGCCAAGCCCACGAGCAGGCTGTACACCGGATAATCAATCTGGAATTCGTCCCCAAAGGGCAAGGCCGACAGCAACCCCCGACTCATCAAATAGCTGAGGGGAGCCGCCAATATCCATGACACCACCCCAACAATCAAGCCCTCGATCAAAAATTGGGTCACGATATTGCGCGAGGTCGCCCCAACGGAACGCATGACCCCGATTTCCTTCTGACGCTCGAAGACACTAATCGAAAGCGTGGTCAATAACCCCACCGCACCAACCGCCGCGATCAAGAAGGCCGCTAGACTCAAAATGACCCCGAAGATCGTGACAATCTGGCTAATCAGTTCGGCCAACGCGACGTTATTCTGGTAATTGCCCGTGATGCCATTCTTCAATAGGAGTTCGCGCATTTCATCAATCTTATCGTCTACCTCATCCGCCGAGGGTTCATCATTTTCCAAAATGACATCAAACGAGTTGGGGTAGGGGGTTTGTTCTGGCCCAGTCGTCAAGCCACCAAAACGAGCCAAATCTTCCCAGCGGAACCACACCGCGTCAAACGGCCAGTTAGCGACCCCGATGATCTCAAATTCTTGGCTGACCCCGCCAATAATCACAGTAATTGGGTCGCCCTCGCCGAGATTCACGCCCTTTTGCAGATTGGTGGTAATCACAACCCCTTCCCGGTTCGGATCATCATTCCAGCCATTGCCTTCGCTGTAGTCAAATTTGAATAGGTCGGGGTTGGCGGTGTTAAAGCCTGTTCCTGTGATGCCGGGTGGGCCAGCGGTGACGGTGGGCGGGGTATAACCCTCAATATCAATTGCCAACGTTACGGAAGGTTCAATCGTTTTAAGCCCTTCGATATTGTTTTGCAGCAGATCCACCACCTGAGCGGCATCTTGCCCCTCGTTGGGTTGAATCACAATTTGACTGCCGAAGGTCTCAAAATTCTTATCCACCAGCGCGTTGAGGCCAGAGAACACGCCGAAAATGCCCATAAACGAAGCATTGGCAATCAGCAATACCATACCCGTCATCGCCAAGCGCCATTTTTTCTGGAAGGCATCGTTAATGCCTGCACGTAGCCCCAGCGGAATGGGCAATTGACCCACCAACCGATCCAAGCGACTGCGACCATATTTGGCGTCAATGCCGAAGTCAGTCATGGCTTCCAAAATCGTTACCCGTGTGCCGTTAAATACTGGAATGAATGAGGCTAGCAGTGGAATCCCCAAACCCATCACCACACCAATGACAATTGCCGAGACTGAGACGCCAAATTCCTCTAGTACGGTGTTGCTGGTAACGGCTAACCCCTGTGCCGCAAAATACCCTGCCGGAATCCCCAAGAGAACCCCCGGCACAACCCCAATAATGCCGTACAGCAAGGCCATCCCCGAATAGATAAAGAAATTATCGGCGCGGGTTGCTCCCAATGACTTCATCGTTCCAATCTGGCGTTTTTGCTCACCGACAATCGCCCCCACGACATTAAACACCAAGAAACCCGATACAATCAGCGCGATCACCGCCAGCATTGCCAAAATACGATTGGTGGAGCGGGTGCCTTCGATCTGGCTGTTTTCGGCAGGGTCTTCATCAAACGTATTGACCACACGATAGGGGGTGTTTTGGGAGATAGCCTGCTGCAAAGCGACTCGCTGCTCTTGCGCTTGTTTATAGGTCTCAAAGCGCACGAAGATGGTGTTAAAGCCCTTGAACGCCGCGATTTGTTGGGCATCCGTGTAGGCCGCGAACACCAGCGCATCACTCGACACCAAGCCGTTATATTGATAGGGCTGGAAGATAATCCCGACAATTTTAGCGGACGCTGTTACAAACTCGCCATTTTCCCCGGCGGCGCTCAAAACGCGGACTTCGAGCATATCCCCCACTTGGAGATCATGTTTATCGGCCATGCGTCGTTCAACGCCGATCTCGTAGAATTCCGTTTGAGTAGTGGTGGATGCCTCCGGCCAATTCCCTTCGACCAAACGTGGCGGTTCTAGGAAGCTCTCGCCATACGCCTCAGTATGACTAACGATGGTGGCGTCTTCAAGTGCTTCATCGCCGGGTAAGCGCCAGAACAGCGGATAGATCGCTCGCCCCTCGGTTGCTGTGACCCCTTCCAGATCACGCACGGTGGTCAAAGCCGTTTCATTATCGGCTTCGGCATCCTTGCCTAACGCGACAGTAATCCGTACCATCGCCAGCCGATCTTGTTGAATATCTTTTTCAAGTTGATTCACTAGCAGTTCGCCAGTGGAAAATAACGTCACGACGCCCAATACGCCGATAAAAATACTGGTCGAGACCAGTAGCGTGCGGACTTTGCGCGACGAGACATCGCGTAGAATCTTGCGTACACGAGTCCTTATCATAGGGTTAACTTCTCCGTAAAGTTAAGAGCGCGTCAGGTGTAGGATAGCATAGCCCACCAAAATCAATAAGGGATGAGTCATAGATTAATAAAATCCTAACGTTCGCGTCAAAAAAGCGATAGCCATGACATGCCCCAGCCACTTTGTTATAATCCTCACAATCAAAACCGAACCGCCGTACCGTAAAAAATGAAGGAATCCCTGATGAACTATAGCCCTCGACTTGTGTGCCTGCTGGCCGTCTTGCTGGTGGTGCTTGCGGCCTGTGGTGGCAAGGCGGAATCGAATAAAAATGAGAGCAATCCCGCCCCCGGTGAAGGCGATTTATTGGGTGTTTTGACCGAACCACGTCAACTGATCGAGAATTTTGGCGGTCCCTCCACTCAAGACACGGATTTCAACCTAGCCGACTATCGCGGCAAAGTTGTGCTGCTCTATTTTGGTTTTACCACCTGTCCCGACATTTGCCCAACCACCTTAGCCGAAATCCGGCAGGTCATGAGCGACCTCGGTGAGGATGCCGCCAACGTGCAGTTTGTAATGGTGACGATTGACCCGGAACGCGACACGCTGGATAAACTCAAAGCCTATGTGGAAACCTTCAACACCACTTTCATCGGGGTGCGACAAGAGGGCGAAACCCTACAGGTCATGCAGGATACATTTGAAGTCAAAGCCTTTCGCCAAGAACTGCCCGATTCGGCGATGGGCTATACCTTTGACCACACCCCCAGCGTGTTTGTGATAGATAAACAGGGTCGTTGGGTCGAACGATTCTTGTTTGGCACTTCACCCAGCACCATTCAGCGCGATATTCGGTTACTGCTGGCTGAAAGATAGGAGGTGTGCATGTGATCGTTTCCATTCGTGTTGCCGACCCCGCCGCCGATTATCCCCTTGTGGCCGAACTGCTGACGCTGGTGGATCCGCAGCCCATCACCGCTGCTATGCTGCATGAGTGGGATAGGCGTCAGGCTGAGGGCCAGATACGCCGCCGGGCCGTAGCGACCACTGGGGATGGGGCAATTGTCGCCTACAGCATCGTGTTACATGAAGGTTGGAAACCAACAGGCCGATTTTTGTTATGGTTGATGGTGGATCCAGCGGCACGGCATCAGGGCATTGGCCTACAGGTTTATGACGAGGCCCTCCAATTCGCCAAACAACAAGGGGCACAGGTGCTTGAAAGCGAAGTGCGCGACAATGAACCCACCGCCTTGCAGTTTGCCCATCAGCGCGGGTTTGAAATCGAGCGCCATGTGTACAGATCCGTCCTACCACTCGCCCATTTTGATGACGGCCCTTTTGCTGGGGCGATTGAAAAGGTTGAGGCGCAGGGCATCCGCTTTACGACGCTTTTGGCCGAAGGGGACACGGAAACGGCCCGCCGCAAATTGCACACACTCAATTATCAAACTTCCGCCGATGACCCCGCCAATACCAGCGGCAAGTTCCCCGATTTTGACGAATTCAATCAGATTATTAGCGGTGGGGCGTGGTTTAATCCGGCAGGTCAAATTTTGGCGGTAGATGGAAATAAATATGTGGGGTTAGCTGCTGTGGGCACTTTTGAACATACGATGCACAATATGATGACCGGGGTAGATCGGGAGTATCGCGGACGGGGGATTGCACAAGCCCTCAAACTGCTGACCGTGTATTATGCACAGGCAATGGGCGCTGACGCCATCACCACCGATAACGATTCACAGAACGCGCCAATGCTTGCCATCAACCACCGCATGGGCTATATCCCACAACCCGGTGTTTATCGGCTGATTTGTCGTCTATCATGAGGGGGAACGATGCCAAAAGATTTGCTGATTCTACACACCAATGATATTCATGGCCGCGCCGAAGGATTAGCACGTGTCATCACCCGCCTTGACCAAATACGTGCCGAAAATTCGGATCGGCATGTCCTCTACTTTGATGCCGGGGATGTCGAGGACACCAGTAACCGCCTGAGTAATCTGACCAAAGGCCGGGCGATGTATGAATTGCTGGCCCTTGCCAAACCCGCTGCGATGGTGGCAGGCAATGGTTCATTAGCTCGCTATGGTGTTGAGGCAATCACCGCGCAGGCCACTGTCATGCACGCTTCAGCCAACTGCCCCTACCTGCTTGCGAATGTCCGGCTGCCCGATGGTAATGCCATTCCAGCGACCCAAAGCACCCATCTCTTGACCCTTGAAGATGTCAAAATCGGCATCATCGGTGTCACGTCCCCAAATTCCGGTTATGCCAGATTTTTCGGCCTGCAACTGCTCGATACAACCGAAATGGTGCGCCAAGAAGCTGCATCTTTCTGGCAAAGTGGCGTTCACGCCGTCATCGTCTTGTCGCATCTGGGTCTATCGGATGATCGCAAGCTGGCCGAGGCCCTAAGTGGCGAAGTCACCCTCATTATCAGCGCCCACTCCCATGACCTATTGCCCGACGGCGAATGGGTCAATGACATCCCGATTGTGCAGGCAGGCGACCACGCGAAGTTTTTGGGGCAAGTGCAATTGGGTTGGCGCGACAATCGGCTGGCGGTCACACACGCTACGGTTCAACCCATTACCGAGGATATTCCCCCCGACCCCCGTGTCCATGAACGAGAAGCCGACATTGAGACCTATCTGGACGAGTTTTTGGCGGAAACCATCGGCGAGTTGGCTCAACCCCTTGAGTGGTCAGAGGAGGCCGAGTGTGGGGTGGGGGATTTAATGGCCGATGCGCTGCGGGAATACCTCAAGGCCGATATTGGCTTGGTGGTGGCGGGGGCGGCTTTTAAGGGCGGTCTACCGGGTGGCACATTAGCCCGTCGTGATTTGTGGGTCGTCTGCGACACCACCGCCAACCCCGGCCTCGTCACGATGAAGGGCTGGCAGGTGCAGCATATGGTCGAAACCGGTCTTGACCCCGCCATAACCGCCGAACGCCCCCACAGTTTACGGGGCAGGGCGCGTGGACTGATACACATCAGCGGGGCGACGATTCGGGAGGGTCGTGTTTATTGTGGAGATCAGCCGCTTGACCCCGAAGCTGAACTTCGTGTTGCGGCCAGCGATTATGAGCTAGAGTCGGATTTTGGCTATGTGCAGGCTGATTGGAATTTGACCCCCACCTACGAAGTCCCGACCATTCTGCGTGAGGTGGTGGTGAAATACTTGGCCGATACGATTCCGACAGTCGTCACAATGGCACGTATTGTAGGCAACAAACAACTAGGAGAGGCATGAGCAAGTCAGTCGTATGGGTATTATTGGTGGCAGTTTTGGTATTGGCGGGGTGTGGAAAATCAGAGCAATCGAGCGATAATCAATCCATCAAGCCGCCGCTCTTGGTGTTGGGCAACATCAGTTTTACCGTCGAAGAAAATCGCTTCCCCTTCCTACTGCGCGAGGGCAGTCAGCGTTATAAACATGCCGAATCAGTCACCGTGCGCGTGATAGATACGGCCCAAGCCAACAAACCCGTCATCTGGGAAGGTCAGGCGTCTGAATTTGAGGACAGCGAAGGGCCATATTATGTGGTCTATCCGGCCATCACCCGTTCCGGCCTTTGGAATTTTGAATTTGATATTCAACTGACCAACGGCGAAACGTATTCGACCAATCAGGTAGTCAACGCGCTTTCGACGCCTATCGGTTTAACGGCGGGGCAGGCCGCCAGCCCCGCCGATTCATTGACAGCGGCGGGCCGCGACAAATTGTATGGGGTGATTACCACCGACTCCACGCCTAATCTAGCCTATTATGAAATGACCATCGCGCAGGCCGTCACCAGTGGACGCCCCAGTATTATTGTATTTGCCACCCCCGAATTGTGTACCCGTAGCCTGTGTAATTCGGTGTTAGAAAGCCTCGACCCGATCTATGAGCAGTTCCAAGACCACTTCAATTTTGTGCATGTTGAGACCTATAACCTTGAAACGGGCAAAAAAGTCCCAGCGATTGTGGAATGGGGTCTCGAAGAAAACCCTTGGTTTTATCTGGTAGATTCCGATGGCACAATTGTCTATCGCTGCGAGGGGATTTTTTCCGCCGCAGAATTAACCCCGGTTATCGAAAACTATCTGGGGGATGGTGTATAATCGCCGCCGAACCGAATGAGAAAATTTCACTGGATTACACAAGCTAAGGAGCTATACACATGGCGGTACGTAACGCGCAGGCTGTTTGGAATGGTGCATTTAAAGAGGGTGATGGCACGATGACCACGGGCACGGGGGTCAGCTTTGACTTCTCGGCCTCAACTCGTTTCGAAGATGGGCAGGGGTCGAACCCTGAAGAATTGCTTGGCGCGGCCCATGCAGGCTGTTTCTCGATGGCGTTGGCCGCTGGCTTGGGACGCAACGGCTTTAACCCAACCCGCGTGGCTACCAAAGCCAATGTTCATATCAATCGTATGGAGGCAGGCTTCCGTGTGACCCTGATTGAACTGGAATGTGAAGCCGTCGTGCCCGGTATTGACGAGGCCAAGTTCCAAGAAGTTGCCGAAGCCACCAAGACAGGTTGCCCGATTTCAGCGGCACTCGCGGCAACTCCCATTAATCTGACCGCCAAACTGGTATCGGCGTAAGCTGCTCGGTTGCCAAGTGTACATTTATTTGGATAAATTGGTTAGGTCTTAGCCCTGCCCCTACCAAACGGCGTGATGGTGGCGTTTCGTAGGGGTCAGGCTCAGACTGACCCTGCTAGAAATAGGCGACTTGGCAACAGTACAGTTTGGGCTAATGAGTAGGGGCACTCGATGTCCCTACCGCTTAACCCTTTGCAATCCCCAAACGCCGCGCATTGCCCGCATAGATTTTTGCCAGCACATCCTCCGGCAAATAGAGACCATAAATCTGCCAACGCCCCTGTGACGGAATGGCGTCGAGGCCGTAATTAAAATACTCGTCGTCGGTCTCCAAAAACCGATAATACAGCCGATAGGCGTCCACCTCTGGGGCATTGTCTGTCCCAAACAAAATCCGATCTGTATAGTGCATAAAAAAGCGCCGTGCCGAATAGGGCTGGCGACCCAATTCCCCGATGCGTGCCCCAAAATCAATAAAGAAATTGGGTGCATCGTCTAATAGCTGCCCCACCCATGCCAGATTTTCAGCATAACAGCCGACATGCGCCCCAATAAATGTGGTGGCGGGATGGCGCAATACCAAGTGGCGCAGTCCTTCCAATATTGAGAGGAAGGGTGGAAAGGGGGGTGCGGGAA
>JAIOHL010000139.1 GCA_019913005.1 Anaerolineae bacterium | reverse complement strand
GGGGTAATCTGGTGTGATGCACACAGACCTACGGATACGGTACAATCTGGCCTATGAGCACAACCTTGACCCTACGCCAACTCAATCGGGCGCTGCTCTCCCGCCAACTGCTGCTGCATCGGGCCGATATTACCCCGTATGAAGCCACCCAAGCACTGGTCGGGCTGCAAGCGCAAGTCGTCAATCCCCCCTATATCGGCCTATGGACACGCCTCAAGGCCTTCCAACGGGCCGATCTTGTTAATCTCATTGACCAGCGCAAAATCGTGCGGGCGGCCTTTTTCCGTTCGACGCTGCATCTCGTCACCGACACCGATTATCTGCAATTTTGGCGGGCCGTCCAACCTGCCCTCGTGCGTGGTTTCCGCAGTTTTCATGGCACACGGATTAAAGGCTTGGATGTAGACAAATTGGTCGCCGCCGCCACGCCATTTTATGCTGCCCAACCGACGACCCCCGTCGAACAGCGCCAATATCTGACCACCCTCGAACCGGATCGTGATGCTAATTCGCTCGAATATGGCGTGCGTTCGTATCTGCCGCTGGTACAAATGCCGCCGGGGGGCTTTTGGGGCAAGGGGGGCAGCATTCGCTATGTGATGGCCGATCACTATTTTGGCCGCACCCCGGTGGAATCGGATGACCCGCGCCCCTTGATTTTGCGCTATCTGGCCGCGTTTGGCCCGGCTAGCGTGATGGATGTGCAGGCGTGGTCGGGGCTGACCAAATTGAAAGAGGTCATGGAGCGACTGCGACCCGAATTGGTGGTCTATCAGGATGAAAACGGCGTGGAGTTATTCGACCTGCCCGATGCGCCCCTGCCACCTGACGACATGCCTGCTCCGGTGCGCTTTTTGCCCGAATATGACAATCTGGTGTTGTCCCATGCGGATCGAACCCGTGTACTGCCGGATGCCCATCGTTCCAAAGTGCTGCTTTCGGCGGGGCGGGTGCGCTCGACCATTCTGGTGGATGGCTTTGTGCGTGGGGCATGGAAAATCGAAACGACCAAAAAATCGGCGGCCCTCCTCATTGAACCCTTTGAACCCCTCTCTGCCGCTGTGCAAGCCGAACTTGCCGACGAAGGCGAACGTTTAGTGCGTTGGGTCGGTGACGGCGCAGCATCCTTTGAGGTGCGCTTTTTGTAACAAGGCGAAACCCCTTGTGATACCCGATTCGGTTGAATAATAGGGCAAAAAAGGGTCAGTCTGAGCCTCACCCCTACCAAATCCCATTGTTACACCATTTTGTAGGGGCAGGGCTAAGACCTGCCCGGTATCCGAATCCCGTATGGGAAGGGCTTCAATAGGTCAGATTCTGCCTCCCCCTCGCCAGATGGAGAGGGGGCCGGGGGGTGAGGTCAACACATCTGAAAATCCCTTGCTGATGCCCTTTCCGAAAAACTGTCGGCGTGTGAACGCCAGATGGAGAGGGGGCCGGGGGGTGAGGTTGGTTTTCCCGATGGAACAATGAAAAAATATCCAACCCTGCCCACAGGCGATTAGGCGCTTTGGGCAGGAATCTGCTACTATGGATGGGAACCTATAGGCAGCAAGATAAATAGGGTTCGCCATGACTATTGAAATTATTTTTGCGGAGGGATTTTTTTATGCGACGATGGAACTGGGTGATCGTCGGCCTGTTGGCGATCATCATGATAACGACGGCGTTGATGGCGCAGCGCAGCACGGCCCAAGAAGACGATTGGGCAGCCTATTTAGCCGATCACGCGACCAGTGACTGGTTGCGCGTGGGGGCGGATGGTACACAAACGCCGATTTCCCTCGGTCTTCCAGAGGGTGTGACACTGGTAGCGGATGGCTCCACGGTGGCGATCAGCGCGGATGGATCACGTATCGCCTATTGTTCGCTGACTGTGGGTGAGACGAATACCACACACCTTGTTATCCGCGACCTGACCACCTCAAGCGACTTGTACAGCACCGATTTCCCATCGTATGCAGGCTGTGTGTTGGGGGATGCGGCCTTTACACCCGATGGTGAGCGTCTATGGGTCGGGGTGTCCGGCGACCCGTCCGCCAATCAACCCGCGTGGCAGCTTTTGGAAATCCACGTTGGTGACGGCACGGCGCTGGCGGCCCTCGATAGTAATTCGCCCCTTGCCGCTGAGGTGGAATCGGTGGCTGGCCCGATGGTGCCGTACCTCTTTGGAAGCGACAATGAACGGGTCATTTTTGGCGTGGCTGGGTTTGGCATTGTTGGCCCACCAACTCTTCCCGCCTATAGTTGGGATGGCGAGGGCGCTTTGGTCCCTGTTGAAGGATGGGGTGAACCGGGCGCGGATGGCCTTTTCGCAAGCAACGAGGTCGTCTGGCCCGCGCTCGATCCAAATCTGCCAGTGGGTACGCCGTCTGACCTGTTGCCCGCCAAGAATACCGTCCAATATCTCGATGCTTCCGGCGTGCCGATTTCGATTTATCACAGCCCGGAATGGGTCATTCGAGATGTGGCTTGGGTCAATGGGGGTCGGCAGGTAGCGATTGGGCTGATTTCCCCGGATGACGTATCGCCTACTCAAGCCCGCTGGGTGCTGGTCAATCGGGATGGCATTGTTCAGTATTTTGACCCGGTGGAGGCGACCCGCATCGCCCTGATGGACAGCCGCGATGGGTTTGCCGTATTGACCTCCCAGTTGCTGGCGACAGGCGAGTATCACTATACCCTGACCCGTTATGTAGGCGATACGGCGCAGGAAATCCTATCGGTGGAAAGCGAGACAGACTTGCAGGTGCGATGGGTCACGCCGAGCACCCCCGCCGCCAATTTGTCGCCCTTCATCCCCTTTATGATTGTCCCAACCATGCACAGCTTGCCCAGCGCGACTCCGACGGCAGGATTCACGAATACGCCGACGCTTGGCGCAACCAGCACCCCCAGTCATATCGCGGTCACGGCCTCCTTTACGCCGACCCCCACCCTCCAGCGCACATCGGCTACCTCGTCGGTGCGCACGGCGACGCCCATCCAACCGACGAATACCTCAGCGGCGGGGCAAAATCGCACACCTACCCGGACGCCTAGCCCAACTAACACCCGCGCCCCGTCCACCGCCGTCAATACCACCGTTGCGCCGACTGCCACCGGTGGGATTCGGCCACCATCGAGCCGTACCCAAACGCCTACCCCAACCGCGACGCAGATTCGCCCACCCGCCAGCCCGACATTGCCCATTCTGCCCGCCAGCAATACGCCGCGTCCGAGTAATACGGCTGCTGCGACGACTGTCCGTCCAACCGCCACGAGCCGCGCCCCGGGAGTCGCACCGACTAGCACCCCGCGCCGGGGTCAATTAGGTGGTAGCACGGCGACGCCGAATACTGGCCCAACCACGCGCCCCGCCAGCAGCACGCCGCGTCCAAGCAGCACAGCTACCCCTGCGCCGACCAATACCCGCACCCCGACCTTTACGCCCAGTCGCACCCCTACGCGGACACCGACCCGCACGCCTTCGATGACGTTTACGCCCACCCGCGATGTCGTGCCGTCCAAGACGCCATTGCCAACCACCAGCGGTCTGCCCACCAAAGCACCCATCAGCGGCCCCACGTCCACCTTATCTTATGGGGGGAATCAGACCCGCCTGCTTATCACCAACATGGCCGGCACGGATTTGTGTGAGATTTATTTCACACCCAACACCGAAACCACATGGGGCGACAACTATCTTGAAGATGGGGCGGTCTTGGCGAATGGCGCGACAATGGTCTGGATCGTGGAACCCGCGATTTATGATGTCAAAGTGTTTGACTGCTTCTCGAATTCGTTGGAGGAATTCGGCTTTGATCTGACCGACGGTTCGATGGAAATCCGTGTCAGCAGTTCATCCATCACAGGCGTCCCGCAGTAGGGGAGGATTATCTGATACCGAATTCGGATGGTTCGCCGTCTATTTAACCCCACCCCCGGCCCCTCCCCAAAGCATTAGGGAGGGGA
>JAIOHL010000138.1 GCA_019913005.1 Anaerolineae bacterium | reverse complement strand
TCCCCTCCCTATGTTTGGGGTGGGGTTGGGGTGGGGTAGGCTCATTTCAGTCGGAATCACCGTCTGCGTAAAATAGCCCTGTGCGGTAAACAGTGGCACAATTGTCACGTCATCGGCTTCCAGTGTCCCCAATACCTGATGAAATGAAGGGGCTTCTTTCCAAAAAGCGGCGGTCACTTCATCTGCGACCCGCATGGCTCGCAAGCGATCCACATGTGACCAGACCACCCCGGCGGTTTCCGGCGTAATATGGGAGCCGTGCCCTGCCAAGATAATGGCTGTTGTCATCTCATACCCTCCGCCAATAATTCATCAAATAACTGTCGGGCACTTGTGGAATCCCCCTGCCGCAATAAATCCAAAATCGGAGAGGTGAGGGTTTTTTGCCAAAGTGCCGCCCGTTCAGGTTGATTGAGGCCGCTGACTTGCATCATCTGTCGCGTTTCCCCCATCCATTCAGCCAGTATTTCAATTTCTGGCCCTAAAATCACCTCGATTTGGGCCTTGAGATAGGCCGATAGTGCCGCCGATGCACCCCCGCTGGCGACCCCAACCACAATCGGCCCGCGCCGAATGGTTGCCATATTGGTGAAATCGCTTTGTGATGGCGTATCCACGACATTGACCAAGATATTCATTTGTGTGGCATCGGCAGCTACCTGTTGATTGATGTCAGGATTGTCCGTCGCCGCGATCACCAAAAACGGCTTGATTTCGGTCAGATGGTCGGGATGATAAGCCACATGGCGGATTTCGATTCGACCCTCCTTCGACAATTGCTGTAAGATCGGGTCAACCACTGGGCTAATTAGGCAAATGTGCGCCCCGGCATCCAGCAGAGTGGTAACTTTACGGGTGGCAACCTGACCCCCGCCTACCAATACACACCGCCGATTTTCGACCTTGAGCACCGCCGGATAGCCGTTCATGATGTTCAAATCCTTAATGAATAAGTTGAATCTTTGTTCAAATTACCCAATTTATTGTCTCGGTAGCGGAGGATGTTATAATGAGTTTTATCGAATACCAAAAATTCTGGTGAAACCAACCAAATCTATGCACACTGTATTCTGTCTGGCCTGTTGTTGTTCTAATTGTCTAACCTGACCGCAGGTGTGCATTCGGTTACGTTTGTTTTTTGCATGACATCACAAGCCTCGGTCAACACCCGGGGCTTTTTTGTTTAAGGGAGTTTTTACATGACCACGCATTATTTCACCTTCAATTGTTGTTGTACAAGCCATCCTCGCTGTTGGTGTAGTCCCCGCGTGTAACGTTACCGCATGTTCATTTTTTTCAAGACCTCGGACTACCCACCGAGGTTTTTTATTTTTGGGATGAGGACAACATGGCAAAAAAGAGCAACGAAATCATCAAGGCCGAAAGTCGTGGATTATATGGTACCGTCGTCGAAGAACTTGCCAACAGTGAGCGCTATTTCTCTGACGACGCCGAAAAAATCTTGAAATTTCACGGGATGTATCAGCAGGAAGATCGGGATGCTCGTAAACGAGATCGCACGGCTGACCATCACCAATTTATGATTCGCTCCAAGATGCCGGGGGGACAATTGACGGCGGCCCAATATCTGACCCATGATGCCATCGCCGATGAATTTGGCAGTGGCACACTCCGCCTGACTACCCGTGAAGCCATTCAACTGCATGGGGTCTTAAAAGATGACATCCGCGATACCCTGCGCCGCCTCAATCACGCCCTTGTGACCACATTAGGGGCTTGTGGTGACATTGTGAGGAATGTGTTGGCTTGCCCTGCGCCAACCGCCGACCCTCAGCGCCAAGCCGTTCAGCAGTTCGCCTTTGAACTGACCCGCGCCCTCTATCCACGCACCAACGCCTATCATCAAATCTGGCTGGATGGCGAAGAATTGATAGATGACCATGTAGTGGACGAGCCGCTCTATGGCCCAACCTACCTACCGCGCAAATTCAAAATCGCCATCGCCTATGCCGGGGATAACTGTGTGGATGTCTATACCAACGATGTCGGCTTGGTGGCAATTTTTGATGACCAGCAGCGGTTGAGGGGCTTTAATTTGCTGGCGGGGGGTGGCATGGGTATGACCCACAACAACGATGCCACCTATGCCCGCCTTGCTGATGAAATTGGGTTTATCACACCTTTACAGGTGGTTGAAACCGTCAAAGGAATTGTGACTATCCATCGTGATTTTGGAGATCGGGTTGACCGCAAACACGCCCGCCTGAAATATATCTTGGCGGATAGGGGGGTGGAGTGGTTTCGGCAGGAATTGGAAAGCCGTGTCGGTTTCCAGTTCGAGCAGACCCAACTGATGCCCGAATTCTCGGTGGATGACCATCTTGGTTGGCATGAACAGGGGGATGGTCAATGGTTTTTGGGTATCCCCATCGAAAATGGGCGGATTGTGGATCGTGGCAATTATCGGTTACGAAGTGGATTACGGGCAGTGGTGGAGGAATTTGATTTGCCGGTGCGGGTGACGGCCCAACAGAACATTTTGCTGGCGGCTGTTGCCGAGTCCGCCCGTGCCGATGTGGAAAGCCTACTGGCCGAATACCAGATTACCCAAGTGCAAGACATCTCTCCGGTGCGACGGCGGGGTATTGCGTGTGTGGCCCTGCCGACGTGCAGCCTTGCCATTACCGAAGCTGAACGAGTGCTACCGGGGGTGATTGATGAATTTGAAGATACTCTTGCGGATTTACAAATCGCCGATGCCGATATTACCGTGCGGATGACAGGCTGTCCGAATGGATGTGCGCGACCTTATGTGGCGGAAATCGCGTTGGTGGGACGCTCATTGGATAAATACACGGTGTTTTTGGGTGGTAGTCCGGTGGGGACACGTTTGGCGAAGCCCTTTTTGGATTTGGTGCCTATCCGCGAAATTGTCCCGACGCTGCGGCCCGTTCTGGCGTTTTATCGGGATTATCGGCATCAAGGCGAGGCCTTTGGGGATTTTTGCACACGGGTCGGATTTGATGTTTTGTCCAATCTGATTGCCATCGAAGGCGAGAAAGCATTGGGGAGCGATTGACTTATCCGGATGGCATTTGGGGTGCGATTGAGATGCTTGACTGGTCGAATTGTTGGGGTGAGGCATGGATTTTTGCCCCACCCAAAACTTCAACTCAGGCGACGGCGACCCGCTGTAAATTTTTGACGGCAAGGGCAACGGTGCGGATGGTTTCGGTAATTTCTTTAGGAGTGGTGTGAACGCCCACCGTCAAACGCAGACTGGCCGAGGCTAATTCGGGCGAATAACCCAACGCCAGTAACACACTCGATGGTGCATGGCTGCCCGCCTTACAAGCCGATGCGCCGCTTGCCGCGATGCCTTTGTTGTCGAGATAGCCAATCAGGAATGAGCCGTGAATCCCTTCAAAGACAAAACTGGCGTGAGAGGGTAGGCGATCATGGGGGTCTCCGGTCAAGATGGCCCCCGGAATGGTTTTAAGAACCCCTTCAATCAGGCTGTCTCGTAAATAGTGCAAATGGCTGATGCGATTTTCAAATTCCTGATAGGCTAATTCGAGTGCCTTTGCAAAACCGACAATCAGTGGGGTGGCGTGTGTGCCAGCCCGTAAGCCGCGCTCATGCCCGCCACCCGTTTGGACTGGGGAAATATCAATCCCGTCGCGGATATAGAGTGCCCCAATGCCCTTTGGCCCATAAAATTTGTGGGCAGAGAGGCTCATTAAGTCCGCCCCTAATTTCTGGACATCTAATGAAAGCTGTCCGGCGGCTTGTACGGCATCGGTATGAAAGATTACACCCCGTTCATGTGCCAGATGCGCGAGTTCAGGGATGGGCTGAATCGTGCCGATTTCGTTATTGGCATACATCACACTCAAGAGGGTGGTATCGGGTCGCAAAATATCCGGGACTTCATCAAGACGGATTTTTCCACACGGATCAACGGGCAGGACGCTGCATTCAAAACCTTGATCGTCAGCCAATTGGACAATCGTCTTGCCCACTGCGCCATGCTCAATCGCCGTTGTGACGAGGTGTTTACCGCGTTTGCGATGTGTCCATGCTACGCCGCGTACCGCTAGATTATCACTTTCTGAACCGCCACTGGTAAAAATGACCTCCTCTGGCTTGCAATTGAGTACCCCAGCGATGGTTTCGCGGGCTTGTTCGATGGCAAATTGGGCTTGGTGTCCAACGCGATGTGCCGAAGATGCGTTGCCAAAGACGTTGGTGAAATAGGGCAGCATGGCTTCGACCACACGCGGGTCGGTGGGGGTGGTTGCGGAATAGTCGAGGTATATCATTGGAATTGTTCTCCTGTCGTGTATAAATGAAAACCCACTCACAAAGGCATCTAGTGAGTGGGCGAACAATCCACCATTGAGTTGTAGTTGCCACGCCAAATCGTGACCACATCTCCACTGGTGGTGGAAAGGCACCTTAAGCCATGAGGCCGAGGTTGCCGGACTCCCTATATGGAGCCACTCTTGATGCTTCGCAATTAAAATTAGCAGGCCAAGCGCGTTTTGTCAAAAAACTTGTTTGGCGCATTCGCACAATCAAATGTGGTAGTCCATCACCGCCATTTCCTGCGTTAACAGCATATCGAGTGAGGCTTGCGATTCCAACCGTTCCAAACGGGTGAAAATCAGATCAATTCTCTCGGAAATCACATCCGGCAGGTTGCCGTGTTGAAAATCGAGCGGTTCGGGTACGAGGGTGGGTTCGACCCGCACGATGGGTTTGCCGGGGATGCCGACCACAACCGAGTGGGGCGGGGTATCTTTGATAACAACCGAATTTGCGCCGACCCGTGTCCCTTCGCCAATCGTAATCGCTCCTAAGATTTTTGCGCCTGCCCCGACGACTACCCGCGATTCTAGGGTGGGGTGACGCTTGCCGTGAGTCAAACTGACTCCACCGAGCGTGACCCCATGATACAGGGTGACATCCGCCCCAATCTCAGCCGTTTCCCCGATGACTATGCCCATGCCATGATCTATAAACAGGCGCGGGCCGATTTTGGCAGCGGGATGGATTTCAATGCCTGTCAAAAAACGGCTCGTGGCGGCTATCGTTTCGGCCAAAAACCGCCGATGGTGAATCCACAGCCAATGGGCAACCCGATGTGCCCAAATCGCATGGACGCCGGGATAAAACAACATGATTTGTATCCAATGGCGGGCAGCAGGGTCACGTTCTAAAACTGAGTGGATGTCATCACGGAACAAAGTTTAGTCCTCCAAATGAGCGTATAGGGCTGTAGAGAGATACCGTTCGCCAAAGGAGGGGATGATGACCACGATTAGTTTGCCTGCGTTTTCGGGACGGGCCGCCACCTGCGAAGCCGCCCACACCGCCGCCCCGGAAGAAATGCCAACCAGCAGCCCTTCTTCGGTTGCCAAGCGACGGGCCACAGCAAAAGCATCATCCCCTGCTACCGTCACCACTTCGTCATAAATATCGGTATTCAAAATCCCCGGTACAAAGCCTGCCCCGATGCCCTGAATGGGGTGTGGGCCTTTTTGTCCACCCGACAGGACAGGTGAGGCGGCTGGCTCGACGGCGACCAATTGAATGGAGGGTTTACGTGCCTTCAGCACTTCCCCAACCCCGGTAATCGTACCGCCTGTGCCGATACCCGCGACCAAAATATCAATTTGCCCATCGGTATCGCGCCAGATTTCTTCGGCGGTGGTAGTGCGATGGATGGCGGGATTGGCAGGGTTCTCAAACTGCTGGGGAATCCAAACACGCGGATCGGCGGCAGCGAGTTCATTGGCTTTGGCAATCGCGCCAGCCATGCCGTTTGCCCCCGGCGTCAAGATCAGTTCTGCACCATAGGCCCGCAGTAGTTTACGGCGTTCTTTGCTCATGGTATCCGGCATAGTCAAAATGAGCCGGTAGCCACGTTGGGCACAGACCATTGCTAGTGCGATTCCGGTGTTGCCGCTGGTGGGTTCGACGATGATGGTATCCGATTTGATCTTGCCTTCGCGTTCCCCAGCCTCAATCATAGCGACGCCAATCCGGTCTTTGACGCTGTGGGCCGGATTAAAAAACTCCAATTTTGCGACAATCTGGGCTGGCAAACCCGCTGTAACCTTGTTGAGCTTGACCAATGGGGTATTGCCGATTAACTCTGTGACATTATTTGCGATTTTCATAGGGTCTCCCAATTTACCGAATGATGGAAAATAAAAACGAGCCACCCGTCTTGAGTGGCCCGTTGTTTACCGATGATTGTCCAATCAGCAATATTCATCCCACCCGCCGGGTGCGTCTGGTGTCACTTTCACAAGAACACATACAAAAGATTTGATGAAACATGCTGTTTATGAGATTAGATTTGGTTGACTTGTCGCATTGAGTGTATAGGAGGGATGCGCTATCGCCAATTGTGCTTATCATCCAAATCGCCCTCACGGGATTCGCTAAACATGGTCGCGCCATGTGTATTGTGGAGTATAGCCAAGCTGCTGATGGCCTTTCTGGATACTCAGCAACGTTTCAAAATCTCCAACACCATCCCGCAAGGGGACATTCGGAAACACCTCGGCCATCAGTTCCCGATTGGGGCGATTCATCACCGTGTCGGCGGCGGCGATGATAAAGGCATCCGCCCCTTGAATGGTTGCGTCTAAGGCTAAACGGCAGCTTTGGGCCACATCACGGGCATCCACATAGCCCCATAGATTCCATTTACGCAGGCGGGCATCGGGCCAAAAACTAGGAAAACGCTGATAATCGTGTGGCTCCATGACATTGGATAAACGTAAGCCGACGATGGGCAGGCCGTTCCATCGGCTAAATTGTCGGGCCAATTCTTCACCCAGTACCTTCGACACGGCGTAACTTGATTCCGGGTAAAGGGGATGAGCCTCATCAATTGGGGCGTAGGCCGGTTGTACGCGATCAAACGGGAGACCTAATGTTGTTTCGCTGGAGGCCCACACCACGCGCTCTAGGCCCAATGTGACTGCGGCGCTAAAAACATTATAGGTGCTAGTAATGTTGACTCGAAAGGTGATTTCAGGCGTGGACAAGCCGGGGGCAGGGATGGCGGCGAGATGCACCACTGCTTCAGCACCATGCAAAGCCTCGATGGTCTGTCCTAAATCGGTGAGATCAGCCCGCAAAAAGGGTGCGATGGGATTGCTTGAGGGCAGCACATCTACATTTAGTACCTCATAGCCATGCTCAAGCAAATCGCGCACGACGGCCCGACCTGCTTTACCACTCCCACCTGTCACCACGACTTTTTTCATGCCCTGTCTCCCTCTAATTCTTATCTAGCCAGTGGTCGAGTTCATCCCAACGTTCAAACCTGTGCCCATTATATGCTCAGGGAAGACCGAATTCCAATTATACTGAACCACGCTGAGATTTAAGGGAAAAGTGGGTCGGTCAAAATAAAAATCGCTATAATTGCCTCGGTGTGTTAAATTAATTTCACTTTTCTGTTAAACGCTCTATAATCTATTACCAGCAAGAGCTTTTTTGTCAACCCATTTGCAAGGAGCAAAAAATGCGTCATCTCAGAAAAATTGTAATTCTTCTTGTTTTTGCCGTAATTGTAGTTGCAGCGGTTTTACCCAAAGCCTCTGCTCAAGGGGATCTGGGGTCACCTGATAACCCCATTCAAGTATATTTTGTGCCCTCGGTTGAATCTTCCACGATTGTGACGGGTGGCGAGGTCATGGCGGCTGCCCTTCAAGAAGCCACAGGGTTAAGCTTTGAGGTCTCAGTCCCGACTTCGTATGCTGCTACGATTGAAGCGATGTGCGCGGCCCCCGATAGCTCAATGGGCTTTATTCCAGCGGCGGGATATGTTATTGCCAATAATCGCTGCGGTGTAGAAGTCATGGGCGCTGCGGTGCGACGTGGTTGGCCCGTCTATTGGGCGGCCTATATCGTTCGCCGTGACAGCGGCATTCATACCTTCAAAGACCTTGAAGGAAAATCATGGGCTTACCCGGATGCAGGGTCAACCTCCGGTTTTGTGTTCCCATCTGTCGAGTTGTCTAAAGCGGGCATTACCCCCGGTGAACAGGTCGAAGCAGGTGGTCACAATCAGGTTGTTCTGGCTGTCTATAACGGGGAAGCCGAGTTTGGGACAACCTTCTATAGCCCCCCCGCAATGCCTAACGGTGCGTGGTCAATTGGTGATCTGCCCGAACCCTATGATCTGACCGTTGACGAATCCTATGTCGGTGATGACGGCAACCTGTACGTAGGCGACATCCAGATTTTGGATGCCCGTAACAACGTCCGTGAGACCGCACCCGATGTGGTTGACCAAGTAAAAATCCTGCGTCTCAGCGCCCCGATTCCGAATGATACCCTCAGCTTTGGGCCAGACTTTCCCGAAGAACTTCGGCAGCAAATCTTTGATGCGCTGGTTGCGTTCTCCGAAACTGAAGCATGGGCCACCTCCATCGGTAGCGAAGATTTCTATGGTTGGAGCGGTATCGCCCCCATTGATGACGCAACCTATAACGTGATTCGTGACCAATTTGAAGTGCTTGGCCTGACTGAAGAAGACATTTTCAATTAGGTCTCGTTTCGCTTATGATTTCGTTTTGATATATGGGCAGAGGGGATACCTCTGCCCTGTTTTTAAGGACACTATGTTAATTATTGAGAACCTCACCAAAATATATGACAATGGGTTTAAGGCCCTCGATAGAATCAACCTCGAAATTCCCGATGGACAGTTTGTCGCTATTATCGGCCTAAGTGGGTCGGGTAAATCTACGCTACTACGCTGTATCAATCGCCTCATTGAACCCACTGAAGGGCGCATCATCTGGAATGGGGTTGACATTACCGCTGCCAGTGATGATGAAGTCCGTCAAATTCGGCGGCACATTGGTATGATTTTTCAGCAGTTTAATCTGGTTAAGCGCTCCAAAGTTCTCACCAATGTACTGTCGGGGCGGCTGGGTTATACCAATTCTCTCTACAGCTTCTTAAATTATTTTCCCAAGCAAGATCGCCAAGATGCGCTTGCCAATTTGGATCGGGTTGGGATTCGAGACCAAGCCAACAAACGGGCCAGCGAACTTAGCGGCGGCCAACAGCAGCGTGTCGGGATCGCACGGGCCTTGATGCAAGAACCGGAATTGATGTTGGCGGACGAACCGGTTGCCAGCCTTGACCCAGCAACCTCGCACAGCGTTATGAAATATTTGGAACTGCTCAATAAGGAAGATGGTATTACTGTTTTGTGCAGCCTCCACTTTTTGAGCCTTGCCCGCACCTATGCCCATCGGGTGATTGCCCTTAAAGGGGGTATCCTCCAATTTGATGGACTACCCACCGAGATTGATGAAAATCGCTTTAAAGAGATTTATGGCGAAGAAGCTATTGAAGTCGCCATTTCCTGATTTGGAGGTTTATTGTGAATCGAACCCCTCCTTCTGCACGGGTCGCACTACGAAATTTGTTGATTGTGCTTGTTATCACTTTAGCAGCAGGAATTTATGCTTACGGTTGGACAGTCACCGATATTGATCTGGAAAAGCCCCAAGATGAACAACGTCAGACCAATGTCCAAAATGCCCTGCGTGAACTGCTTTCCCCACGTATCTTTGAACAAGACCGCAAGATCATCACCACGACCACATCGTTTTTGATGGATTGCGAAGGTGAAAGCCCGGCTGCACCTGAATCCTCCGATGACCCCTATGTGCGCGTGACGCCAAGCTGTGGTAAGGCAGGGGATGTGGTGACGGTGGAAGCCTTCAATTTTGAGAGTGGGGTGCAAGCCGGGATTCGATGGGCACCCGTCGAAGGCCAACGCCGTCCACGTGAGGTCTTGGAAACAGGCCGCAAAGAAATCATTATTGACAGCACAGGCGATTTTAAAGGCCAAATTGAAGTGCCGCGTATCAGTGGCAGTAGCGGACAAATTCATCAAATTGAATTTTTGGCCTCCATCCCCAGTGGCCCAGTGCGATTCAGCAAAATCACCGATGAAGTCATCCGACGTATGGCCGAAACGATTTTTATGGCCCTCGTCGCCACCTCGCTTTCTATTCCGATCTCAGCCGCTCTTAGCTTTTTTGCGGCCCATAATTTGATGCGCCCCGTCCGAGTGCCTGTAGGCAATTTGATGATGGCAATTATCGCACTGCCGATTGGTTGGTTAATCGGCGTAAACGTTCTGGCTGTGATAGGCCGGGAAGCCATCAACTTCTTTCAAGGGGATTTAGAGGTTTCAGTTTTATCTCTGTTGCCAATCATCGGTCTAGGCACTGTAGCGGCGTCGCGTTCGGTGGTGCTTCTTGAAACCCCAAGCCTCTCGCATCGCCTTTGGGCAATTGGACAGCAGCTTGTCTTTGCGTTGATCTTGTCCTTGCTGATTGGTGTCATCGGGGGATTGTCCCTAGTATTGGGTGAGCGATTGGTGGATTTTGCAGATTCCATTCGGCCTGATAACAATGTCGGCTTAGGGAATTGGCTGGCAACGGCTGTGGTGGATGGTATCAACGGCACCGGGAATTTGCTCAACATCATTGGTGGCTTGATCGAACTGTCTATGAATTCTATTGGCGGCTTGATCGGGGCGTTTATTTTATCCTCCAGTGTAACCAATTTGACGAGCGGGATGCTGCGTTCTATTGCGGGCGTACCTGCCCATCTGCTCGGTGGGGTGATGGGAGCTATTAACGGGGTGTTGGTGTTTGCATTTGTGGCTGAGATTGCGAAATCGGCTGCTTTGCTAAGTTTGCTCACGCCATTGGCAGCGGCGCTGTTTGCCCAACAAATAGTTGTCCTCGGTCATGCGGCGTGGCGGGCACGGCAAAAGAAGGTTGTACTTTCTCATGTTGAACGGATAGTACGCTGGTTGATTGCCCTAGCCGCCGCCGCCACAGCCTTTGTGATTACGTTTATTCAACTGCGGGTAGGTCGCACGGTGATTGACGGAACACTGCCCTCTTTGGAAACGATTGACATCATGGGCATTGAGATCACACTCTATCTGCTGAATGCCATGATTATCGGTGGGGTCTTGGGCAGTGTTTTTGGTTTATTGGCAGGTACACGTCAGCCATTTAGTATCGGCAACGTTTTGTACAATGTTACTCGCAATATCTTGAATGGCCTGCGTTCGATTGAACCGCTGATTATGGGGATTGTGTTTGTCATCTGGGTCGGGATTGGCCCATTTGCCGGGGTGTTGGCCCTAATGCTGCATTCGATTGCCTCACTTGGCAAGCTCTATTCAGAGCAAATTGAGACAATTGATGAAGGCCCGATTGAGGCACTGAAGGCAACCGGAGCAGGGCATTTGCAGACAATTATTTATGCCGTCGTCCCGCAGATTGTTCCACCGTATGTAGCCTTTACGATGTACCGTTGGGACATCAATGTGCGTATGTCCACCATTATCGGTTTTGTCGGTGGTGGTGGTATCGGTTTGCTGCTCAATCAACAAATCAACCTGCTGCGCTATCGGGATGCCGGGGTAGCGGTCTTGGCGATTGCCATTGTAGTGTCCATTTTGGACTATGCCAGCGCGACGATCCGCGAACGGATTACCTAGCAGAAAATATGTTAGACCCATCAACTCGATATTGCTGGAGTTTAAATTTAGAACGAACCGATAGCACCGGTTGCGCCCGTAAGGGCATTTGCACTGGATGGATGAGTCGTCAGTTGAAGAACGAGGGCGGATTATCCACATCAACCATATCAGATCATAGCTTGTCTTTTACACGTAACTTGGAGGTGGAGAAACACCTCCAAGTACAAGTAATATAGATTTCGGGTGGCGTTTTCTTAAGCCAATGTTATTCTTCTACAATCCGGTGCTCAACGGCAAGGGCCACTGCTTGGGTGCGACTGGCGGTTCCCAATTTACTTAAAATGCTACTCACATGGTTTTTTACCGTTGAACTGCTAATAATAAGTTGTTCGGCAATTTCCCGATTGTTCATGCCTTTGATCATCAGTCGAAGCACCTCTACTTCCCGTTCGGTGAGGTCATAGCCGAGGGCGGGTGGGCGAGTGGTTGCACGAATGAGGACTTGGGCTGCCTCTGATGCCAATGTGGATTGCCCAGTATTTGCTTTGCGAATGGCACTCGCAAGTTCGTTGCCTGTAATGTTCTTCATCAAATAACCAATGGCGCCAGCTTTCAGCGCGAGTTCTACATTCTCATCCGTGCTATAGCTGGTCAGAATAAGTACCTGTGTTTGGGGGCGAGTCTCACGAAGGCGTTCTGTCGCTTGTACCCCATCCATATGAGGCATCAGGATGTCCATCAAGACCACATCCACTGGTTGTTGTTGACAAAGGTCAATCGCCATTTGTCCATCGCTGGCCTCACCTACAACCTTCAAGTCGTCAAAACTTTCAAGAAGTACCCTTAGACCTTTTCTCACCATGTCATGGTCATCAACAATTACTACTTTGATTGGCTCCGGGTCGCTCATTTGTTGACCTCTCCGTTAGTTACTTTTTGCCAGATGTTTTTATTTGGGTACCCTCGCCGATTGAACTCCAAATTTGCAGCGAGGTGTTCATTTTTTCTGCTCCCTCACGGATGATACTCAATCCCAAACAAGTTGGCGAAATTTTATCACCCCTGTTTTTCGATGTTGAGGACTTCTTGAGCGATGCAATATGGAGCAATTTGTGTGTTGGGCTGACAATCATCCGCGCATGAAAGGCGTGTGTAATTGAAAACGCTAGATGATAATCTCATTACGATCTGGGTCAAGTCCCAAATAACATCCAACAGTGGGTTTTAGAATATCAGAATCTCACTCTATCCTATAGACTTTCAAATTTGGTGATCAAGTTGCTAATTTATTCGTCTGCCCCCTTGTGGCTTGAGTAAGTTAGAATTACATAAAATCTTTTGCCCCGCCTCGATACCAAGATATTTCTAATGTTGCCCTGCTAAGATAATAACAGTCAAGGTAAACGGGTGCTATCCAATAAAATTATCCATTTCCAAACCTGCCCCTTTCCTACTCAATCAGACACTCTGAGCAGATTTGCAGTAAATGAACCAGCCGTGTATCTTGAGGGTGGTACTTAAAAAATCGGGCACTTTTTTCATCGAGAACTCGTCCACTTCTTAGCTTATATTGTCAGATAGTAAGGGAATATAGCCCCATGATGCGATTTGACCGATTCACTGAACGCGCTCAGGATGCTGCGGCCCGCGCCTATGAAATCCTGCAACGTTATGGGCATAATCAGGTGGATACTGAACATATCCTACTGGCCCTCCTAGAGCAGCCCGAAGGCGTCATTCCCGCCATGCTCGAAAAAATGTCTATTGAGGTCGAACCTCTCCGCTATAAGCTAGATGAAGTTCTGAAACAAACACCGCGCTCTGGTATTTATGGGGGTGGGACGGGACAGGTATTTATCACGCCCCGTGTGAAGCGGATTATTGACCTCGCCAATGAAGAAGCCAATCGTCTGCGCGACGAATACATCTCGACGGAACACATTTTCCTTGCCATCCTTACCGAACGACGGACTCCGGTTGCTCGGATTTTGGGGGATGCAGGTGTCACCAAAGAAAAAGTGGTAGATGTCATCAAGGATATGCGGGGTGGTCAGCGTGTCACTGACCCCCAAGCGGAAAGTCGGTATGGCACACTGGAAAAATTCTCACGTGATCTCACTCAACTGGCCCGCGAAGGCAAACTTGATCCCGTAATCGGACGCGATGATGAAATTTTGCGGATGATTCAAATCCTCTGTCGTCGCACCAAAAACAATCCGGTTTTGATTGGTGAGGCCGGGGTTGGTAAAACCGCGATTGTAGAAGGATTAGCCCAGCAGATTGTGCATAATGATGTGCCAGAACTGCTCCTTAATCGCCGTGTGATTTCGCTCGATTTGGGCGCGATGGTGGCAGGTAGCCGGTTTCGGGGCGAGTTTGAAGAACGCCTTAAGGCCGCGATGGATGAAGTTCAGCGCAGTGAAGGCGAGATTATTCTCTTCATTGATGAACTACATCAGGTGGTTGGGGCAGGGGCCGCAACAGGATCACTGGATGCCAGCAACATGATGAAACCGGCTCTTGCACGCGGCGAACTGAATTGCATCGGCGCGACCACGCTGGACGAATATCGCCAGCACATTGAACGGGATTCTGCTCTAGACCGTCGTTTCGCCCCTGTGTTTGTGGATGAACCAAGCGCTGAAGAGACCGTTCAAATGCTGCATGGCCTACGAGATCGGTATGAGGCCCATCATAAGGTCACATTTACCGATGCCGCTTTGACCGCCGCCGTCAAATTGAGTCATCGTTATGTTACAGAGCGGCGTTTGCCTGATAAGGCGATTGACCTGATGGATGAAGCGGCTTCTCGTTTGCGGGTGGCGCTCTATTCCATGCCAACTGAACTCAAAGAAGCCAAAAAAGAGATTGATCGCCTGAATATTCAGATGGAACAATCGGCCCTTGCCCAAGATTATGAGCAGGCTGCCAATCTGAAAATGCAGGTGGCGCGGATGCAGGAAGAGTATGACACTGCTCTTGAGGTTTGGCAGCAGGATAACACGCTTGACGAAGTGGTGGACGAAAAAGACATTGCCGCCGTTCTGTCGCAGTGGACAGGTATCCCGGTCTATGAGATGCTCGAAACCGAAGCCGATAAGCTCCTGCGGATGGAAGAAGTATTGCACAACCGTATTGTCGGTCAAGATGCTGCGGTTGCGGCGGTGTCGGATGCGATTCGGCGTGCCCGTTCCGGTCTCAAAGACCCGCGCCGTCCCATTGGTTCGTTTATCTTTTTGGGCAGTAGCGGTGTTGGTAAGACGGAATTGGCAAAGGCGCTGGCGGAGTTTATGTTTGATGACGAGGAAGCCCTTGTCCGGATTGACATGAGCGAGTATCGAGAACAGCACACGGTCAGCCGGCTATTTGGTGCGCCACCCGGTTATGTAGGGTATGAGGAAGGGGGTCAATTGACCGAAGCCGTCCGCCGTCGCCCCTACAGTGTGGTGCTGTTTGATGAAATCGAAAAGGGCCACCCGGATGTGTGGAATGCCCTGCTGCAAATTTTGGATGATGGTCGCCTCACCGATGGGCAAGGCCGTACAGTGGACTTCCGCAATACGGTCATTATTATGACCAGTAATCTGGGTACGGAGTTTGTCAAACGGGGCGGAGCGCTTGGTTTTGTGCCCAGTCGTGACGAAGAGGCGATTGCTGACCACAAGCGCATTGAAAAAGCAATCCGCGATACGTTCCGACCTGAGTTCATTAACCGGATTGATGAAATCATCATTTTCAATCCGCTGTCACAGGAACAGGTCGCCCAAATTGTGGACTTACAAATGCAGCAAATCGCCGAGCGGTTGGGGGAGCAAGGAGTCGTTGTGGAATTGACCCAAGCAGCCCGTCTATGGCTGGCAGCCGAGGGGTTCGATCCGCAGTATGGGGCACGTCCATTGCGCCGCGCTTTACAGCACTATGTCGAAAGCCCATTGAGTGTCAAACTGCTGAAGGGTGCGTTCAAACGTGGCGATATTGTGGAGGTGGATTCTGACGGAGAGCAGATCATCTTTGTCAAACGGGATGAAGGCGACTATTTGATTCCCACTGATGCGGATAATCCTGCTGATGCGGGGGTAGATTCCGCTAACTAAGCAGTCATGTCGAAATTTAGGCTATGGAGACCGGGTTGCCCGGTCTTTTTGTTTCTTTGTCAGATTTCCTGAATACTGCAACTCACCAGAATGGAATACAATTATGAACGTAAGATTAAAATTTGCGGTATCGTCATGAACCATGAAATGACCGCGCATATTTGCGGATTGCAAGGAATAGATTCTTCATGCCATCATCCAATCCTTCTCAACCTAAGCAAAAAATCCAGTCGCTGGTAGACTGTCTTCGCCATACCGCCGATCAAGAAGCTGACTGTGCTGAGTTTGACCGTAAAGTGGAGTGCCTTGCGGAGTTATTGGCGTCGCTCAATACCGCTGAAGTGCCACCGGATGCCATTCCACCCGAAATTCAAGCCCATCTGGTGCAAAGCTCGGACTGCCGCGAAGAATTCGAAGCCCTCATCTCTATCCTAAAAGCTGAACAACGCGGCGAATTGACGGATGAGTAAGAAAATCACGCTCGGCCATGTCGAAATTTAAGATCATCCAACTCTTGAGGTAAAAACATGCAACACGAAAAAGTCGTTATCATCGGCTCTGGCCCTGCCGGGTTAACAGCCGCACTCTATACCGCACGGGCGAATTTGAACCCGCTGGTGTTTATTGGGAATCAATTTGGGGGACAGGCTGCACTTACCCATGAAATCGAAAATTATCCCGGCTTCGTCGAAGCGATTTCGGGTGCGGAACTGACGGAACGGATGCGCGAACAGGCCGAACGGTTTGGCGCACGTTATGAATATGCCTCCATCACCGAAGCAGATTTCAAAAATGGTCGCCCCTTCCGCATCAAGGATGACAATGGCAACGAATATCTGGCAGAGACTGTAATTGTCACTTCTGGGGCCGACCCGCGTAAATTGGGCGTGCCGGGTGAAAAAGAATATACAGGCAAGGGCGTCAGTTACTGTGGCACGTGTGATGGTTTCTTCTTCCGAGGCAAACACATCATTGTGGTGGGTGGCGGGGACAGCGCTATTGAAGAAGGCATTTTCTTGACCCGCTTCGCTTCCAAAGTGGATGTGGTGCATCGTCGGGACAGCCTACGCGCAGGCAAATTGCTGCAAGATCGGGCTTTCCGCAACGAGAAGATGAATTTCATCTGGAACACCGTCGTGGAGGAAGTGGTCGGTAATGGCAAGGTAGATCATGTTCGGCTACGGAATGTTGAGACGAATGAGGTCTATGATTACCCGGCGGAAGGGGTGTTTATCTTCATCGGGCATGACCCCAACAGCAGTATTTATGCGGGGCAAATCGAGATGGAAGATGGCTATATTGTCACGGATAAGCACATGATGACCAGCGTGCCCGGCGTGTTTGCGGCAGGGGAAATTCAAGACCCGATTTATCGCCAAGTGGCGACTTCGGTGGGGCAGGGCACGGCGGCGGCGATGTCGCTGGAACGGTGGCTGTCACATCAGGAGGCGCTTGAAGAAGCCGAAAAAGCTGAGGCATCGGCGTAAAAGTTAAAACTCGACATAAGTTCGTGTAAAAAGCAGACAGAGAAAAACCTGTCTGTTTTTTATTTATATCAGGGGTAGGTGTTGAAATTATTAAACGGGATGCACTTGTCAAGTGGTGTCATGGATTATGGTAGAGGATTATAAATGTCCGATAGTGAGGCGGAATTTTGATAGAATAGGGTGATGGCGGGAGTGTGTATAAAAATCACCCCACCCCCAGCCCCTCCCCAAACATAGGGAGGGGAGAAGGCCGCATTCAAGTCCTTGCCTTTGCTAGGGGAAGGGGTTGGGATGGGTGAGTCTTTACCTGAATTCACTATAAAAGGTATCCTGACTCCCCACTCTGTCTCGACGCTTACCCTCTTGCCGATTGCCGAGAGGAACTTTGGCAACAAAAAGGCCGTCATTGGGGGTATCAATTCGTTTTAGGGAAAGGAAATCCATATGAAATTTCGTTATTGCATTGCGGTGATTTTGGGACTTATTTTCCTCGCTTCTGCGGTTCCCTATCCTGTTTCAGCTCAAGACGACATCGCAACCCAAGCCCTTGAGGTGCGCTGGACGGGGCGATGGATAAGCGTTACCAGCAATGACGGCCTATGGTTGTTTGACGCTGAAAACTTGGAGGCTGACCCCCTGCATTATTTCGAGTCTACGCGCATTGCTGTTGCGGCGGCAGACCCTGTGCGAAACCGTATGGCTGTGTATGATGAACTGGCCCACAATTTGCTCATTATTGAACCCACTACGGGTGACATCATTACCGAGTTACCCACCGATTTTGCGGCGCTTGGCCTTGATGAACCAGAACCAGCCCGTGATTTGCGTTATAGCGACGATGGAGAATTGCTGGCCGTCGTCTTTCCGTCCCGCGTCATCATCTATAATGCTGCCACGAGCCGCGAGCGCATCTTCTACCAAAACGATTTGTTTATGGCGATAGATAGTGACGTTGAACCCGGTACATTTGTTGCTAGTACGGGATATGGGATGTTTCTCATCTATACGCCAGAAGTGGACTACGCCAGCGGTTTTTTCGCAACAGCGGCGATCTCGGACAATGCGGCCATTTACCGCTTAGAAATTCTGCCGACCACTTCGGAAGTTCTCTATCAACAGGGCGACTCCCTCATGCGGACAAATTTAGAAACCGACGAAGCAGGTTTCAGTCCGATGACCCCTCTATTCGATGATGGTGTTTTTAGCTTTGATCTCAATAACGCAGGGGATACAGTCGCTATTGCTTCGTGGGAAAAAATCATCCTCTATGACTTAACCGCGAATGCTACCCGTTATGAAATCTCTACTGGGGAAGATACTTCTGTAGTTGGCCTATCCTTCAGCGACGATGGTACTCAACTGGCGACGCTTGATTGGGCAGGTAAATTGCAAATTTGGGATGTGGTGACAGGTGAACTTCTCACCGATGTGTATAAGTTCGACTACGCCTCTAGTGTTTGGGCTGGGTGATTTTTTGGTAGCTGGGGAATTTTATTCCTCGGCTACCAAAACCGAAACCATGTCCACTAAAGGGACGGGGGAGTAGGCAGATTGGCTTTGATGCTGGTGTTTCGAAAAGGCATGGGCGGGCACGGGACCCGCCCCTACATGATTTGGGAAGGGTCATTGGGACACGGGGCTAAAGCCGCCGTGCTGAATCTAGGCTAAAAAACGATCATCAATCTGGAATTCGCTGTAGAAAATAAAGAGGGGTATGGAGGGGTCACAGACTCCTCCATACGAGGCTAAAGGGCATGTCGGTTAACAAGAATTACCGCTGAATTTCGGATAATTTGCGCTCCAACCACGTTTTTGCATCCCCTACGGCGTAGAGAATATCGTGATGGCTGAAACAAAGAAGATAACTGGCCTCTGCGTTGGTAACATAAAATTCATCCATTGGCATTTCCCCTAATAGAGCGACCAAATCAGATCCGTTATTTAATTGAAAAACAGGTGGGGCGTGATGTTCAAAGAAAAATAACAGGCAGGGATGATTGCCAATATAATCGCTAACCCAGCGCCAAGCATCTGCATCGGTTATCAGGGCACAATCCGAAAAATACTCCCATAGAAAAAGCGAAGTCGTTCCTTTTGAGTAAATCACGCTAACCCGTTTGCGTAACGCACGACTTTCATCAGGTAATAATTCCTCAACCAAAATTCCAGTGACTTGAATTGCAACTTGCAACTGACTCTGTATAGGCCACGCCATTTAGTTAGTCCTCAATTTCGACGCCGGGAGCTTCGTCCTCTTCTAAGATTTCGATGCCGTCCATTTCTAAGTCGCGGAATTCGTTATAAATGAATTGCAGGGCGGTGCGTACCCGCTGCTGTACCATTTCGAGTTCACTTTCGAGGGGGGCGGGGAAAAGGGCCAATAACTCGTGGACAACCAAAGCGGTTTCGGAAAGAGACCGCTGTGATTTATAGAGACTGCGTACCCGACGGCGGGCCAAACGCAAAAATTCGGAAATCGGCTCGGTGGCTTCTTTATCCGTGACATCGCCATGACCGGGAATAATGATGTCGACGGGGAAGCGGGGACGGCGTAGGATATTCAGGCTTGCGAGCCATTCTTTGCTGTGGTCGCTGTTGACAAAAGGGGGTGTGCCCACGACGACACTATCCCCGGTAAAAATAAGGCCACGTTCGGGCCAGTGTACCCAGATTGAGCCTTTGGTTGGGCCGGGGTGGGCATAGAGATACAGGGCCGGTTTACCAAAATGCAGGACGGCTTGATGGGTGAAGGTGATATTGGGCAGGAGGAGTTGAGCCGAACCAAAACCGGACATCTCGCCGGGGTCACGAGTGAGGGCATTGACTACACTTCCCGCATATGATCCCGGTAGGCTGCTCATGGCGGTGTGGGTGGCGGCATGGGCGATTAACAAAGGAGGCTGAAACCAGAATGGCCCTAAGAGCCGATCTCGATAGGAATCGGTCATGATGACGGCCCGAATCGGCAGATGCGTCTGTTCGCGCAGGAAGTTTTTCCAGCGGCGGGCATCTTCCGGGAAGGGGGGCGCATCAATCAGTACCAACCCCTCGTCGGTCAGAATCGCGCCTACATTTCCCCCTCGAAAACCAGTTTCAACAAATACGCCGGGTACGATCTCCTGCACTACCATTCTCTCCAAACATTAGGGTAGCGGGATTTTGAAATAGCGCCGTCTTTGAATGACCCCGCTGGCGACAGTGAACATACGGAACACGTCTATGAAGGTATCCGTCGTGCCTAATTGTGACAGAAAAACATTACGTTCCGCAACCGCTGGTAAATCAAAAAACCAATAGAGGGGCATGAGGGGCGAAATCCAGAGCTTGCTGCCGCTGTCTGCGGTGCGCTTGGTGAGATGATAATTGCCATATTCACCTCGCACGGCAGAGATGACTGAAGAACTTATCACACTGGCGTCTTGATGGGGTTTGCCCTGTACATATAAAGTTGCATCTTCGTAGAGTTGATAACTTTCCATTGCCTTGACCAACGAACATGCGCCATAAAACGCACCCGCTTGGGTTAACTCGGCGATATTTTCGAGGACGTGGGCATAGGTAATGGCTAATTCCGCGCCAAACCCAACACAGGCTTGGATTTTGAGCGGAATTTCTTTTAGGGCGTTGACGGCATATAGCGAGGTTGAATCTTCGAGCGGCGTGCCGAGTTCGGATTCATCGCCGAAGATAAGGCTGTCTACACCCCCGTCTATCAACAAGATGCCATCAATGTTGAGGTGTTTGACGAGGGCGCGATAATTTTCTAGGAGGGGGCGCACGCCTGTTTTGGCAAATAACCAGATGGGCACATCCTCACCGCGTTTGAGTTTGAACCACTCGGAGAGGTAACCTTCGGGGTAGTAAATATGAAAGCCTTCGACCTCGCCCTGTACACCGATGCAGGTGTCGGTTAACCACTCGCCATGTTTGAGGGCCATGACATCGGTAAAACTGTAGCTGGCAAGGTGGACATTTTGCCCGAATTTTTTGAGTTCAAAATAGATGGGCAGGCCGCTGAAAATATCAAATCCGCCACCCATGCCTGCGATGAGGAGGTTTTTGCACTTCAGGAGTTGCTCGTAGATGGGGAGGTTGAGTTGCATCACCCCCACCTATCAAAATTCGATTTCGGACAATACGGCCTCGATTTGCTCCCTAGTTGCTGGGACACCGCCGCCTTGTGCCAGATTGGGACGGCCCCCGCCGCGCTCTGAGCCTAATTGGGAGAGTGCTTGTTTCAGGAGGGGCACGACATCCAGATTGACATCTTCGGAACGGGCAAAAACGAGATGGGATTTTTCGCCTGCCAAGCCCAGCAAGACCACGACGCCACGATAGTTGGTGGTCAGTTGGCTGGCAAGCTGCTGCAATTCATTGGAGGGGCGGTCTTCAAAAACTTGTTGGATGATGGTCGGGGTGCGGCCTTCGCTATAGGCGTGATTCCAGAGGGTCTCGACTTCATAGGCCATCAATTGTTCACGGGCGGCTTTGAGGGCGCGGCTGAGGTCTTTGTTTTCGTCACGCAGCTTGCCCAAGACATCGGGTAAATTGGCATAGCCGGTAGTAAATTGGGCCGCGAGATCGTTCAAGAGATTATTTTTCTCGCGGTAGTCGGCAAGGGCACGATCTCCACAGCGGAACTCGATGCGGGTGGTATCGGCTTTTTTGTCGGCACGGAGGACTTTGATTAGACCGATTTCGGCGGTATGGGCGACGTGTGTGCCACCGCAGGCCGTTAAATCAAAGCCGCCAATATCCACGACACGCACGGCCCCGGTCACTTTTTCGGAAATTTTTCGGAGGGGTAGGTTCGCTAATTCATCGGGTTCGGGAAACCATGACCAGACGGGCCGATTTTCACTCACGATTTGATTGGCAAGGTCTTCGGCGGCATCAATTTTGGCGGGGGTGAGGTCGCCGCGATTGAGGTCAATGGTCACGCTGTTTTCGCTTAGATGGAAGCCGATTGTTTCCGCGTCGGCCACTTCGATAAACGCACGGGTCAAAATGTGCTGCCCGCTGTGGTGACGCATGTGATCGAAGCGTCGCATCCAATTCACCCGACCTTGCACGGTTTCGGCTTCGATGGGGGTTTCGGTGACATGCAGCACGACATCCCCCTCCACCGCAACATCCAACACGGGGACGGCATTGAGGGTGCCAACATCAAAGGGCTGGCCGCCGCTGGTGGGATAGAAGGCGCTGCGGGTGAGGGCGACGGCAGGTTTGCCATTGAACTCGGTGCGATCAACCACCTCGGCGTCAAAATTGAGCAAATAGGAGTCGTGATAATAGAGGCGTTCGGTTTTAGCGGACATTGGTTCCTCGATACTGTTGAATAATTTCAGCCATGATGCTGACGGCGATTTCCTGCGGCGTCTCGGCGGCAATGTCGAGGCCGATGGGGGAGTGGACACGCTTCACGGCCTCCTCGGATACCCCTTGCTCCAATAGGGCTTTTTCGGTGAGCGCCCAACGCCGTTTTGAGCCGATTAAGCCGATGTAGGCCGCTTGGCTTTGCAGCAGCGGGGGGAATAATTGGATGTCCACTGGCAGACCGCGTGTGACGGCAGCAATGAAGGTGCGCGGGCCAATTTCGATTTGCTGAAGCAGGTCGGCGGGGGCGATGGGGTAATAGCCGTCCATGTTGGGAATGGCTTCGGGGGTGCAGAGTTCGGCGCGATCATCGCTGACCAAGACACGAAAACCCGACCATTTGGCTAATTGGGCCAATGCCTTACCGACGTGTCCACAGCCGATGACGACGATGGTGGGGGAAAAGCCGATTGGCTCTAGGAAAATTTCCACCGTGCCGCCACAGATGCCGGGGTCGCCTTGGGCAAGGTCGCTGAGACGATAGGTTAGGAGTTTGGTATCGCCGGAGCGCATGACGACTTGGGCTTCTTCGACGACTTGCGATTCCATCAGGCCGCCGCCGATTGTGCCGACGATGGTTTTGTCGGGCCAGATGAGCATTTTGCTGCCTGCCTGACGAGGGACAGAACCCTGTGTGCGGATGACGGTGGCGAGGGCGGCGATTTTGCCCTCCTGCTCGGCTTGGAGGAGGGCTTCATAGACAGCGGGTGCTTCACTCATGATTTACGATTTTTTCCATTTGCGTATCTCTTTGTTCGCCCAATTATAATGGCTCGATGTGCATGAGCCGATATATGAGACGAAGGGAAGTTTCTTTGTCCACTTATAATACCCCGGCGTGAACATTTCTTCCGCTGACATTTCATCAATGGCGGCTAACATGTGTCGGTGGGAGGCATGAAAATCGCCTAATATCTCCTCTAAGGTGCGTTCATGATGCTGCTCGTAGATGCGCTGGTTGAGTTGGGGAAGCTGCTGCCAGTTGAAATCCTCGGAGGGGGTTTTGGGAATGTCGCCATGTTTGCCAGTGGCGTACCAATCTAAGACCATGTGCTGCCATGCCAAAAGATGGGCCAAGATGTCTTTGACCGACCATTCACCACACACCCCGGTGTCTTCCATTTCGCTTCGGTCTACACGGGCAAGGGTTTTTTGTAGAGCGTCCCATTCCTTTTGAATCAGGGCAAACAATTCCTCTTTGGTGGTGAGATGCTTGACCGACATGCCGCGCCTCCATTATTTGTGAAATCTGGAACAATGGTGGAATTATAACATATGTTCTATGGAGGCGGCAAAGGGCTACTCACAATAGAACGCGCCTTTTTTGTCGAATAGGCGGGCAAAACCGGAGTAGGGGGCAAGAGGGATGAGGTCGAAGGTGATGAGGTCTTCGCGGACTAGGGGCAGGGTATCCAAAAATGATTGGGCTTCCTCAAGCGTGGCACATTCCAAGATGAGAACGGCGGTGTGTTCGTCGGGGCGGAAATATAATTCGCGGATGACGCCGGCTTGCTGCAATTCCCATGCGCGGGCGGCTTCGGCTTTTAGGAATGGCTTAAATTGATCCGGGGTGAGGCCGGGGGTTTCTTTTTCAAGGGCTAGGATTTTCATAGATACCTTATTCGCGGGGCTAAAGCCGCCGCGCTCAAATTAGCGAAATATTCGGTTTTGGCAGGGGAGGATTGCAAACCCTCCCATACGAGCTTTAGGCTTGTTATTCGGATTCTGGTGGTTCGGTTGGTGATGTTTCAATCAGCTTGTTAGCGGCAAGTAGGGCGTCTTTGATTTGGGCGTTTCGGATGAGACCGCGAAACAAAATAGCAACAGGTGTTTTGCCGATGGACATGATGCCGGACTTAAATTCATCGGGAAATTGAGACCAGTCGCCTTCCACGACTTCGTTAATGGCATTATCCAACGAAACGCCGCCTGCAAATGGGTCGTAATTGACAAAGGGGATATGTACAGGGAGCAAATATAAAACGGCCTGCCCATTGACTAGGGTAATCCGGATGACGGGAAAATCAATCGCCATTTGGGATATGGGGTCAAGGAAGATGCCGCCATACAGCATTTCGTCGTTGACCATGACGACAAATGGATGGATGTAGAGGGCGTTTTCCAGCGGGTTGCCCCAGCCTAGACTTTCTTTGAGGGTTATCAGACTCCGCACGCCGTCTTTATCACTGAGGGGTAGGACATCAATCAGGCGGGTAGTGGCGTCGGGGGTTAGGGTAATGGCCTGCCATGTCCAATCGTAGGATTCGATTTCATTTAGGCCGATGACAAAGAGGGGATTCGATTTATCGGCGGCGTTGAGATTGGGTTGGGCGGTGATGTAGCGGTAACCGAGTTGGAGGTCGTGCCAATCTTGATTGAGGATAATGAGTTGGAATTGGGGCATGGTATCGGTTTGCGCTTGGGTTTTGGATGGAAGGATCAGCAGGGTCGCGCAGATTAGAAGGAGCGTAAAGGTGAAAGAATAAGAACAAGAACCATTTTTGGAAAATCGCATATTTCCCTCCAAAGGGTTTTCTTTCACCTTAAGACGTAGAACAATTGGCGTATGTTTCAATTTATCATCACACGGGGCTAAAGCCGCCGTGCTGAATCTAGGCTTAAAAACCAGTCAGCCGAATTGAACTAAAATCTTCCCCCAACTCCTCAAGGCACAATTCCAAGACTTCCTTCAAATTTTGTTGAAGTTCACCAAGCGTTGCGCCTTGTGTATGAGCGCCTTGAATACCCGGAACAATCCCTACGTAGAGGTTCGTTTCCGGGTCAAACTCAATGTAGGCGGTAAAGGTTTTCATTGCATCCTCTATTTTTCCTCGTTTTTATGGAGGGCCGACCAGACTTTTTCCGGCAAAATGGGGGCGTCGGTGATCCAGACACCTGCGGCATCATAGACGGCGTTGGCGAGGGCTGGCCCTACCCCATCCATCGGGATTTCAGCGACGGCCTTTGCCCCAAATGGGCCACTTTCTTCATAGGTCTCGATGAAAATCACGCCTAGTTCGGGTGTTTCGTCGGCGCGATAAATTTTGTATGGCCCAAATTGGCGGTTGAGCATTGAGCCGTTTTCATCAAAGACCATTTCTTCGCAATGCCCATACCCAAGCGCCTGCACCATGCCGCCTTCGATTTGCCCGCTGGCGGTCACAGGGTTAATAATCACGCCGCTGTCCACCGCCATGATGAGTTCATCCACCGTGAACTGTCCAGTTTCGATATCGAGGGTGACAGTGGCATATTGGGCCGCAAAGGGGGGCGGGCTTTCGGGGCTGACATAGCTGCCGATGCCCATAATTTGATGCTGATTTTCGTGGTGTAGGCTGTTGAGGGCGATTTCGCGGTGGGTGATGCGCCGTCCGTCCATCGTCCAAACCGCTTGGTCACGGAGTTCGAGGTCATCGGGGGCGACTGATTCATAGCCCTCGTCTTTGTTAAACATACGGGCGGCGACCTGTTTTATTTGACCCGCGACCTGCTCGGCGGCGATTTGGGTGGCGCGTCCGCTGATATAGGTGGTGGAAGAGGCATACGCGCCTTTGTCGAAGGGGGTGAAGTCGGTGTCGGAGGAGTAGGTGATGAAATCGGAGACTTCGCAGCCCAGCACCTCCGCCGCGATTTGGGACAAGACTGTATCCGACCCCGTGCCGAGATCGGTTGCGCCGACGAGCAAATTAAACGAGCCGTCATCATTCATTTTGATGCTGGCCGCGCCCATGTCCAAGCGGGGGATAGAGGTGCCCTGCATAACGGCTGCTAGGCCGATGCCGCGTCGCAAATGGGGCTGGCCGGAGACACGATGCCAATCTTCGTTGCCGAATCTATCGTACCAGCGAATGGCCTCTGCGCCCTGTCGCACGCAGTCTTCGAGGCCACAGGTCTTGATATATTCGGGGGAGGCTTCGCGGCCTTCGTTCCATGCTTTGCTGATGGGGTGCAGATCGCCCGCCTTGACTGCATTATTTAGGCGAAATTCGATGGGGTCGAAACCCATTTCACGGCAAATCCATTCGATATGGGGATCAAGCGCCCAAAAACCCTGTGGTACGCCGTAGCCACGATAGGCCCCACTCGGCGGGGTGTTGGTATAGACAATCTCGGTTCTAAAATGGATATTAGGCGCGTTGTAGAGGGCCATCGCTTTGTGCCCGGTGTTGCCTGCAACAGTCAGCGCATGAGCACCATACGCACCCGTATCCGATAAAGCGTACATGTCATTCGCTACAATGCGGCCATCGTTGGTGACACCCGTCCGCATGGTGATATACATGGGGTGGCGGCTGCGGCTGGTATAAAATTCTTCTTCGCGGGTGTATTCAAAACGCACAGGCCGTCCGGTCACAATAGTGAGGTGGGCCGCGACATCTTCGATCATGACTTCTTGTTTGACACCAAAACCGCCGCCAATACGGGGCTTGATGACACGAATGCGTTTTTCGGGCAGGCCCAAGACGGGGGCGAGAATACGGCGGACATGGAAAGGGACTTGGGTGCTGGTGCGGATGACCAAACGATCATCTTCGTCCCACCACGTGGTACACACATGGGGTTCGATGGGGGTCTGTTGGACTTTGGGGCTGTAATAGGTACGCTCAAAAATCCGGTCAGCCTGCTCGAATCCCGCTTTAATATCGCCAACTTCCCATTCTAGGGCGGCGGCAAGGTTGCGGTTTTTGTCCTCGATATGCCAACTTTCCGGTTCATCATGCAAAAGCGGCGCACCGAGTTGCATACTTTCACGGGGGTCAAAAATGGCGGGTAGTTCCTCATATTCGACTTCGATGAGTTCCAATGCCTGCCGCGCAATGGCTTCGGTTTCGGCGGCGACCATTGCCACACGATCCCCGACATAACGCACTTTGTAATCGAGGCTGAAATTATCATGCGGGCCGGGTTCGGGATCGGATTGACCGGAGGTGGTGTAGACGATACGCGGCAAATCTTGATAGGTCAAAACGGCGTGGACCCCTTCTAAGGCACGGGCCTTGCTGACATCAATATGCTTAATCAGGGCGTGGGCTACCGGACTCCATAGCACTTTGGCGACCAGCATCCCGCGATGTTCGATGTCGTCGGTGTAGGCGGGTTTGCCTTGAATCAACTTGCGGGCATCTACTTTAATTTTGGGTTTGCCGACCTGCCGTAAATTTTCGGTTTCGGGGGCGAGGGTCATCGTTGGCATGGGGGTGGTGCGTACACGGGTTGCTGTGCCGCCACGATCCTCATTCCCGCTGCCGCCTAGTGGCAAATCGTCCTGTGGGGC
>JAIOHL010000137.1 GCA_019913005.1 Anaerolineae bacterium | reverse complement strand
CCTAATGCTTTGGGGAGGGGGCGGGGGTGGGGATTTCATCACAGGATTATTTTGTCAAACGTCATCATTCTCTGGTGACCCGCGAAAAACCTACCCTTGAGAACCCCCTCAGCAAGATATGGACGAATTTACCGTAAATTGTGCGGCAGGCTGCCATAGAGTTGTGCCCAGACCGTCGCGCGGTGGTCGCGTACCCACTGCATCAGATTGGGGGCGACGCGGCGTGACCCCACCCACGAAAACGGATTATACCAATGCGCGGTGGATTCCGTCTGCAATTGGTCGCGTTCTTCCTCATGGGCCGCGTTAAAGAGGCTCTCATGCGAGGTGAAAAAATCTTCGACGGCTGTATTCACCGAGGCCTCGCCGCCATTCATCAGGGCGTACATAAAATTGAGCACGGGCTGACCGCCGGGGAAAACGCTCATCAAATGGCGCGGAATGGTGGGCGCAACGCCATCGGCACGCGGTTCACGCATCCAGTCAATCAGGGTCATTTGACGCACTTGGAGGTCTTGCAGGGCAAAAATATGTGACAGGGCATTGATAATCTGGCGCGTCATGGGGGCATAATAGCCGCTCCACAGGATATTTAACCCCGGCACCGCCTTGATGAGGGGATCAGCGGCGTCAATCAGATTGAGGGCCGAGCGAAACTCCGCGATGCCATTGCCCCCGGCAGCCCGACCACCAAACAAGGTTTGCAGATTGTCGGCAGCGCTGGCGATACTGCGTAGGGTGTCCAGACCTTCACCCGCACTGGATAAAGCACCCCCCGCCCGTGTCAAAAACTCCGAGGCGCGGGTCCAGCGCATCCACCCGGCAATGCGGCGGCCCCATGTCACAAAACGATCCGCCTGCTCTTTATATTCATTAATCGCATCCAGCCCCTGCCGCAATTGTGAGACGGAGCTATCCGCCGTGCCGTCCATAAATTTGCGGTGCAATTCTTCTTGGATCTGCTCGGCGCGGGCATCCAAATCTGCCGTATCGGGGGCTTGCTGTAGGGGTTGAACATCGGCTTGGGCACGGGCCGCCAGCCGATTGAGTCCGCCCTCATAGGCATTCCGCGCAAATCCGGCCCAAATATTGAGTTGATTGACATCATCGGGTGTCAAATCGGGATGGGCTTCGGCATCGCGGGTGATATTTTGAATCAACCGTACCGAGGCATGTTCCGTGTCGCTGAGTAAATTAGCTGCCTCATGAATCTCCTCCAAGCGCCGCCGACACGTCGCCAGCCGATCCGTCATCAGCAGGACAATCATCCCGGCTTCGCTTTTGGTGCGGGCAGTGGAGGTCACATCATCAAAGACTGTCGGCGCACGCCATGTCTGGGCGACGGCGGTGGCAGGCGGATCATCGCGTTGGACATGCGACACCCGGCCTTCGACCCAGCGACGGGCGGCGGCATTGCCCTGTGTGCGCTGGATATGCAGCACGTTCTCGCGCGGGTCGGTGGGTGGTGCATTATCGGGATGGGCAGTGGCGTGGTCAGCGATGGTTTCGGCTTGCGGTTGCTGTTGCGGCGTGGCATTTTCGTGCGATTCACTTACATGGGCTGGCCCTAGCATGTTTGGTTGTCCCCTTCACTCCCTACTCACTTACTGTTGATTATAGAGAAAATTGCATCCAGCGCGAATACCCCACAGGGCAAACGTCAGGCAATGAACCAATGCTCCACTAGTTGCGCGACCCGCCATTTTTGGGTCAATGGTCACACGGGGCTAATGCTCTTTAACTTTTAAGCCCGGTAATTCGTCCCCATCCCAAACCCTTCCCCATCGCAATAGGGAAGGGTTTGGGATGGGGTGTGTCTTTACCCGAATCTGGTATCAATTGCTTAAAAAAGCATTTCATGAGGCCGCCAAATTACCTGCCGAGGAGCACCTCAGCTATGCCACCGAATAAGGGCGGATTATGGTAACATGTGATAAAGGCGTTGAAGATGAATTACACCTACAATGGCAGGCTGAAGGCAAAGAACATGGGGGTATTGTGTTTTTCAGAGGCCGCGACCATTGTAAATCTATCACCATTATGATGCGCGAATTGTTGTTTCTATCTGAGGCCGCCGACTACGAGGTGGATTTGCGAAATAAGTTTTGGAGGGTCAAGGCATGAGCGTCGCTGAAATCATCCCCATCAATTTGATCCAACGCAAAGCGGGCAAGCGCCTCTATCGTATCCGGGATAAAGGCATCACCGTCGCGTTTTTGGTGGATTATATAGATGACCCCGAATGGCCTGTGGAGCGCATTTGCCAAGCGTATGGGTTGACCCCCGCTGAAGTTTACGCAGCATGGGCCTTTTATTATGAACATCGGGCCGAAATTGACGAACAAATTCAGCGGGCCGAGGAATTTTATGAATCACTGCCGGACATCCGCCAACACTTGGAAGGCAAACGGGCCGCCCGCGATTTCGAAGATACCTAGTCGAAGGCTTGTCGAATCTCGTGCCTAGCCGTCTGTTGTCTATCCCCCTGCTCTGTATCGGCCTGCTAACCCTTATTTTGACGGCCTGCCTGATGATGGCCCGCCGCGAACGCCCACGCGGTGAATGGCTGGCCTTCACCAATTACTCCGACTCCGATCTGTATCTGGTCAAGACCGATGGCACGCTGCGGCGCGTCACCACCGATATTGTGTATTATCCAACCAACCCGGTTTGGGTCGTCACCCGGCGTTCGCTGCTGTATACCACCAGCGGCGACATGAAACAGGTGGGCCTTGCCGATGGCCGCTCCTCGCCGTTTGTAGACGATCTCCGGTCAGGATTCTCTTCACCCATCGTCTCAAAAAGTGGCTATTGGGTCTATTATCTCAAGGCGACCCCCAACGCGGGCACCGAGGTTTGGCGAACGGCCCGCAAGCATCGCAACGAGCGGTTGACCTTTTTTTATCCCGATGGGGGGGTTGTCGAACGCTATGCCTTGTCACCCAATGAACGGTGGATTGTCGCGTCGGTACGCAACGTTCAAAATCCAACACTGGGGCGTGAGGTTTGGCGCGTTGCAATTGGCGGCGAGGCGGCGGCGGTCATGACAGGCATTTATGATGTGAACAGTCTGGCTTGGTCACCGGATGGTCAGTGGATTCTGGTAATCTATTTGGCCCCGGATGGTTATCACATTGGGCGAATGCGGCACGATGGGCGTGAGGTCAGCACGATTTACCAGTTCGCGCAGAACGATGGCCCGGTCAAAGCGGAATGGTCACCGGACGGGCGCTGGGTAGCCTATAATGCACCGTGCCAGCCGGATTTGGCGTTTGTGGGGTGTTTGTGGGTGGCGTCCACGCACGATTGGCAGCCGCGCATCCTCTACAATTTTGGCAACGGGCAGGCGATTTATCGGGGTTATGTGGGGCCGCCGCGCTGGTCGCCAGACAGCCAAGCACTGGCCTTTGCCCAACCAGATACCCAGAATCGCGGTCTACGTAGCCTCTATCTCATCGGATTGGATGGCAGCAAACCGACCCGCCTTGCCCAACCGATACTAGGGGATGAATTTGCATGGGCACCCGTTGTGGATGCGGGCCATTTGGACGGCTGGATGCTGGTGATGGGTCTTGGCATGGTCGTCGGCGCGGGCTGGATCATTAAGAAAATATTGTGATTTTGTAGATGACCCTGCGCGTTTTTATGCTATTTTAATCACTTCTGTCCTACGATGTAAATACATTATGCGTCATTTTCGAGCACCGCAGGCTCGTAAGGAGTAATCATGAAACGTTTTGAAGCAACTGCCTCGACATTAGAATTCAGTGGCCGCATTGTCTCGGCGCTGGTCGCCCATCTCAATGCCAAAGAGACGGCTAAAATAATAGAGCATTATGGCCTCACGACGATAGATACCAATGAATGGTATAACGTCAACCAAGTCCTCACGATGATTAATGAAATTGGCAACGGCCCCAACGCCACGACCAATCTCGTCTCGATTGGGATGGAAGCTGGACGGCATTTTGTTGAAGGGCTGCCCGAAGAAGTGCAAGGGTTGCCATTGGCGCAAATCCTGCAAATGGAAGAAGCGATGCTGCACACCCAGTATCGGAACGGCGATCCGGGTTATATTCGCGTCCAACAGGTCAGCGAGCGGCATTTTATCCACGACGCGCATAACTCATGGCCGGATGATCTGGTGTATGGGTTTGTGTATGCGGTGGTGCGCCATTTCCGTCCCGCCAATCAGCACTTCAGCATTGTCAAAGATAAAGACGTGCTCGGTCAAGACATGGGTGGCGAGTTTTTGCGCCTGCATATCCATTTGTCATAAATCGCCGTGTGGATGGGTAATTGCGGATCCGGCTGATGGACAAGCGAAAAAACTGGGTCAGTCTGAGCCTGACCCCTACAGAGCCGCATCGTGAGGCCATTTTGTAGGGGCAGGGCTAAGACCTGCCCAACTTTGAATCCCACCACAATCTGCCTAATGTTGAACCTTGCAACCTAGCAGAAAAAACCGGGTCAGTCTGAGCCTGACCCCTACCAAACGCCGCCATCACGCCATTTTGTAGGGCCAAGACCTACCCACGAGCCGAATCTTTTTTGCCCATCCATTTTCGGTTTCCGCCGATAATCGCCCGCGCCGTTCGCCCCGTCAGGTTTTTGTCAGCCAGTTATCAGCCCCCTGCCCTTGTGCTACGATGGGATTATCTACGTTGATTGCCAGTTAGTGAGATGAGCCAATTTGAACCATCCTCACCCCCCAACCCCCTCTCCACTACGTAACGAGGGGGAGTAGATGGCGTTCTGAAGCCCCTCTCCATGCAATGGGGTGGGGGTGGGGACTAGCAATCAAGGTATCATTTACCATTCGATAGAGGGGCGTCGGCATGAAAAAGAACATGAAAAACAAAGCCATTATCTTGATTCTGATTGTGGGACTGGTCGGTTTTTTCCCGGCCCAGCATCCGGCCTATGCGTGCAGCGGGGGCGGGGTGGAAGTCAGTCTTGATGCGGTTGTCGAATCGGCAGACGTGATTGTCGAGGCGACCATCCACGAAACCGACGACGCCGGCAAAAATGTCATTTTGGAGGTGTCGCACTATCTGAAGGGCAGCGGGCCAGCCTATGTGATGCTGCTCCGCACCAGCCCGGCCCTTTCCGCAACGTATGATGAACGGCATTATGACACGGGCTGTTTGTATGGCGGGGCGGATCCATGGTCGACTGGGATGCGGGGCTATTTTCCACTGACGCGGGTTGCCAATGGTGCCTATGTGTTCAGCGAGGGGGGAGACTTCTATGGATTTTGGGTGGGCGGGAATGCGTTCCCACAGTCCTTCTACACCAAAATTGACCCAGCAGGCGAGGACAGCCCTGAAAATTGGGACACGCTGGAAATTGGCACCGAGGAGGAGTTTGTCGCATGGGTATTGGCAAAAACCGAAAGTACGCTGACCCGGCCCGAATCCTCCACCCCGCCGCGCCGGACACCCCTCTTCATCACCACCGAAACAGGCCAACATTATGTGCTGCCGATTGATGGGGGTGCGGTCACGCCAGTCCCATATCTGATCCCCCCGAACAATTATTCGCCCATCGCGTACCCCGATATTTTGCAGACGCCGCCGCTGTGCATCCAAGATAACCCCGCTTGTACCGATCATACGCCTGACCGGAGCCTGCGGGCATGGTTCAGCGACGTGCCGGATACGATCTTGGTAGATTATTACCCCTATTATGAGATGGGGCAGCACGACCAAAGCGACGATGCCGTGCCGATGCCGATTGTCGTGACCGGACAGGCCTTTGCGTTTTCCAGCACGGGTGAGGCGCTGGTGGTGTGGAACGACGGGACCCTGCACGTCTATTGGGTCAACAACGAATATTGCAACTGCATGTATGGTGAATTTGCGCCGCGCCTTGACGAAATTGCGACCATTGCGCTGGCAGGCGGGGAGGCAACCCCTATGGTGGTGCGATGGAGCGCCGATGGCACCACGCTGGCCTTTGCCGATAAAATGGGGGTTTGGGTATTGGATGTTTTCCGCATGGAGAAGCCAGCATTGTTGGTCGAAGGGTCAGGCTCAACGCCGCTGTTTCTATCCACGTCGGGGCGCTATGTGGCCTATCAAAATCCTGCCGCCAGTGCCGAAAGCCGCCGCGCCGAGGTCGAATGGACGGTGCTGGATCGCATGACGGGGGTCAAATATGCCAACGCGATGGTGTCGCCGGATGAGCGCTACATGGCCCACATTGCCCCCGCCGTGCCAGTCGAATCGGCCAACGGGGAGACGTGTACCGCGCCGTTTATGACCGATTGCCCGCTGGTGCTGGATTATGTGCCACAGCGATTTGAGTGGACAGCCGCCCCCGCCGTGTATTACGATGTGCGCTGTTCTAGCAATGGAATGTGCGATTTGCGCTCCAATCGGGTAGATAGTCTGATGGTCAGCGTTGAAGAATACTGGGGGCTGCCTGACCTCAGCGGCGTGATTAACGATGTGGCCTATGAACCCGCGCAGGGCCTGTATGCGGTGGCGCTAGATGGCTCCAACATTCTGCTGCTGACGCCTGAACCAATCTCCGACGATTTGGAGGAACAGCTTATTGAGTTGGGCGACAGTCTGGACGGCAAAATTGTGGATGTGGCGTGGCTGCCATCGCTGTTTTATGAGGAGTGATACGGAATTCGGGTGGAGCGTAGCTGTATCAGCCCAACAATGGGTTTAAACCCATTGTTTCAAAAACCCATGAATTACCCGAATTCCGTATGACACATTAGCTAATGAAAGCCAACCCCACCCCCGTGCCC
>JAIOHL010000136.1 GCA_019913005.1 Anaerolineae bacterium | reverse complement strand
GTGTTGAACCTGCCAGTAAGCGTCGTTTGAATGTCATGTGATGTGTTGCCTCCAAAAAACTTTACCCTATTATGTTGTCGGGACGAAAAAATAGGCAAATTTCTTGGATAGGCCATCCCGCTGTAGGTCATGGTTTGGGATAGAATGACCATTTTTGATGGGGGCGGCATCGTTATCTCGCGTGTTGCCATTTGAGAATAACGCCTTACAATAACAAAATGGATTTCAATGGCATAAGGTGAATAGACGTATGACGGTAGAATCTGAAAAAGACCTTGAAGGCCTGCTCAAAATTGGGCGGATTTGTGGCTTGACACTGAAATACCTGACCGAGCAGGTGCGGGTCGGCATGACCACCAAAGAATTGGACGAACTCGGCGGCAAATTTTTGGAGCAGCACGGCGCACGTTCCGCCCCGATTTTGGCCTACAACTATCCGGGTTATACCTGCATCAGCATCAATGATGTGGCGGCGCACGGCATCCCCGACCATCGCGTGATCCGCCCCGGCGACATGGTGAATATTGACGTGTCGGCGGAATTGGATGGCTATTGGGCGGACTGCGGCGGAACCGTGCCGATGCCCCCGGTGAATGCTGATAAACAACGCCTGTGCGATTTTTCCAAACGGGCATTGGCGGCGGCGATTGAGGTTGCCAAAGCGGGCAATCCCCTTAACGCGATTGGGCGGGCGGTGGAAACGGAAGCCAAGCGGGGTGGGTACAGCCTTATCCGTGAATTGGGCGGGCATGGTGTCGGGCGGTTTATTCATGAACCCCCCAGTGTGCCGAACGTCTATTTGCGTTCTAAAGAGGCGCGGCAGCCCCTGACCGAAGGCATGGTCATGACGATTGAGCCGTTTTTGACGACGGGTGCGATTCATGTGGAGACCGACCCGGATGGCTGGACGTTGCGCATGAAGGGCGGCGGCTTGGTGGCGCAATATGAACATACGGTGGTGATTACAAAGGATCGCCCGATTTTGGTGACGGCGGTGTGACATAGCTTCGTGTGGAGGTTGAAATGTACTATTGCGCGTTCGTGATGGCAGACAAAATAGACCAGATTCAGGGATGCGACACCGAACAGGAACTTGATCAATTTGCAATTGAGATGACCAGTTTCACCGACGAAGAAAAGCAGGAACGTGAAGCGGAAGGCAATGATTATGGCCCACCCATCGTTTTTGCTTTTTTGGTCTCAGATTCGGAGGCCGCTTACAAAAACAACTTCGAACGTCCATTTGCTGTTTATCTACGGGGCGAACGCTATGACTGTGTGAAGCACAATCCCTAGATTCAACTCGACCCCTGTGCAGGCGATTTTGGTGGCGAGGGTACGGCAAATAGATGAGTTGCGCGAATATCCACTATAATAGAGGTATAGTTGTTGGAAATAGGATATGATGCGATGCTGCTGCACGAAAAAACCTACACAGTGGAAGAATTTTGGGAAATCGCCCGGTTGCCGGAGAATGAAGGCCGCCGCCTTGAATTGGAAAACGGGGTAATTGTCGAGATGGCATCATCCAGCCCATTAAACAGTGCTACTGCGGTTCGAATTAGCTATTTTCTGACCGACTTTAATCTTAAGTGTCAATGTGGTTACGTGGTCGGGGCAGATAGTGGGTTCGTAATGTCTGGGGGCAACGTGCGCCAGCCAGACGCGGCATTTGTTTCAAAGAAGCGTTTTCCGGCGTTACCAGATGAATTTGATGCTGCCCCGGACATTGCTGTTGAAGTCGTCTCCGACAGAGAAGATGTTCATATAAAGGCGCAAGAATATCTTCACTCAGGTGGGACATTCGTTTGGGCAGTATACGCGGAGGCCAAAACGGTCTATGTATTTCGCCTTGACGAGCATGACCAGCTTATTTCTACGCCATTTCGTATTGATGACACCTTGACGGGCGGAGATGTGTTACCCGGATTTACATTGCCCGTCCGCGATATTTTCCCCGAATAGGCTCAACACATTCTGTGAACTCATTTAAACTTATTGGGTTGAGCAAAGGTGTGGCGCAGATTAATCAAGGCAAAAGCGAGATGATAAGCACCTAAAAAGGCCGTATCCAAACGATCAAAACGTAGTAACAAAGCCCGAAACTTGTCCATCCAAGCA
>JAIOHL010000135.1 GCA_019913005.1 Anaerolineae bacterium | reverse complement strand
CACATAAGCCGGGACGAGTGGCAGAACACACGGCGAAATAAAGGACACCAGTCCTGCTAAAAATGCTAACCCAATGCTGACATCTGAGTTCACCGCAATAAACCCCTCAATGAAACAACTGGTTGTTTTGTTTACTAGGCGGACGCTCTGCCGCGCCCCACTCTTACATTACACGATTTTCCTGAATAAATTCTTAAAAAGGTCGAATGGCACACGAAATTCAGGTCAATCAGCAGTTGCTAAACTTAACATCAAAAATGCCCCGCCGATCAATCCGCCCGCTAATGTCCATGCCGGGGTTCGAGCCAAGATTTCCCACATCACTTCGTTTGAAAAATCCGGTACGATATGCGAATGCTGCACATTTTTGAACAGCATCAGAAAAAACGTGGTAATCGGGGTGAACGCGCCCGTGATTGCCCCAAATAATACCGTCCACCCCCGCATCAGGTTGAGATTCCGTCCACCCAACCAATGTAAAACGCTTAAACCCACAATCATCAATGCCAAGCCGAATCCCAACATTGCCGTTAAGCCAACGTGAGTGCTTTCGGTAGAGAGCCAGATCATTAATCCGCCGCCATAGCCGATTGCCAATAAATTATGGGTAAGGGTGTGTTGAGGAATTTTTAACTGCCGCACCGTTTTGTTTGGTCAAGTGTATTATCTGATAGCGAGCTAATTGTGCGATGATACCATACTTTTCGGGCATGGGTCGGCATATAATGTGGGTTGAATAGAGTAGCATAGGTAGGAATAATGGCCGCGACAATTGATTATCATAAACTTTCGGTAATTCCCATTTTTAAAAATCTAACACCAGAGACGTTGGCCCCCCTCGCTGCCAATATTCGCATGGTTGACCTCTATGCGGGTGAGATTTTATTTAATCAGGGCGATATTGCGAAAACCCTCTACCTGATTGAAGAGGGCAGAATTCAGATTATCCGCGAATACGAATCCAAAGAAGAAATCGTACTTGCCACCTTGGGGCCGGGGGAGGTCGTCGGCGATCTTTCGATGATCGTCGGTGAGCCGCGTACTGCTCGCGTTGTTGCTACCGAAGACACCCAACTGATCGCGGTGGATCGTGATACATTTTTTGAGGCGATTGGTGCGAACCCCAATATGGCGGTGGATGTATTGGTTCAGTTGGGCTTACGTCTGCAAGCTGCTAATCTGCGTATCCGTGAACTTGCCGCCACCCAACCAGCCGCCCGCCTTGCCAGTGTCATCTTGCTCTTGGCCGAACATGATGGAAAAGTTCGGACTGGCCTAGTCACCGGCAGTTTTCATGCCCATCGAGTGGCCCGCGCCGCAGGGATAGATACAGATACCCTCAGAAATATTCTGCACGAGTGGTCAGAAGAAGGATTTATCGGGTTGGATAGTCGGCGCTTGCTGCTGCATGACCCCGCCGCCCTAGAAGAAATCGCGGGTTGGGCCTAACGTGCCAGCCGTTTCACCCTTCCATTCAAGAGTCAAAGTCTCCGCCCCCGGCAAGTTATTTTTGTTGGGCGAACACGCCATTGTATATAACGGGATTTGCCTGATTACAGCCGTAGACTCGCGCCTCTACATGACGCTGGAAGCTGAAACCTCTACCAAACCAACCCTCACGATCACTGCTCCAGCAGTTGGCCTCGATCATTGGCAGCGCTCCCTTGATGAAATCGTTCATTCAAATCAGTTCAGCGGCCCTGCCAGTTTTATTGCAAGTTGTGTAGCCCTCTTTCACCGCCAATTCCCATTCGACGTGTCGCTAAAAATTGAGACCGCCAGCGACTTTGCGGCAACTTTGGGGCTGGGTAGTTCATCGGCCACTGTTGCAACCGCCCTATTCGGGCTTTCATCGCTGTTTGGGGTGGGTTTATCCCACCGCCAATTATTCGATATGGGCGTTGAGGCCATCCAACAGGTGCAGCATTTGGGGTCGGGGGCCGATCTTGCCGCCGCAATCTGGGGGGGGACACTCTATTATGCCAATCACACCCCCCGCGAAATCTTTCCCCTCGATATTCCAACGCTGCCTTTGATGGTCGTCTATAGTGGGCAAAAAGCAGGCACGGTCAATTATGTACAGCAGGTACGCCAACTGCATGATGGCCTACCTAATATTGTGCCGCCGATTATTGAATTAATGTTGACCGTTGTCGAGGAAGGTCGTCCCGCACTTGAACATGCTGATTGGCCTCGTTTGGGGCAATTGATGAATATCCAACACGGATTACTGCACGCCATCGGGGTTGATACTGCGCCACTCGCGGACATCATATTCCAAGCACGTGCGGCGGGCGCATATGGGGCGAAATTGAGTGGGGCAGGCGGCGGGGACTGTGCCATTATCCTTATCTCCCCCACCGAACAGCAGTTTCTGAGTGAAACCCTCACCCATGCAGGCTACCAAGTCCTCTCCCTGTCCGTCAATGCTGCGGGTGTTCGCCTCGAATAATTTCATTAACAGCACGGCAAATTAAGCTAAATTTTTTAAGCCTTAAACCAATTTTGGTTTCTCCTTACCCAAATTTTACATTTTCCACTTATACTGTTAAGTAGGAGAAATATTGAGCTACGGTTTGAGGAGAGATTGAAATGGCTAAAAATTTACAGTCCCAGTTGCGGGACTATAAACGCAGCACCGCTGAGTTAAAACCTTGGTCAAGTCATTCGCAGCCCATTGCCCCAGTGGAAATTCTGGTCAATCGCCTACAACGCGGCTGCACCCTTGATCCGATTGTGCGCGTTGAAATGCACACCTATGGACCGGGTCGCAGTGTCAGCATCTACCACTTTACGGTTATTCAAGAGGATCAAAAATTAGTAATTCCTGTCCAGTCCAATCCCGTCGTACACCGACTGATTGACCAATACCGACTTGAAGTGGTGCCACTGAAGAGTAGCGAGGCCAAAATCGAAAGCTAGGCTCCACACTCAGTCATACACCGACTGCTCTCGGTTGCATCAGGATTGTGCTAGTTTCTTTCGTGTGATGATGCGGCGCACTCGTCGCGGCATCAATGATCCTATGCGTGTCTGTTCCTCAACACTAAACGGTTGTAACACCATCACCGCCACACCATAAACGCCAAGACCAATCAATAGTGCAAGGAATGGCACGAACTGCCAAAGCATCCATGTCACACCCAACGTGACCACACCCGCCGCCCACAAGCGCCACAACTGACCTAACCAATTAATTTTGCCCAACACGGGTTGTAGCAGCAGGATAAACCCGATAAACAGCGCCCCTTCCGATAGAATGGTCGTCACAGCCGCAGCCTTATAGCTGTAACGGGGCAAAAATATCAAATTGATGATGATATTGAAACTGACCGCCACGATAAATGTACGGGTAATCTGGCGCTGCCGATCTACCGCAATCAACACATACTGGGTGAGGCTGTTCATCCACCCGACCAAAATACTCCAGATCATGATTTGCAGCGCGATGGCCCCTTCTGGCAGGTATTCCCTTCCCCCTAAAAATTCAACCAATGAGTGCCCCAAAAAGGTCGTGAATACAGCAATTGGGACAGCAATCATCACCAAAATCTTGATACCGAGCGTGTAATTGCGAACCAATCCGCTGATGTTGCCCTCGGATTTTTGGCGCGACATCAACGGGAGCAGGGCCATCGTGAAAAACGACGGGATGATATTCAGCGCATCCAGCCACTTATAGGCGGTTGAATACGAGCCAACCACCGCTACTCCGTTAATCGCTTCCATCAAAATGACATCGCTCTTGAAAAAGACTGTCGCCAAGAGGTGGTTAATCATCAACGGCCATGATTCCCGAATCATCATACGCTGCAAATCTTTTTCACGGATGGGTTTCCAATGGCCCTTGATAAAAGGCCACGCCAAACGCATCAGAATCAAGAGTGTCGCCAGATTGGTGAGGATACTGGCCCCGGCAAGCCCGACCACTCCCCACCCTGCCAGCAGCGCCCCTAGACCGAGTGTCACTTTGAATAATGTAGTCACGGTTGAAATCGCGGCAGGATATTCGGCTTTTTCAAACGCATAGAATAGCGCGGTCAAACCAGTGCTGAGACTGTTAGGTACAAGCCCAATATAGAGCAGGAAAATGGAAATGACAGCGGTATGGTCGAGCGAGGGCGAAACGGTTGCATTGCGAATCACCAAGACGGCGATCAAGGCTGGCACGGCTAACCCCGCCAGTCCAATCCGCAGCAAGGTTGTATTATAGAGATAACGCCCCGCTGCGTCTTTATCCCGCGAAATATCACGGGTCAGCAAGGTGTTGAGGCCAAAATTGGTGAAAATATCGAACCAGCCAAACACGACAATCGCGTAATAATAAATCCCAGCATTTTCCGGTGCCAGAATACGCAGCATGATAAACGCGAAGGCGAAATCAATCAGGCGATTAAATAAATTCAGGGCAATCGGCGCAACGCTGTTTTTTAATACTCGCCGTCCGGTATCGCCTTCGGAGTGTTCGCCAACAAAAGTCATCCATAGCCACAGCAGGGCGAGAAAAATTACCAACATGCCGCTGACAAAGCTGCTAAATGCCCCGATTTGGAAACTGACCGGGCTATAGCGGAAGCGAATTGTCCATGCCCCCGGCTCTAGCTGAACAGCCCGTAAATTGCCATTGACCCGCTGGACATCAATTTCCTTTTCGTCGTCTTCCGCGCCTCCCAATGGACGCACAAACGCCCGCCAGCCCTCATCATAGCTGTCTGCCAAGACCAACCATGAATCCTGCTCAACCGTCGCATCTACCATGACCGTAATGTCCTGATAGCTGGTAATGGTTGCCGTCCCCAATGACGCATCGAGATGGTCTAACGCTGGCAAATAGGCAAGGTGTGGCGTTTGGGCGTCAATCGGCAGGGTATAGGCACGTGGCAGGGCATTCAGATTGCGATAAATCCGCACTCCGGCATTGACATAGACTTCCTCATAACCCAGTTTTTCCGGTTCTTGGATTAGCCAATCCGTGATGACGTAGCGCACATTCAGTAAATCTAAAATCGGGCTGGCAAGGGCATTGGGATCATCGTAGACACCGCTGATCGGGAAAATCTGGTTATAAGCAAGGCCATTCTGGGGTACGGTCTGCGTCATGAGATCAGCATATTCTTTACTAAATAAGCTGTCATAGCCCCTGACATCTTGAAGACCATATTGCCACCCAGCGTTTTGTGGGATTGGATCGCGTCCCCATTTATAGCCATGAATGCGGAACAGCCCTTCTTCCGCCATTTTCTGTTGCAGCCATGCAATCGGCTCTGGTTTGTAACTCAGCCATTCTTTTTTCGCGGCGGTATTAAAATCAAAGGTCGCGGCAAACAGGTCAATCAAAATCAACAGCACCGCCAGTACCTGCCAGATGGGAATTTTACGATCCCGCCGCCGCAAATAAATCGGACAGCGGCTGACTCGAAAGACAACCCCCGCGCCAAACACCATCAATCCCAAAACCAGCACATTGCGAAATTCGTAGCTGTAAAAGGCTTTGGCGTTCGGAAAGACTCCTTTAGCTTTCGATAGTCCATCAAAAATCCGTTCGACCAAGCCATCCGCTTGATCATAAAAAATCCGACTGCCCATCAACGCGACTAAGATGGCAATCCCTAGCCAAATCAATACCCAACCACCGCGTTTTGCCAAGCGATAAAGGGGTTGTCGCGCCGCCTCGGTCTGATAATACTGCTCCCCATGTTCGGCCTCGCCACGCGATTTCTGTAGCGCCTCTGCTCCGAACGCCGCCAACACCGCCACACACACCGTAAAAGGCCAAATCCATCGGAACGGCGTATGCAGTTGGTCAACCCCCGGTAAGCCATAATAGAGAACGGCATAGGTTGGCAGACCAAACATGAACGTCAGCGACACAAGCCCCAGCAACCCAAATATCCCACGATAAGGTGCATTAGTCCCCTCTCCATGTATGGGGAGGGGATTAGGGGTGGGGTTCTTCCTTATCCCCGCGTACACCCCAAACAACGCTAGCAGCAGGGGCAAAATCCCCACATACACCCCGCCCTCAACGTAATTCTTTATCCCAAAATCGGTATGGGTGACGCGGGTACTATTTTCAGGATTATTGGAATCGGTGTGCTGCCAATCTTGCGATACCGTTTCCCATTTAAATACGTCAAAATAGTTGTGATGCGCCGGATTGCCATAAACGTTTGGCATCAAAAATTTGGCGATATGGCGATTCGGTAGGGCATAATCCAACACCCCATCTAGTGAATCTTGGCGATCCGTGCGAAAACTGTTATTCGCGGCCTCCACCCCCGGAATAAACTGCACTGCGCCAATGCCGAACCCAAGCGCGACCATACCCACCAATGCCAGTGATGGGGCAATCAATTTTTTCCATTTTGCTTTGTCGGGCCACCACATCCAGATGAGACGGCAGGCGGCGTAAAAGGCCATCACCAACAAGGTGTAATAAACAATTTCGATATGCCCGGCCAAATGTGCCATGCCCAAACCCACCGCGCCAATCAACACCCACGTCAGGCGGTTCGGTCTGCCACCCGTACCGGGGAAGGGCTTTCGCACCAACACATATTCAATCATCAACAATTCAAGGGGCAACCACGCCGCGCTTGCTTGAATCATCGGGTGGACGGTGGCGACAACAAAAAAGCTGCTGAGTTGAAGGGTCAGGGCCGCGATAATCCCCGCAATCCGACTCAGGCCAATCCCCCGTACATATAGATACATCAGAAGGCCTGCCAGCCATAACTGACTAACCGCAAACCATCCATACGCCGCATCAAGGGGCAGTACATAATAAATCACGCTGAAGGGATACAACATACTGTGCTGACCATTGGCGAGGAACGTTGTCCCGGCAAATTGATTCGGCTGCCACAGCGGAATTTCGCCCTCGCTTAGATTTTCGCGGATAAACGTTTTCCATTGATAATTTTGCAGTACAAGGTCAGACAGCAGCGCATTATGAGGGATCTCCGGTGCGCCTGCCTGTTCACGTTCGGTGGCATACGGTTCAGCTTGATACAGATTATCAGCGGGGATGAGTGTCCGTCCACCGAGCGTAACGGGGGCAAAAAACAAGAGTGGTACGATAAACAAGCCCACAATGATGGCAAGATCAAGCAATAGGCGGCGTAATAAACGAGGCATCCTCAACGACTTTCATAAATCCGATGGATAAACAGCAGGCAATTGTAGCGACGGATAAAACACCTACATAATACGGTTATCCGATGTTTGTGTCACGGCTAGATTGCGTTCTCAACCTTACCTGACCTGACAGCGGAGGTCAATCGTGAAGCAAGCGTTGAAACCCTGTGCCCCCTGTACAAGGTTATACTCGGCAAAACTTAAAAAAAGGAGCGGGGATTCATGCCAAAGTATCTACTGTCTACGAGCCTTGTATGCGCCATTTTTATCTTAGGGGTGTCCTTCTTCCCACCACAGGCCCACGCCGATTCTGGGCCATTCCGCGTGTATCTGACTTTTGAGGACGGCCCGACTGCCGCCTATACCCCGCAAATTCTAGACATTCTTGCCGAATACAACACCAAAGCGACCTTTTTTGTCATTGGCGTCCAAATTGAGGGGAATGAGGCCATCTTGCAGCGCATCATCCGCGAAGGCCACGCCATTGGCAACCATTTATGGCAAGAACCGGGAGTCTATGCAGGTGCCCCCCATGACGCTGTGCAAGCCTCCTATGACCGTACTGAAGCCGCCATTCGGGATGCGCTTGGCCCAGAACTCGCACGTTACGATGCTCAACCTAAACTTTTCCGGCAGCCCGGCGGGGGTGTCAAACCGTTTCCTGTCCGCGACGGCGAACAAATCATCAGTTATAACTGGCATGTATCGGGCAATGACTGCGGCTTTGGGGATAATGGCAAATCGACAGCGGAGATTGATGAACAGGTCATTAATAATCTGACAGGTGGCTCATCGGCTGACCGGGCTTATTTCAGTGTATTTTCATATGGCGATGGCGTGGTGATTGGTCTACATGATGTCAACCGCGTCACAGAGCGTGTCCTACCGACTTTTTTGGAATATTTGCAAGGTGTCGGCGCGAGTTTTGAAGCCCTCCCGCGTCCCTTTGATACCCCTAACACGATGCCGATTCGTTTAGGTGTGCCCCCAGTCACGGGTCAAGGCATTCCCGGCGCAACACTCCCCGGTGTGACACTGGATTATGTGCGTCTGCGTGCCGCCCCATCTACCAATGCTGAAATTTTGGTGACCGATGTGCCGATTGAAACACCTGTCGTCGTGATAGGGCGTGCAAAGGGTTGGTATCAAGTGGAATGGAATGGGCAACTTGGTTGGATGTCAGCGAAGTACGTCGCCGTGATCGGCCCGATTCCCAATCTGCCTCTCATTGAATAACCGAGTTTATATCGGGTAATTGGGTAGCCCGATCAGTGGGTTTCAGTTTGCGGTGACGCCCCAAGACTTGGAACACCCGCGCCGCCGCTTCATAACTGATGAGGAAACTCATTTTGGATTCGCCGATGGTACGGTCAGGGAAATAGATCGGGATTTCCTTGACCTTATACCCCAAACGCAGGGCCACATAGGTCATTTCGGTTTGGAAGATATAGCCATTGGAGTGAATACGATCTAGCCCGACGCCAATTAGGGTTTCGCGCCGCCATAGCTTGTACCCACCGGTCATATCCCGAATCGGCACCCGCAGAATCAATTGGATATAGACGCTGTTGGCAAACCAACTGAGCAGTTTGCGCCACCATGCCCACGCAATATCTACACTCCCGCCTTTGGCAAAACGCGACCCCAAAACCATATCATGGGTTTTCAATTGCTCCACCATTTGGGGAATATAACGCGGCTGGTGGGAAAAATCGCAGTCCATTTGTAAGATGGCTTCCGCGCCATCCTCAATCGCTTTGGAAAATCCGGCACGATAGGCTTTCCCCAAACCCTCTTTGCCCTGCCGATGTAAAACACTCATACGACCCGGAAATTCAGCCGCTAAATCGTCAGCAATCTGGCCTGTGCCATCCGGCGAATTATCATCTACTACCAAGACCGAAAGGGTGGTATCGGGAATTTCAAGTTCAAACAACGCAGTAACAATGCGGGGCAGATTTTCTGCCTCATTATACGTGGGCAATACAACAGTTAGTTTCATGGAATGGGCCTCGAAAAGTGGGGGTTACATCTGAAATCCGTCGCGGTAACGAATCACCTTGCGACTGTAATTTTCGGTATAGGTCTTGAGCTTTTCTTCTAGCTGTTTATACCGCTCACTGTCGAGTGCCTCGTGAATAATTTCTTTGGATTCCGCTACAAATTCGACCAATCGAACGGGATAATTGCCCCACAGCGTATGATGCACATCAGTCATATAAATGTGCATAAGTCGCAAGGCCGGCACAAAATCCGTCGTTACAAAGCGATAATAAACCTCCTGTGATTCCGGTTTAATATCGTAGGACATCAACAGTTTATATTTGGGGACAATTCTAATCATGCGACCTATTCCAAGCGCGTCATAATGGATGAGCAGGGATGCCTGCCCTAACCCAGAAATGATACACTGAGATGTGGCTTAATGCCAGATGCCGGGTATCACACTTTGGCAGTGTGGGCATTTACCGTCTGTCGCAGATAAGCGGTTTTCCATAATCCGGTAGCCCATGCGTCGAATCAACGTGGTTTGACAGGTGGGACAGCGCGTATCTTCCCATTGCCCAACCCGCCCCGGAATATTCCCCGCATATACATAACGCAATCCGGCTTCTGCCCCAATTTCACAGGCGCGAATCAATTTAGCTGTGGTGGTGGGTGGGGGTTCCATCATTTTGTAGTCCGGATGAAAAGCCGTCACATGCCAAGGAATATCGGGGGATATGCCTGCAATGTAATTGGCCGCGTCGCACAGTTCGGCATCGCTATCATTAAACCCCGGCACGACCAGCGTCAGCACTTCCAGCCAAATACCCGCTTCATAAACCATCTTGATGGTATCCAAGACATGCTGCAAAACCGCCCCTAATTGACGATAGGGTTTGTCACGCATGGATTTTAGATCAATCTTGTAACCCGTCAGGTGGGGTTGTAGATAATCAATGACTTCTTGGGTGGCATTACCGCTGGATACATACAAGGTATACAATCCAGCCTTCTTCGCCAGTTTGAAAATATCAACCGCCCATTCCGTTGTAATCAGTGGTTCATTGTAGGTACTAGTCACCGAGCGTGCCCGATATTGTTTTGCCAAGTCCACCACCTGCTCAGGCGTAATAATCAGTGGGTCGCGTCCGGCGTCGTCATCTTTTAATGTCTGGGAAATATCCCAATTTTGGCAGTACGAGCAATGCAAATTGCAGCCAAGCATCCCAAAGCTAAACGCATCTGTACCGGGGGCGACATGAAAAAACGGCTTCTTTTCAACCGGATCACATTGCAACGCCCCCACATAGCCATAGGGCACGCGCAACTGCCCATCTTGATTAAACCGCACTTTGCAAATCCCCCGTCGGCCATTTTTGATTAGGCAATTATGCCCACAGGCCGTACAGCGTAGCGATTTTTCATCTTTATCTACTATGGTGTATAGTGAACCGGGGACAGTCATTTGGTCGAGGGCAGTTTGTAAATCTGTTGTAGTCGTAATCATGGCAAAAGTCCCTTAAGTTCTCTATTGCCTACCTATGTCTATTATACACCCGACCAAAACTTAACCGAACTGTTGCGAATCCCTAACGGGGTTTGAACCAGAACTAGAGTTGTATTTTTGCGCTGGTCATAGGATAATGAAAGTAACGTAAGGAAGCGTAAATAACGCACCAACGAAGCGGGCCGTTGCTCATGTCTACAACAACTCTCCGTGCCTACCTAGATGAACTTGACCTCTTACTTCAACGTGAAGCCCTAGAGGAAGTCATCGGGCATTGTCGCCACATTTTGCAGCATTACCCCAAAAATGTGGAAACATATCGTTTACTCGGCAAGGCTTTATTAGAAAAAGCCCGCCATGAAGAGGCCGCCCAAGTTTTTCCGCGCCTTTTAAGCGCCGACCCCAACGATTTTGTGGCCCATGTCGGCATGAGTTCCATCTACGAAAATCAGCAGCAGTTAAATCAGGCAATCTGGCATATGGAACGTGCCAATGAACAGATGCCGAACAATAACGTCATCCTGAACGAACTCAAGCGCCTCTATAAACGCCGGGATGAAGCCAGCCCTCGCAAAATCCAATTGACCCGCGCCGCCCTTGCCCAGCAGTATCTCAGCAGCGGGATGCACGAGCAGGCCATTACGGAACTGCGGCGGAGCCTAGCCGAACAACCCAATCGCTTAGATTTGCGTGTCCGTTTAGCAAGCGCCCTTTGGGATGCCGGGCATTTATTGGAGGCAGGTGAACTTGCGCTGGAAGTGCTGCGGGTGCTGCCCGATTGTTTGCCATTGAATTTACTAATGGCAAAACTGTGGATCGAAACGCGCCGTCCAGACGACGCCAAGCCTTTCTTAGAAAAAGTGGAAGCCCTTGCGCCATATGAAAGCCTGCGCTTAATTTATAGCAGCGAAAATCAGGCCACCTTACCTGAAGGGGCATTCGTATTATCCCGTCTCAAATGGACAGCCGATGCGGCGACTTCGGTGGCTGGCCCTGCCCCGGATTGGATCAGCCAGATCACCGATGTATTCAATACGCCCGAAAGCATTGCTCCCACGCGCAGCCCCGGACGCAGTACCGCCGACCAAGAGTTGCCGGACTGGATGAGTGAAGTGGTGAGTCCGACCCCCGCCGATGATTTACCGGATTGGTTTACCCCCGGCGCGGATTTTGGCGGCAAACCCAAGACCGCCGATTTGCCCGCCCCGGATGACTGGTTTAACGAAATGGCAAGCTCATTGAGTCAACCCAGTCCGGCCAATGCCAGCCTGACCCCAACGCCATCCCCTGCCGTTTCGGGTGAAGATGAATTACCCGATTGGTTTGCCGATGTCGCCGAAACCGCCCCAACCGTCAATGCTAGTGACCTATTTGGGGATACCACTGCCGAAGCACCCTTGCCGGATTGGATGGCGGAATCGCCAAGCCAGAAACCAGAAGTGGTAGCGCCAACCCCCAGTTGGTTGGATGATATACCGGATTTCACCACCACTGAAGCAGCACCGCCGCCACGCAAATCTACAGGTTTCACAGGATTGTTGGCGGAAATCCAACAGGCGGAAGATGAAGAACTACCCGGTTGGTCAAGCGAAGAACCTCAAATCGCCTCCGACAATGAACCACCATCCATTTTCGGGGATGTCGAAGAATTCAGTTTTGGCGAGAATCCCGACGAGGAATTAGAACAATTACGGGCCGCCGCTCGTCCACCATCGGCTGAAGAAGTGGCAGCATTGTTGGCAATGGGTGGCCGAAAACCGGAAGAGGCAGAAGAGGCGCTACCCGATTGGCTGGTCGAGGAATCGCCAGCACGGGCGGCAAACGAGCCTATCCAGACACTGTGGGACGAAGAAACGCTGTTTGAGGATTTTGGCGCTATCGAAACCTCTGCCCCCACACCTCCCGTAACCCCAAGCTGGCTGTCCGATGCCCCGGATTTATCTGAGGATGAGGATCAGGCCGAGTTTACGACCCTATTTGAAGATGAAACACCCGATTGGCTAACCGATGTACCCGCGCAGTCAGCCGCCCCAATAGCCAGCACTGACATGCTGCCCGAAATCGCGGCAAGGGAAGATTCCACTTTTTCTTTCGAAACTGATGATTGGCTAATGGGGGAAACAGAAAGCACGGAAGTATCGGCCACCCCGCCAATTTTCCAATTGGATGAGGAATCACCCGATGCTAGTGATGAAATTGACTGGCTGACCGATGCCGTAGCACCGGATACCCCTTCACTGACTCTCGAAAAAGTCGAGCAAGAATCCGCCGAAGAATTCGCCTCGTTATTTGAAGATGAATTAGTCACGCCACCCCCTGCCACTGGACAACGTTTGGGGGTGACAGGTGACCTTCCATGGCGACAGAGTACGCCCGAAGCATCCGCCGAAACGGGTTCGATTGATGAATTCGCTGTCCTCTTCGACAGTCAACTGCCTGAACAACCCATCACCTCCACCCCAAGTCATTTGGGTGTCACAGGTGATCTTCCTTGGCGACAGGATACCGATAGTGATGTGTTCACCTCACCGGGTCGAGCGTCCAGTTTAGACGAAGTGGACTGGAATGTGCTTGAGAGTGAAGCCATGCCAGAACTCCCTGTCTCGGCTGAACCACTCGAAACCGTTTCAGAACAAATACCTGTAGATGATCTTGGCGCATGGCTGAATGTTCCACCACAGACTTCCTCCATTGCCCAAGACGTTTCGGATGAAGAATTCACTGACCTATTTAGCGATGATCTGATTCCAGGAACAGCTTGGTTAGACGACGTTCAGCAAGCCGCTGTGCCCGATATGCCCGACTTCCTCGCCGTTGATGAGAATGAAGAAGTTCCCGAATGGATGCGGGACATCGAGCCGATTCAGTCAGTCGCCCCAGAAGTAACGGATAGTGAATTGGATGCAATGTTCAGCACCCCGGTGGATGATTTTTCAGCTATTGGCGAACCAAGCACCGGGTGGCTTACGGAACTGGACAGTGCCCCCGCCGCCGATGATTGGGTATCTTCGCTAGAAACCCCATCCGCCAAGATGGATGTCTCAGACGCCGATTTTGACAAGATGTTCGGCGCTCCGACAGATGACCTCTCAGCTATTGGTGAACCAAGCACTGGGTGGCTAACAGAACTGGATAGTGTCCCCGCCGATGATTGGGGGTCTTCGCTGGAAACCCCATCCGCCAAGATGGATGTCTCGGATACCAACTTTGACAAGATGTTCGGCGCTCCGGTTGACGACCTCTCAGCTATTGATAAACCCAGCACCGGGTGGCTTACGGATTTTGAATCGCCCACCGCCGGGGCAACCGTAGATTTAAGCGAAGAAATCAGCGACGATTGGCTGCTCTCCATGCCCTCAGCCTTGTCAAATACGCTGGGGACGGAAGTTTCCGATGATGACCTGAGCCGACTGTTAGGGGATGACTTTGGTGAAGTGGGTGCGCCCAGTAACCAGAGCTTCGAAAGCGCCTTTGATGACCTTTCCGACATCAGTACCCCAAGTACAGGTTGGTTGGATGATTTGGAAGAAGGCACCCCCAAACCGGAAAGTGCTGCCGATTGGCTCTCCTCATTTGGACAGATTGAACCACCTGCTCCTATCCCACAGACCCCACAACCCGAATTTGGCAGTCTTTTCGATGACCTGTCTGAAATTGAAGCTCCCCGCACGGGTTGGCTAGATGACTTGGAAGAAGGCACCCCCAAGCCGGAAAGTGCCTCTGATTGGCTCTCTTCATTTGGACAAGCTGAACCGCCAGAAGCCATCCCACAGACTACCGCCACCTCACAACCCGAATTTGGCAGTCTTTTCGATGACCTGTCTGAAATTGAAGCTCCCCGCACGGGTTGGCTAGATGACTTGGAAGAAGGCACCCCCAAACCAGAAAGTGCCTCTGATTGGCTCTCTTCATTTGGACAGACTGAACCGCCACAGGTCATCCCGCAAGCCGAGCAGATCCCCGATTGGCTAAGTGGCGATTCTGACGATAGCTCTGCACCACTAGAGGCGCAAGTCACGGCTAAATCCGACATGGAGGCCTTATTTGACGACCTCTCCGAAATCGGCGAACCGCATACCGGCTGGTTAGAGGATGTCGAGACCGAGATCGTCGAACCAGAAAGCGCCTCCGATTGGCTGTCTTCCATTGGTAAATCCGAGCCGAGCGCCCCCATCCCGATGGCCGAACCCGCCGCAGCACTACCTGATTGGCTGGCCGGGGTGGAAATTGAGGAAGAGCCTGAGACTCCTGTTACAGGCTTCGATGATCTTTTCCAAGATATGTCGGCGGTTGCTGATGAACATACAGACTGGCTTGATCTGGATGAACAAGAGCTTGAAGAATCAACCGAAGCAGGGTTGGCTGCCGAGTGGCAAGATGATCTTCTGTTGGAAGAATCAGAAGTTGAAAGTGCGGTTGCCCCCGATTGGCTGAGTGATGATATTCGGCTTGACACCTCCGATATTCAAATGGCGGTGGATTTTGATGAGCGTCCTGCCCGCGCCTCTGCCAAAGAATCTGAGGAGCGCAAGCCGGTAGACAATATTGATGTATTCCTTGCCTCGATTACAAGCGCGGATCAAATTCGCATCACCGACCAAACCGAGGCCATGATTTCTGAACTCGATCAACTAACGGGCTTTAAGCTACGCGAGTTGACCCCCGAAGAAGTGGAAGCGGCTACCCGTCCTTCGTCACCGGTGCCAACCACGCTGCCCGAAGAATTTCCAGACGAGGCAGATTTTGGCTTCGATAAGGCAGAAGTGACACCAGTTGCCACCAAACTCGATTTGCCGGATACTAATATGGAATTTGATGATGCGTTCCCAATCCAATGGGATGAGCCAGCCAAACCAAAACAAAAACGGGGTCGGCGCTTGTTTGGGAAACGCCGAGAAACCACCGTTGAAGTGGAACCAGAGGCAATTCCGGTGGTTACACCCGCATCATTTGATTTTGATCATGACCCACCTTGGTTACGCCGACAAAAAGGGGCTGCACCCTCAATAGACTTTAATAAGTCAGAAGACTTTGATGAGTCAAATTTTGGCGAGGACGATGACACGCCGCCCGATTGGTTTAAATAATTTTTGTGTTTTTTGTATCTCGCGTTGGCCTCTCATTACACCAGCCAACCATAAGGAGGATAGTCCGTCATGGGCGACATGCCAGATTTTGAGAACATGACACTTGAAGAGCAAATGCGTTGGTTGGAGAGCCTTGCGGCACGACAGGGCGCAAATCCGCAAGAATTTATGACCACAGCGGATATGTCGGTGCCCGAAATTGACCCCAACAGCGTGGTGATTGATGAACCCGGCTATGTCCCCTCCGAAAAATTCAGCCGTCCATTATCTGCCGCCGCTGGCCCAAGCCGTCCCGTCGAAGAACCCCCGCAGGCTACCGAGCCTATCGAGGTCTCGCCTGCACCGCCTGTGGAGGCTCCAGCTTACGACTACAGCTATGCCGAACAGCCGACGATGATGGACTATTCATTCCAAGAACCACCTCCCATCGAACCAGTGGCTTCAGCAGCTCTTGATGCCAATGATCCCCTCGGTGGCATGGATCCGATGGCGTGGTTGGAAAGTCTGGCGGCGCGTCAAGGGGCGAATCCCAACGAATTCACCACCGCGGCCAACTATGAAATTCCCGAAGTTGATCCCAACAGCGTGGTCATTGATGAACCCGGCTATGTCCCCTCCGAAAAATTCAGCCGCCCATTATCTGCCGCCGCTGGCCCAAGTCATCCAGTTCAAGAACCAGCCGCATTTGAAACATCGGCAACGCAACCCTACGAAGTTCCCGCCGAACAGCCGGAGTTCAGTTTTGAAACACCAGCCGCAGCATGGGTGCCTCAAGATGGCGAAATTCCGGTGGATGTTGACCCGATGGCATGGCTAGAAAGTCTCGCCGCGCGTCAGGGGGCAGACCCCAATGAATTTATGACAGCAGCCAACTATGAAATTCCCGAAATTGACCCCAACAGTGTGGTGATTGACGAACCCGGTTATGTCCCCTATTCGCCCTTTGAGACCACTTCGGGACAGTCATTTGCCAGCAGTGAATCCTATCCACCATCCATGCCACTGCCCGAATCCGCGCCTGAACTCAGCGAGGATACTTCGTCCTTGTCGTGGTTGAGCGACTTGGCAGGCGATCAGAGCGCAGGGGTGACTGACTTTCTAAGCAGCATGGCTGCGGATGACATCCCCGGCTTTGATCTCAGTTATGAAGTCACGCCCGAACCTACCCCAACCACCCCGCACATGATCACTTCCATTGAGGGGTTGACGGATGAGCAAATCGCCGAAGCGCAGGCACATGGCACGATTACCCCCGAAGCTGAATTGGCATGGCTAATGAAGAAGGCTGAAGCTTTAGCCGCTCTTACCCCCTTGAATGACGAATTTGAGGCCACTCATCCCGCTGAGAGCGAGGAAATTGCCCCCGGCCAAATCCCAGACTGGTTGGCTGCTCAAATGCCTTCCGACCTCGAAGCGGCTCCGGTGACAGAAGATACTTTCCCGGCCCTGATTGATGAGATTTTGCCGCCGCCAGCCCCAACCGATTTACCAGATTGGCTATCTGAAAGCCCGATTGTGCAAGAATTGCCCGAAATCGAACTACCCGAATTTACCCTAGAAGACACCACCAGTTTTGCACCAATGCAAGATGAGATTCTGGCGGCTTCGGATTTTATTGCGGGTTATGCCCAAAGTGGGGACGACTGGGCAGCGGCACTCGATGAAGAATATACCTTACAGCATGAAAGCCTAACCCCGCCCGCCGAACCAGATTGGTACGCCGAGGCAGTGTCCAAAGTCGAAGAGATCATGCCAGAAATGGTTCAAACCGAAGCCCTACCGGAATTCGACATCAGCATGTTTGAAGTGCCCATTGAAACCGAAATTATCGCGTCTGAACCAACCGATTTACCCGACTGGCTGCAAGAAATGAGCAGTCAAGTCGTTCCCGCCGACAGTGATTTGCCGGAATGGTTGATTAGCTCACAAATAGTCGAACCAGAAGCGATTTCAGAAATCGCCACCCCGGATTGGTTGAGCGAACCCGTCATGGATCCGCTGAGTTTTGTGGCGGAAAATGCCCCACCCGAAACGTCCACTGCACAACCCGAACTCGCATTCCTTGCTCAGACGCCATCCGAAGCCTCGGCTGAGGTTGAAGAACATCTTCCCGTTGCCCAAGAAGGTGGTCTGCCCTCATGGTATCAAGCACCTGTAGTTGAGACACCCCCTGCGCCTGTCTACGTCGCACCTGCCCAGCCCGTCTATCAACAGCCGCCTGTGGTGATGACACCTACCCACGTGCCCAGCGTGCCGCCAATGGCACCACCGCCATCACCTATGCCAGTGGTCGCCCCAGCTGCCAGTTCGCGCCAAGTGGCCCAACCTGTGCCGCCGCCCTCATCTCCTGCCCTCGTTCCGGCTGGGTTTGCACAATACCAAGCCTCGCTGGAACAAAATCCGAGCGATCACCATACACGCCTGAATTTGGCCCGTGAATTGGAGAAAGTGGGCAATCTGGGTGCCAGCCTAGACCATTACGAGACGCTGGTCGAATCCTCGGCGGCGCTCGAAGTGGTTGCCGACGATTTGTCCCGACTCGCCACCCGTCAGCCGCAAAATCCAAAGGTGCGCCGTCTGTTGGGCGATACCTATATGCGACAGGGCCGTTTACAGGAAGCGCTCGACACCTATCGTGGTGCGTTGAACCAACTCTAATTCGCCAGCGCGGTTTTCTGCAATCCCAGCGGGTTTTTATAGCCCGCTTTTTGTTTTCTAGCATATTTTCAAGGTTTTTAAGGTTTTCCAAGTGTCGCACTGTCCGACGACCCCGAAACATGCTATGCTTATAGGTAAGTTTCAAAATTGCCCGTTTTGAGTAGGCAATGTTTTTACCAACAGGGAGATTCAAACGTTGGAACGTACACTGATTATCGTTAAACCCGATGCCGTACAGCGCGGCCTAGCCGGGGAAATTATCCGCCGCTTCGAGGCACGTGGTCTGCGTATTGCCGGGATGAAATTTATTCAAATTAGCCGTGAATTAGCTGAAAAGCATTATGCCGAACATGTCGGCAAGAAATTTTATGAAAGCCTCGTCAGCTACATTATCAGTGGCCCGGTGGTCGTGATTGCACTAGAAGGCAAAAACGCCATTGAAGCGGCACGCGGCACGATTGGCAAAACCAACCCCGTCGAAGCCGCCCCCGGCACGATTCGTGGCGATCTAGGCATGGAAATTGGCCGCAATTTGGTGCATGGCTCCGATGGTCAAGCCGCTGCTGCCCGTGAAGTGGCATTATTCTTTAGCGATGCCGAATTGGTCAATTGGACACGCGACACCGAACGCTGGATTTTTGAATAAATCTTTAGAGAGGGGCAACTAATTGTCCCTCTCTAACGACCTAAAATATAAATAATTGGAATCATTGTGGACAAGTTTTTATGACAAAACAAATGGAACGGGTCTTAATCGTAGATGATGACGTTGAAGTACGTGATCTCCTAAAAGACCAAATTTTTCGCCCCACCCAATACGAGGTATTAGAGGCCCGTGATGGTGTGGAAGGCGTGGCGATGGTCGAAAAGCGCAAACCCGACCTGATCTATATAGATTTGGTCATGCCCGGTCTCACCGGCAAAGATATGTTGGTGGCAATCAAATCCCGCCAATATACCGGGCCGATTATCGTGGGAGTCAAGCGTGGTAGTGAAAAAGATGCGATAGAAGCGTTCCGTTTTGGCGCAACCGATTACATCACCAAACCCATCCGCGAAGCCGAGATGATGTCGGTGGTGCAGCGTGCCCTTGCCGATGTGCGTCTGCGTAAAGAACGCGACGGCCTCACCGAACAACTTCGCAAGAGCAATATCGAATTGGAAGCTCGTATAAAAGAATTGACTACCCTCGCCACGTTGGGCCAAACGCTCACCGCCATGCGCGGCCTTGATGGGATGTTTGATGCAGTGCTGGCGGGTGCATTGGCCGTCAGTGGGGCGGATTACGCGACCCTCCTGCTGCAAGAACCCAATTCGACGGATTTGATTCTACGTGCAGGCAAAAATTTGACGCTGGTCATGCAGGAAAAATTGGGCGAACCCATGCGCGATGAATTGGCGAAATTGGTCATGACCAGCCAGCAGCCGCTTGTTGTCGAAGGCGATGGATTGAAGCGCTTTAAGCTCTCCCGCGATATTCTGGCAACCGTCTATGCCCCGATGGTAGTCAATGGCAAAGCGATTGGTGTGTTAACTGTCGGCAATCATCGCCGCAAAAAGGGCTTTGAAGACCGTCTCGGTGAAGTCATTAACACATTGGCCGATTACGCCGCGATTGCCATTGTCAACGCCCGCCTGTTTAATGCATTGGAGCAGCGTGCCAAAAGCCTTGAAGCTGCCTATAACACACTAAAGTTGCGCGACCAGAAAATTTCGAGTGGCGTATTTGTTCCTTTGGGTCAAATGCAGGAAGCCCTCGCTAACCTTGCCAATATCCCCAAACTATCGCCCCAACTCTCGACCCAACTGTTGGACTTGACACAGAAAGCCGAGCAGATGCGTGCGTTGATCGGGCAGTTAACCTCTACCGACTCCACACCCTTATGAGAGCGGCTATTGGAAGGAACAACTTGTTTTAATGGTGGGTACAATTAACGCACTAGATATACTGCTTCAAAATGTGAATACCCCCGTGATTGCCATTGACCATCACGAGCATATTTTGTTTTGCAATCAAGCCGCCTCCCATCTATTTGGACTGGGCAGCGCTTCGACCATCGGTCAAGCCCTCCGCCGTATCATCAAAAATCCCGATGTTTTGGCCCTATTAACCGAGGGGGAAGGTCAACATACCCGCCGCGAGATCAATTTCACCGAGCGCAATCAGGTCTACAGTGCTGAACGGGTGGAATTACCGGGGGTGGGGTCGTTGGTTATGATGCAAGACATCACCAACCTCAAAGAACTCAGCCGCCTGCGTAATGAATTTGTTGGCGCCGTCACCCGCGATGTGCGTTCACCACTGACCGCCATCATCGGTTACATCGAGTTATTGGAGCGTATGGGGCCGCTGAATGACCAACAGCGCAATTTCATCGGGCGTATCATTTTCAGTGTGCATTCCATCACTGCCCTCCTCAATAATTTGCAGGAACTCGAAAAGGTCGGCGCGGTCTTGGAGACGGATCGTAAAGCCGTACAAATGCAGATGATGGTGCAATATGCGTTGGAAGGACTGCACCAGCAAATCAACGAGAAATATCAGCAGGTCGAATTTTACGCGCCGGAAAAATTACCTTTTGTGCTGGGCAACCCCATCCAACTGCGCCAACTTGTCCATCAGTTGTTGGATAACGCCATTAAATACACCCAAGCGGGTGGGCGCATCACAGTGGAACTTACCTCAGAAAGCGACTTCGTTTTGTTGATTGTGTCGGACACTGGCATTGGGGTGCTGCCCGAAGATCAACCCTATATCTTCAGCAAGTTCTACCGCGCCAGCAATGTTGTTGGCGATACGGTAGGCACAGGCTTGGGGCTTTCGATTGTCCAGAGCATTGTCGAGCAGCACGGCGGGCGCATTTGGGTGGAGAGTCAGGTCAATCAAGGCACGACCTTCACCGTCATGCTACCCTGTTATGGGGACGGTCATTGAAATGCGATTTCTACGCCTCCACCCCCGTCGTCAGCCACCCCAAAAATCGTGGTCAGTGGTCGCGGATTGCACCAGTTCTTTTGAGGCTGAAGTCATCGCGGGCCTGCTGCGCACAGCCGAAATCCCTGTGTTTATCCAGCAAGACGGTGCGGCGCGTGCGATGGGCATTACGATTGGTATCGGCGCGATTCGTGTCCTCGTTCCCACCTCCTACGAAGCCGAAGCAATGGCCCTTTTAGCCGAAGATGAAACCCCGCCGCTAATTGACGAACCCGCCATCCAATTTCCTGATGATTATGATGATGAGGACGACACCCCCGATGAGCCGACTGTCTGAACAATCCGAATATTTTGACCAGACATTTCGCAAAGAGACTTTTTCTCACGAAACCATCCAGCGCATCACCTTTCAAGACTGCACCTTTACAGCCTGTTCTTTCCCGGAGGCCCATTTTCAAAACTGCAAATTTATAGACTGCCGTTTTGTAGACTGCGATTTAAGTCTGGTCACGGTCAAAGGGAGTGCTTTCACCAAAACCCAATTTGAACGCTGCAAAATGATCGGCATTGCGTGGATTGACGCTGTGTGGGAGGCCATGAGTTCGGTCAGTTTTGTGGAATGCAACCTCAGTTATTCCAATTTCCGCGCCATCAAATTGCACCGGGTCGTCATGCGAAAATGCCTTGCCCATGAAGTGGATTTTGCTGACACGATTTTGACCGAGGCCAACTGCACCGACAGCAACTTTGCCGACAGCCGCTTTTTGCACACCGACCTGACCAAAGCCGATTTTACTGGCGCATCCAATTACACGATTGATGCTACCGCCAACACGCTCAAAAAGACCAAATTCTCCCTCCCCGAAGCGATTTCCCTCTTACGCAGTCTGGATATTGTGTTGGTGGAATGAGCGATATTGATATGCCTTAGCCTGCCTATAGGCTAAATTCAGCGCGGCGTCTTTAGCCCCGTGTCCGAATAAATCAAAACTCGCCCTTCTCAGGTTTCTCCGGCACAGCCATCGGCTTAACCCGCAGATTGCCCAATTCCTCGCGCAATAATACCTGACCCGGATGCCCACCTTTTAATTTTCGCACATGCCGACGCTCCGCCGTGATGACATCGACTTTTTCTTCCGTGCGGAGTTTGCTGTAATACGCGGCAAATCGGGCGGCCTGCTCCATGATCGCGGGTGGCACTTTGCGACCATTCGTTTTGACAACCACATGCGACCCCGGAACGCCACGTGCGTGCATCCAAATATCCACATCCTCGCCTTTTTTAAAGGTCACATCTTCATTTTGCCGCGCATTCCGCCCAATCCAGATCACAAAGCCGTCGGGTGTGACATAGCGCAGTGGCCCGGATTGCCCCCCTTTGGGATGCTGGACTTTTTTGCCCTGCCAGAACCCTTTTTTCATTAGGGTCTCTTGCACTTCACCAATATCCTGCCAGTTTTCCGCCAAATCAAGGTCAGTCGCCAACTGGTCAAGGAATTCGATTTCGTGTTCCACCTGTGCGATATACTCCGGCACTTGCTGGCGTCCCCGTTTGGCCTTTTCATATTTCTCAAAATAGGCTTTGGCGTTATCCAGCGGCGACAAATCCGGATTAAGTTTGATTTTCAGCGGGGGGGCATCCACTTCATATTCGGCCTCGAATAAGGTCTGCCCCTTCTGGATATTGTATTGATAGGCCAGCAACAACTCGCCTGCCATCCGCAAATGCTCAACATCGGCCCTTTCCACCAGCGATTTTTTCAACGACCCCAGCTTGCGTTCCAGCTTCTTTTGCGCGTTCTGGATTTGCAGTCGGATGGGTTCGCGGGCTGCCTCATAAACCGCCCCGCCTTCCAATCGTCCATAGTACGAACTGAGGGCTTCGCTGATCGTCGGCATTGTTTCCCATTCGCCTAAATGCGTCAAAGGATAGGCTGCTACACCCAAAACTTGACCGCCTTCACCCACCGCCACCCCCGGCTGCCATTCATTCCGCAGCAGGGAGCGTAAAAACGACCCCAACGCCGCGTCCAGCCCATAGGGGTTAACTTCTGAGGCCCGCACATCCACCCGACCATAGGCGCGGAAAATGGCTTCTTTGGCGAGGAATGGGCTAAACCCATATACATTTTTGACCAGCACTGACCATGCTTTTTGATCGGGTTCACGCATCAGCAGTGTGTTCAACACTTTGGGATTAAGATCAGCCGGATGGGTCTTACCTTCCATCGGCGGCGGTGGCACATACGGATGTTTGGGTAAACTGACCCGATAGCGATTTTCATCCGCCCCGACGCGCCGCACACAATCCACGATGATGTCATTTTCGACCAGCAGCAAATTCGCCCGCCGCTCAATCATTTCCAGAATCAACTGGACTTCGCCTGTCTCATCCAGAAAGTCAAAAATCAGCACCCGTTCCCATGCGGGTTGACGCACCGCGATAAGTTTCATACCCTCTAAGCGATTGCGGATGAGTAAGCCCATTGTAGACGGCGACATCACGCCACGTCGCAATTTTTCCGGTGTAATCAGCGCACGTGGAGCGGTTGTCTCAGCACACAACAGCAAATAGCGCCGTTCGCGGTTAATGTAAATTTCCAACCCAAACGTATCATGGTCAAGCTGCACTGTATCTTGAACCCGCCCGCCCACCAGCAATTCATTAAATTCGTCTGCTAAAGCGGCGGTGGTGAATGTATCAATCGTCATAAACGACCCTGCTTCATAACAAGTAACAAATGGACAAAATCGGATAATTCAGATAATTGGTGTTTTCTTTAACGTAATGCTACAATGCCCACAATCGTAAAATTTAGATTACGTCTGCCTGTGGAAAAACGATGTATATTGCGCGTATCGCTATTGGGTCAACCAATCCGGTTAAGTGTAACGCAAGCCAGCGTATCCTGTCAGCCCTCTATCCACAGGCTGAATTTATACCGATTTCGGTGGAATCTAATGTCCGGGTTATGCCGATTGGCGATGAAGAAACTCGCCGGGGAGCGTTCAATCGGGCCACTGCCGCAATGCACGCGACCCAAGCCGAAATGGGTATCGGATTAGAGGGGGGCGTTCAAGAAACCGAATTTGGCATGATGACCTGTGCGTGGTGTGCCATTGTTGACCATCAAGGACGGATCGGCATTGGCGGAAGTTCGTGTATCCGCTTGCCCGACAGCGTTGCCGAACTCATCCGTGAAGGTGTTGAGCTTGGTACGGCAATGGATCAACTGACAGGTCAGAACAACACCAAACAAGCCGAAGGCGCGATTGGAATTTTGACCAACGGCCTAAGCTCTCGCCAAGAAGCATATGAGGCACTTATCAGGATGGCCCTTGCGCCATTTCTGCAACCTGCATGGTACAGTTAAACGCACTTCAAAAGAAAGGAGCCAAGCGCCCGATGCAGCCCTTTTATTTAGTCCAATCCCATCGGACGCCAAAATTCTTGATGAACCGAAAATATCTGCTACCTTTAGCACTTCTTTTGTTGACATTTATACTGGCAGCCTGTGACGGTGGGGAGGATTTTTCCGCACCCAATCAGCCTAATCTCAGCTTACAAGCAGGCGAACAGAGTGATGCAGGTTTGCGCACCGTTGCCTGCTGGCCCAAAGGCGAAAACAATGTCAGTTGCGAATTTACCAGTAACGCCGACAGCCCCAGTCCATCAACGGCCTTAGCGGTACAAGGTGGGCAGGCGGTGACAGTGGCAATTGCCAATCCTGAAGGTGTGGCTCTTCCCAATCAGGTGGTGATCACGTCGCGTGAGATGGATGCCGCCGGAAACCCGCTGTTTACCATGCAGATTGATCCGGCCCAAAGCACCGAATTTGTACTAGCCCTGCCCAGTGGACGCTATTTGTTGGATGTCACCGCCTATTATGCCGATATTGAAGGCTCAAGCGCGACGGTCAGCAATGTGTTTGCGGTAGATGTGGGTCAGGCCGTGGCTGGCAATGTCACCCCCGAACCGACGGATGCAGTGACGACACCCGCCGCAACCCCCGAAATCACCGCTGAAGTGACCGAAGTGGCAACCGAGGCGGCTACCCTCGAAGCAACGCCAGAGGCCACTGCCGAAAGTACCGAGGAAGCCACTGAAATCGCTACAGTGGAAGCAACCCCTGAACCGACAGAAATCACCCCCGAAGCCACTGAGGAATCTGGGATAAGCGGTGGTAATGCTACGGAGACTCCAGCGGCAACTGAAGAAAACGTTGAACCTACTGCCGAGCCAACCGAGGTCGTAACTGAACCTGCCGCGACTGAAGAGGTCGCTACTGCAACACCGGAAGCTACGGAATCGGCCACACCTGTCACGCCAGTTGCCACGACACCCTCCGCAGTGGTCACTCCCACTGAAGCAGCCACCGAGGTTGTTACCGAAGCTCCTACGGCTATACCGACAGAGGAAGTGACGGAAGTCGTCGCACCACCAACTAACACTTCGACTTCAACACCTTCTCCGACGACGCCTGTTCCGCCAACGGCCACCTCTACACCAACCGCCACCCCAACGCTGGGTGTCAGCCCGACCAATACCTCGGTGTTTGAGGGAGATGCCCCACCCGCTGCGGCATTAAAAGTCGCTGGACGCAACTATCAGCCCGTCGGGTACGATTATTGTCGCCGCAACGCCTCCAATGAATTGGTGTGCGTCAAACAACCCTTCAGCGCTACCGGGTCAACCTCTACTTCGATTCGGGCTGCCCGTAATGCCGCTGCCAATATTCGGATCGAGGGTTCACGCCCGACCAGCATTGAGATCAATTACCTGAGCCGCGATACCCTCCAACCACTCGCCTCTGAGACGCGCGTAGGCGATAACGTGGTGTTGTTTAATCTGGGAGTAGCCGCTGGTTCCTATATCCTCTCGGTGGAAATTGTGTGGCCGGATATGACCGTCACCTACTATTTCCAACTGCAAGTTTTGCAATAGTTATAGTTCATGAGGCAGAGTCCGCTCACACAAGGGACTCTCTCTCTAGTTTTATTGAGGAGGGCCATGACGAATGCACTACGGTTGACTCTGCCATGCGTGGCTCCTATAATTCACAATTTGCGGAATTTCATATGATTCGGAGATAAATAACGCGCAATTGCTTTGAGTTGGGTTACAAGGAAGGTCTTATGTCTACGGAGGTACGTCGCTACGATACGGCCCCCGCTCCGCCGCCAGATGAAAGTTATTGGACGGCGTTGCTGGCTGAGGCTGATACTGCGATAGGGGGAATACCTCAAAACGGTACGAATGGTAAAGGGTATTCAGCCAAAGACGATTTTGCTTCAAAGTTTGATGAAGAGGGGAGTGGTTCGGGCGTATCCGCCGATTGGGAACAAGTTGAACAAGTATTTCGTTCGGATACGGTGGTCGAATTAGCAGCGATTGGCTACAACCGAGGGGGTATACTCGTCGAATGGGCAAGCCTACGCGGTTTTGTTCCAGCCAGTCAGCTTGTCGAATTCCCTTCAGATCATGAATCCCCCAATACTCGCCGTCAGGCCCTTATGAGTTATTTGGGCAAGACACTCCGCTTACGCATTATTGAATTAGATCGCGTACAAAGCCGCCTGATTCTTTCGGAACGTGCAGCACAAGCCAATGCCGGGGCACGTGACCAAGTGTTACAGAACCTAAAAACCGGTGATGTCTGTCAAGGCATCGTCACCAATTTATGCCATTTTGGAGCATTTGTTGATCTTGGTGGCCTCGAAGGGTTGATTCACATCAGTGAACTGAGTTGGGGTCGCGTGGGCCACCCTGCCGACATTTTGGAACGTGGACAAACCATCAAAGTCCATGTACTCGATGTTGTCCCCACCGAAGGCCGTATCGCCCTCAGTGTCAAACGTCTCCAACCTGACCCTTGGGAAACCGTCGAAAAACGTTACCAAGTCGGCAGTGAGGTCGAAGGGGTCATTACCCATGTAGTGGATTTTGGGGCTTTTGTTTGCATCGAAAATGGCCTCGAAGGTTTGGTGCATATTTCCGAACTGGCCGAGGGTCATTTTCTGCATCCCTTTAATGTGGTGCGTGAAGGTCAAACCGTCAAAGCCAAAATCTTGCACATTGATGGACCGGGTCGTCGTTTGGGCTTAAGTTTACGGCGCTAGGTCTGTCAGTGAAGGGCGCAGACACCAGCGCCCTGTTTGTTGGTGGGAGCAAGATCAGTGGACAAACAAACCCTTACAGCCATTCAAGGTCTGCGAGTGGGTCATGCCCAAAATCTGGACGGACCTACGGGTTGCACCGTGATTTTGTGTCCCCCCAACACCGTCGGCGGTATTGACCAGCGTGGTGGCGCGCCGGGAACTCGTGAAACCGATCTTTTGCGACCTATGCACCTTGTCCAGCATGTCCACGCCGTTTTATTAGCCGGGGGCAGTGCCTATGGCCTCAATGCCGCCGCCGGGGTCATGCGCTATCTGGAAGAACACGGCATTGGCTTTGATGTCCGGGTAGGCGTTGTCCCCATCGTCCCCGCCGCTATTATTTTTGATCTTGATGTGGGCAACCCGGCCATCCGTCCCGATGCCGCGATGGGCTATGCTGCCTGCGCCAATGCTGCCGCAGATTCTGTAGCCGAGGGGTGTGTCGGCGCGGGTACAGGCGCAAGGGTCGGCGGGATGTATGGGATAGAATTCGCTTGTAAATCGGGCATCGGGACAGCCGTCATTGAACTTGATAATGACATCCGTGTCGCTGCTTTGATGGTGGTCAACGCTGTCGGGGATGTAGTAGATGAAAAAGGTCAAATCCTCGCCGGGGTACGCCAGCCACCCGATGGGAAATCCTTTGCAGGCAGCTTGAACGCCATACGCACCCTTGCCAATCTCGCCCCAAGTGCCAACACCATTATCGGAGTAGTAGCGACCAATGCCCAATTGACTAAAGAAGAAACCAACAAGGTCGCACAAATGTCCCAAGATGGGGTAGCGCGTGCCGTTCGTCCTGCTCATACCTTAATGGACGGCGATACCATTTTTGCGCTGGCGACGGGCAGTGCCGGCCCAGCCAATATCAGTCTGATTGGGGCGTATGCAGCCGAAATCACCGCACAGGCCATTTGTCGCGCTGTACAGGGGGCAACTCCGCTGGCGGGTTTACCCGTCGGGGCAGATTTTCAGCACTCATTAAAATGATTGAAGCGCGATTTCCCGGTCTGTATGCACTTCGAAAAAGTTGTGCATCCCGGTAATTTCCAAAGTGCGCATCACCACTGGCTGCGGATTCAACAATTTCACAAACGGCTGACCGCCCGTCTGACCCGCATTCCCCACCGTTTTGAGTGTGGCCCATCCCGCTTCAGGGTCTGGCTCAACTTCATCTTTGAGAATGGCATACAGGTTATGTAGAGCCACCAATCCCGCGCTGCTCATAAAGGTGAGTTCGGCAATATCCAGCAGAATCGCTTTGGCTCCGGCGGCATGGGCGGCGCGTCCGGTAGCAATCAATTCCTCATAATTCGAGCCATCCAAAGCCCCACGCAGCGCAATAATGGTCACAGGCACACGGCCTGATGCTTGACTTACCGTAATTTCCATAATGATTCCCCGTATGGCTCCCTGCAAGGAGTCTAGGGTTTCGTTCCTTTCTTAAAAGTCTTGAACATCTTCTGATAAATTCTTTTTAAGAGTAAGTTCGTTACCCCCCTCAATTGGGGCATGATACACCATCTCGTCGGTGAGGGCACGCATCATATGAATGCCCATCCCACCAAGACCACATTCATCTAAGGGGCGATTGATGTCCGGAGTGACATGCTGGGTCGGGTCAAAGGGTGGAGCTTGATCGGCCACCCATACACACAACTGCCCATTTTCACGATCAACTTCGACTAGAACCGGCCCGGCCCCGCCATAACCGTGCAAAATCGAATTGGTTACGGCTTCATTGACCGCTAATAAGACGTCAGAAGTCTGGCTTTCGTTCGCACCCAGTGTTTTAGCACACCCTGCAACAAATTCTCGAATCTCAGCCAGCGATGTCAAATCGGCCTGCCATTGTCGGGAGCGTTTACCCGTCACCTGCAATGCTCCAACTCCATCTATCTTCCTTTAGAAAATTATAACTCAAACTCTACTCGCGTGAGACCAACCCCTGATCAATCGCAATCGCTACCGCTTCGGTACGAGTTTCGACATTTAACTTGGACAATATCGAACTGACATAAAATTTGATCGTGGAGCGACTTAACGAAAGCTGTTCGGCAATATCAGGGTTATTCATGCCCTTGACCATCAAAGCCAGCACTTCCAATTCACGGTCTTTAAGATTGAAATTTGGGGCGGGAGGACGGGTATGGGCGCTGATGAGGGCCTGTGCTGCTTCGGGGGCAAGGGTGGCCTTGCCTTGATGTGCAGCGCGGATGGCATTTGCCATATCGTGAATCGAGGCGTTTTTCAGTAGATACCCAATCGCCCCGGCCTGCAAGCCTTTTTGAACGCTGTCCTCATCATGAAAACTGGTCAAAATAATCACCTGTGTCGTGGGGTAGGATTGCCGAATGGCCTGCGTCGCAGCCACTCCATCCATCATCGGCATAACCAAATCCATCAACACAACATCTGGCTGTAATTGCCCGACCAGCATGACCGCCTCTTTGCCATTGGACGCCTCGCCGATTAAGCTGAAATCGTCAAAGGCCCGCAAAAATCCGGCAATACCTTCACGTACCACATTATGGTCATCTGCAATCAGCACCCGAATGACGGTTTTATCTGCCATAAATGCCTCATCTCAAAAACAAACCGGTTTCCCCTAATCCCCTACGTGCCCTAGCAACACCTGTCCACATGGAGTGGACATTGTTTTCGTAGCCGGGGAATTCTATTCCTCGGCACCCTCCCCATTTAGTGCTGGCGTTTCCAGTGTAACACAATCGTCGTGCCCTGCTCAGGGGCGGTGTCAACTTCAAGTTCCGCTCCAATCATGTGTGCCCGCTCCTGCATAATCCCCAACCCAAAATGACCGGGGGGTAGTTGCCCAGCATCAAATCCCACCCCATCATCCGCGATTCGCATGACCACTTCGGTTGCTGTTTGGTAAATGCCAATGGCAATTTCCGTCGCGTGGGCGTGTTTCACAATATTGTTGAGGGCTTCCTGCGCGATGCGATAAAACACCACTTTGGCTTCCGGGGTCAATTCGACATCCCCATCCAAGCTGAATTCCACATGTGCCTTTGTTCGTGCAATCGCTGAATCCACTAGATAGGGCAAAAGGGTCGCCAAATCCGCGTTCATCAAGGCATCAGGACGCAGTTCAAACAAGAGCGTTCGCATTTCCGCCAATGCCCCCTGTGTCAACTGATGAATCCGCTCTAGGCCGGGTTTGATTTTGGCGGGATCAGAATCAGCCGTCAGCAGGAGCGTTTCCGCCATCATGCTCGCTGAAAAAAGGGTCTGATTGACCGCATCGTGCAAATCGCGGGCGATGCGCTGGCGTTCTTCAAGGGCTGCCATTTCTTGGGATTGCTGATACAACCGATAGAGTTTGAGGTGATTTTCGACACGCACCAGCACTTCTTCAATCTGGAAGGGTTTGGTAATGTAATCTACCCCACCGACACGAAACGCTTTGATCTTGTCGAGGGTTTCATCCAATGCACTGATAAAAACAACCGGAATATGATGCAGCGCGGGGTCGGTCTTTAGGCGTTGGCAGACCTCATAGCCGTTCATTTCCGGCATATTGACATCCAGCAAAATAAGTTCTGGCGTCGCCGTGTGGGCTACAATCAACGCCATCTGCCCGGTGGTAACAGCCCGAACTTTGTGTTTGCGTTCTTTCAAAATCGCCGATAACGTCTGCAAATTCGCCGTGTTATCGTCAACAATCAATATATCCCCGATGAAATCATCCAAGACGTTTTTTATACCTCTAATCATGCTAGATCAGAGGGCAGCATCCCCTCAACCCTGCTCGGTGGGTGAGAGGTTTTCCTCCCCCTCTCCCAATGCTTTGGTAGAGGGGGTTGGGGGGTGAGGGAACATACTAGAATCTGCCCTCTTGAATTTTGCTCCGATGATCTGATTATCGGCCCGCGACCAGTCTTTGGTCAACTTCCTGTGCATTCATGATTCTTCCGTCGCGCACTTCGACCACATGCGGCACTTGTCCTGCTAGATCACGGTCATGCGTCACCATGACAATCGTGGTGCCATTGGCGACCAGTTCTTCAAACAGGCCAAACACCAGTCCCGCCGAAACCGTATCAAGATTCCCCGTCGGCTCGTCACCAACCAACACCTTCGGATCATTGGCAAGTGCCCGTGCAATTGCGGCCCTCTGCTGCTGCCCACCTGAAATCTGACTGGGATACTTAAGTGCGACATCTGGCAAATCTACCCGTTCAAGCAGTTCCATCGCCCGCTGACGCCGCTCATTACCATAGGTATTGGTGTAATACATCGGCATCATGACATTTTCCAGCACCGTCAGGGTGGGTAGCAGTTGGAAAAATTGGAACACTACCCCCACATTTTTGCCGCGCCATTTTGCCACCGCGTTTTCGCCCATATTGGTCAGGCGCTGGTCAGCGACATACACCTCGCCTTTGGTGGGGCGGTCAATCCCGGTAATCATGTTAATCAGGGTACTTTTACCGCTGCCGGATGGCCCAACCACCGCGACGAACTCACCTTCCCCGACCTGAAAATCTACGCCCTTAAGGACTTCCAATTGGCCCGCTTTGGTCTTATAGATTTTGCGAACATCTTCCAATGAAATCAGTGGTTTCATGCTGTTGTTTCCTATGCTTGCCTTATGATTGCTTTTGTCGATCTGGGAAATTAGTGCGTGGCCTTCGCCAATTTGAGCGCCCGCATTTCTTGGGTACGGGTATGCACAGCCTTGAGTTCATCGGTACGGTGACGGGCAATCGCGGCGAGTGATGTCTCATGAACTTGCCCGTGACTCAGTTCCAGAATCTTCGGCACATTTTTGACCAACTCGCGGTCATGCGTCACGATGATGACCGTGCTGCCGCGTTCGGCCAGTTGACGGAACATATGGAACACATTGGCAGCGCTCATACGATCAAGGTTGGCAGTGGGTTCGTCCCCAATGATCAAACTGGGATTATTCGCCAGCGCCCGTGCAATCGCTACCCGTTGCTGCTGACCACCTGATAGCATGTCTGGGGTTTTATAGGCTTGTTCCTTAATCCCCAGCCGATCTAGCAGTTGTAATGCGATATCATACCGTTCGCTGGGTTTCCAAACGCCCGAAAAATCCATCGGCGCGACGACGTTATTGGCAACCGATAGGGTCGGCAGCAGTTGGAAAAATTGGAATACAATGCCGACGTTTTGGGCACGCCACTTAGTCAACTTGCGTTCACGGCTGCGGGTAACGTTGACCCCACCGATTTCGACGTGCCCACTGTTAGGTTTATCAATCCCGGTCAGCATATTGAGGAAGGTGGTTTTCCCGCTCCCCGATGGGCCAACGAGGGCGATCATTTCGCCGCGTTGAATTTCAAGGTTTATTTCGTTTAAGACACTCACCGATCCGGCGGGTGTGTTATAGCTCTTGACCAAATTATGGATGCGGATGAATGCTTCACTCATGGTTCATTGGGCGTCCTAACCGCCAGTTTAGTTACGTTGTGATACTGCAAGTCTAGGTGATTCATGAGGGGTAATCATCGGGCAGGTGGTTGAAAGTTCGTCCGACTAATGGCTGACCTACGTGGATTAGCCAACTGGCTAATGGAATTTCAAATCAACTTGAAAAATCCTCCCACGAAATTGTTGACAAAATTCCGCAGGTGGTTATACTCTTTAAGTAAGTAAGGAAATCTAACTAACTAACTTAGTAAGGAGCTTTAACTTGAAGCGCAAGTCATATTTGTTCTTGACCCTCGCTGTCATCCTCGTGCTATCAGCGGTTGCGATTCCCGCTAGTGCGAAGGAAACCGCTGCGCCTGCTCAACCCGCTGTGGCTGCACAGGACGCCGAAACACTCGAAATCTACATCACGGGTCTGACCGAAGATACCCAAACGTGGTTCCGTGAGACTGTCTTCCCCGCCTTTGAAGCCGATCACCCCGGCGTCAAATTGGAAATCCTGACGGGTGGTTGGGGCACGTTCGATACCGACGTTGCTGGCTGGATCACCACGGGTGACGGCCCCGAAATTGTCTATCTCGGCTCGGAATATGCCGCGACTTATGGGGACCTATTGGCCGACATGGATGCCTATCTAGCGGATTGGGAAGACCTTGCGAACTTCCTGCCAGCCGCGTTGGAAACCGCGACTTATGACGGCCACCTGCGTGGTCTGCCCCTGCTGATGTCGCCTCGTCCGATTTTCTATCGCAGTGACCTGATGGCAAGTCCGGATGCGGCTCTACCCGCCACGTTTGAAGAATCCCTTGCTTTCGTGCAGGAAAACACAGTTGTGGGTGATGCTGGTGTAGAAAAACAAGGTTTCATGGACATCGGTGGTGGTTTGTTCGATGCCCAAGAATTCATTGGCTACATTTGGAGTGCTGGTGGTGAACTGTATAACGAAGACGGCACGAGCGCCTTCGACAGCGAAGCAACCGCCGAAGCCCTGCAATTCATGTATGACCGCCGCCGCGCCGTTCTACCCACCGAAGACACCCCCGGCCTGCCGCCCATCGAAGGCACACCTCTGGCCTCCGGAGTCGTCGTCAGCGGTATCTTCCCCATGTGGAACGTGCCCCCAACCAGCGACCCCATTTGGGAAAACGTCGCCATCGGCCCATATCCAGCGGGCGCGAACGGCGAACAACTGATTCAGGTCTTCATTGACTGGCTGTCTGTTCCTGAATATGTCGAAAACAAAGAACTCGCTGGCGAATTCCTGAAATTCATCGGCAGTAAAGAATATGCCATTGAATTGAACACCGTTGCTGGTTTCACCCCCGTCCGTACCGACGCTTGGGATGACATCCGCGCCAATGACCCCGTGTGGGATCAACTGCTCGGCTTGGCGGAAGAATATGGTCGTGGTTTCTCCGACATCCGCGCCAGTGCCGAACTGCGTCCGCTAATCGTCGAACAGGTTACGCTGTTCCTGACCGATCAACAGAGCTTGGAAGATACACAGGCCAGCCTCAAGGAAGCCTATGATTCTATCCTCGAAGCCAACGGCTATCTCGACTAATTAAGGTTCACTTCGCAGGGGCGGTGTATCGGTTCTCCAGCCGCCCCCGCTGATATTTCCACCAGTATACTCCACTGCACTTATGATTGTTAAGTTTTTTGGAAAGGCCCTCATATGGCAAATCAATACCGTCTCGAAAATATCTTCTGGGCATTAGGGACGGTTGCCTTTATTGCGATTACCAGCTACCTCATTGGCCTCGTGGCAAAGTTTCTGGTCAAGTTGCGCGGATTTTCGGAGACGGAACAGCGCAAAGCATTCTGGGGAGCACTTTTTGCTGGCCCTTGGATCAGCGGTTTTTTCATCTTTGTCGCCGGCCCAACCCTTGTCTCGCTCTACTACAGCTTCACCGATTACAAGCTGGGCAAACCCATTGAATGGATTGGGTTAGAAAATTATCGCGTGCTGCTCAAGGGTGAAGGCACCTATGGGGGACGCTTCAAGGGTGCGATGTTTAATTCCTTTTATTATGCTGCCATTGGTGTCCCACTCCAACTTGTTACCTCATTGGGCATGGCAATGCTGCTGAATCGTGAGGTCAAAGGTATTCGACTTTTCCGCACCATTTTTTATTTACCGGTCATTTTGGCAGGCGGCCCAGCCGTGCTGTTGGCGTGGCGCTATATGTTTGCCACCAACGGCGGTTTTGTGAATGTAAGTTTACAGCGTTTTGCCGACAGCTTTTTCCTATTTGATTATATTTATCGTTCGGTGGTCTATGTCGTCGAAAGCCTCAACGGATTCTATATCGGCATGGCAGTACGCGATGACCCGATTGGCCCGCTAAAATATACCTTTCCAGCGCTACTTGGCCTGTTCTTAATCGGCCCGCTCGCCTTTGGAGAATGGGAAGAAAGCAAACGTAACCGTGCCCTACGCATCATCGAAATCTTGGGGGCGATACTGGTGGGGGTGCTGTTTTCCAAGGGGCTTGCTGCCAACCCGATCAACCCCGTCTGGACGTATGCGTTTGGTCTTATGGCGGTGGGTATCATGATTTTAAATGCCCGCGCCGAAAAATGGAGTGCGATACGCACGATCCAAATCACTGCATTGGTGTTTATTGCTGCCAGTTTGGTGATGACGCTTGAGGCCGCCGATTTTAACCCGACCAAAGGCGATGCTCCTAAATATCTCATTGCTCTCATCGTCGCAGCGCTTCCCTTAATGGTGCCCTTCTTTGGCAACTGGACGGCCTTAACCACCAAATTGATGTTAGCGGCGGTTGGCGTCTTGGGTCTGATTATTTTTGCCCTGCTCATCCCCGGTCAATTGGATGGTGGGCGATTGGAATTGGTATTCCGCTATCTGACCTTCCAATCCGCGATTGAACGACCGAATAACATGGACTATCTCGAAGAGGTATTCCCATTCGAGACGATTTCAACCATGTGGTTCTATGGTTCAATCATCTTAGTGGCCGCCATAGCCGCTTTGTTGCATGAACGCTACCCCAAACAACGCAAAGTGTTTTTGTTCGCTGCGTTCATCTTTTTTGCGCTGATTGCCCTCAATTCTTTCTTGGATACCCGTCGCTATTTCCAAGATTTTGGTGACATTGCGGAAGCGAACGGCAAGCCCAATTACCATTTTGCCCGCTTCCACGAATTTGCTGATGAATACCCCGAAAACAGACGTGTGCCGTTCTGGTTGACCAACGATATTTGGTCAAAACCGTCCCTAGTTCTGATTACGATGTGGAGTTCCGGCGCGGGCATGTTAATTTTCCTTGCCGCGCTCAAGGGTGTGCCACGTTCGCTCTATGAAGCGGCGGAGGTAGATGGCGCAAGTGGGGTGCAAAAATTCTTCAAAATTACACTGCCCATGATTTCCCCGGCCCTATTCTACAACATCGTGATTGGGGTGATCGCATCGCTGCAAACCTTTGAGATGGTCTTTATCATCCGCACCACCGAAACCGAGTCAAGTCTCATGTCGGCGGCCTTTTTCCTCTATCAGCGCACCTTCCAACAGTTGGAAATTGGTCAAGGCTCGGCGGCGTCATGGATTTTAGTCGTGATTATTGTCGGCTTAACAGCGATGCAGTTCCGGTTTAGCAAATGGGTCCACTACGAGGCGTAATGCGATGGCAAATGTACTAACACTCAAAACTGTAAAACTCGATCAGGTAACGCCGCGTTGGTGGCATCGTCTCGGTGGAATTCGCACGGCCATCTTCTACGTCGTAATGGTAGCGATTTCGGCCTTTTCCTTGTTCCCGCTCATTTGGATGGCGGGTACATCGCTGAAAACCGCTGAGGAAGCCAATCGCTCCCAACTCAACATCATCCCCGAAGAAGCCCAATGGGACAACTACACCCATCTGATAGAAGATAGCAACTTCCAACGTGCTTATCTCAACAGCGTCTTTGTCACCACGATGGTACTCATCGGCACAACCGTGTCGGTCTCACTGGTGGCCTTCGCTTTCAGTCGTCTGGAATGGAAAGGCCGCAATGTGGTCTTTGCGCTGATGTTGGGAACACTCATGATTCCCGATCAGATGACGATGGTGCCTCAATATGTGCTGTTTTTTAAACTCGGCTGGTTGCGCAGTTTTAACCCCATTACCCTACCCGGCTTTTTTGCGGGGGGCGCGGCGCTCATTTTCTTACTGCGTCAATTCATGATGACCATCCCCAAAGAAATTGATGAGGCTGCCATGATGGATGGAGCCAATCCGATACAAACTTGGTGGTATATCATCATGCCGCTGTGCCGTCCTGCCATCGCCACCATTTCGATTTTCCTATTCGTTGGCAACTGGAACAGTCTGTTTAGGCCCATTGTGTATCTCAAGCAGGCCGAATTGACCACCATGCCAATCTATGTGTCCCTATTGAATAACAATCAAGAGTCACCCATCCCATGGCAAAATATTATGGCGGCCAGCGTGTTGTTTGTGCTGCCTGTGTTGGTGACATTTATCCTTTCCCAGCGGTTCTTTGTCGAAGGAATCACGCTGACAGGTTCCAAAGGATAATTGGCTGTGAAACAACTCATGGTGAGCTTTAAAGGCTACACCGCCCCCCAAGAAATTTTGACCGCCGTCCGACGCGGGGACATCGGTACATTCTGCCTATTTACCTATCAGAATGTCGAATCCCCTGCCCAACTGCGCGAACTCAACCTATCCCTTCGCCAAGCGGCCCAATCTGGGGGACACCCTCCGCCTCTGATTGGCATAGACCAAGAGGGTGGTCAATTGATTGCGATTGCAGGTGGCGCAACGGAACTCCCCGGCAACATGGCACTTGGCGCGGCCCGTTCGCCTGAACTCGCGGAAAAAGCGGGGCGTGTCTTGGGGCGAGAACTGCTGGCGATGGGGGTCAATCTCAATTTTGCCCCCTCGTTGGATGTCAATATCAACCCGGATAACCCTGTCGTCGGGATTCGCTCCTTTGGCGACGATCCCGCCCTTGTCGCAGAACTCGGCATTGCCCAGATTCGCGGAATGCAGGCTGAAGGTGTGATCGCTACAGCCAAACATTTTCCGGGTCATGGTGACACTGGGGTAGATTCCCATCACGAAGCCCCCGTGATAGATCATTCATTAAACCGGATGCACTCTATCGAACTCCTGCCCTTCCAAGCGGCCATTGAAGCGGGTGTGACAGCGGTCATGACCAGCCATATTTTGTTCACCGCCGTAGACGAGCAAAAACCTGCCACCCTGTCCTCAAAGATTTTGGAAGGACTGCTACGTGAACAAATGGGCTTTGATGGCCTCATCATTTCCGACGCGATGGATATGTATGCCGTTGCGCGTTATGGTTGGCAAGAAAGTGTGCAGGCCGCCCTTGAAGCGGGTAACGACTTGGTGCTGCTGGGTCATATGCCCAATCAACTGGAATTGAATCGGTTGCTGGGTAAATGGTATCGCCCCGCAAGTGAGGCGCGTATTTTGAAAGCGCGTCAAGCCTCGCCCGCCGAACTGCCTCCGCTGAGTGTGGTTGGCTGTGCGCAACATCAAGCCATTGCCCAAGAAATCGCGGATCGTTCAATTACCCTTGTCCGCGATAACGGAGTTTTACCCCTGCACCCGTCTCCCGATGAGCAAATTACGGTTATCACCATCCGCCCCACCGATTTGACTCCGGCAGATACTTCGTCACAGGTCGCCATGACACTAGGGGCAGCACTCAAAAAACGCCATCCGCACGTCAATACCTATGAAATTTCCTATCACGCTTCCGAAAAAGAGTTGGCTGAAGTATTGCAGGCCACCTATGAAGCCGATATTTTGATTATGGGTACGATCAATGCCGAACAAGACCCTCAGCAAGGGGAATTAGTTCGGGCCATCTGGGAACGGGGTCAGCGGCCTATTGTCATCGCCATGCGCACTCCCTATGACCTTGCTTCTTTCCCAATGATTGAAACCTACCTGTGTGCCTATGGTATTCGTCAAGTAACCACCGAAGCGATTGCTAAAGTGCTGTTTGGCGAAATCGGTGCGACGGGCATTTTACCCTGTGCTATTCCCGGCATGATGACCTCTGGAGGCTGATATGATTCGTGCATTACTGCTCACCAGCCTAGTTGTTGTGATATTTCTGTCCGTAGGGGGATCGTCGCGTGCCCAAGACGCTGAACCCTCATGGTGTGTGTCGGTCTGGTATCCGTCCTCCGAAGAGCCAACGGGCATGGACAGCATCATGAACAACCTCGACCTGATTGATACCGTCCATCCCTTTTGGTACAACGGCCTCGCTGATGGGACCATTTTGCCCACAGCGGTGGCTGAGGACGCCGATCAGTTGGCGGCATGGCGCGAGGTGGGGCTAAAAATTATCCCCAGCATTCGGGATGGCGGTTTTTCTCAAAGCATTCACGACCCCGCCATCCGTGAAAAACACATCAATGAAATCATTGCCCTGATTGAACGCATGGGGTACGATGGCATTGATGCGGATTATGAATCCTTCCAATTGGCGACCCGTGACAACTTCTCCATTTTTATTGAAGATTTGGCGACTGCCCTCCACGCGAAGGGCTACCTATTGACCATCGCCGTCCACGCCAAAACGGATGACGCGGGTCAGTCGGAAGGGGCTGCCGCGCAGGATTGGGCACGTATCGCTGCCGCTGTAGACGTTTTCCAAATCATGACTTACGATTATCACAACAGTGTCGGCGAAGCTGGCCCCATTGGCCCACCCCAGTGGTCGCATGATGTCATTGCCTATGCCGCCACCATCACCGATCTTTCCAAAGTCCGTTTGGGTCTGCATTTCTATGGCCTCAGTTGGAAACGCGGCAATCGCGCTATCTCCATTCCCTATAGTAGCGTGCAGCGTTCCATCGAAGCCTTTGATCTAGCCTTTACCCGTGACCCCGCCGATATGGAAGCTCGGCTGGATTTTAAAGCCCCCGGTCTGCCTGCCCAAACCATTTATGTGGCCGACGCCATTGGGCTGGAATATAAGCTCGACCTAATTATGGAAGAATTTCCAGAGTTAGGTGGTGTAGCAATTTGGGGAATTGGCGGCGAAGACCCGGCCAATTGGGGTATCATACGTGACATGCGACCTGCATCTTGTAAGCAGGCCTAAAAGAACCTTTGTATCATGACCGCCAGTAAAGCCACCCGTGAACAACTCCGCCGTCATAACCGACAGCTCATGCTGCACGCGGTCTATTCGGGCTTGGCAGATAATCGCGCCGCCCTTGCTCAAGAAACAGGCCTTGCCAAACCCACCGTCTCAGATTTGATCGGTGAACTAATAGATGAAGGCCTGCTCATCGAAGTTGGGCGCGGGCAATCTACTGACAGCGGTGGCAAACGCCCCACCTTGCTTCAATTCGTACCCGACGCCCGACAGGTGATTGGTATCTCACTAGATGTAGATCGGGTGCGCGGGGTGCTCTGCAACATGGCGGGCAAGATTATCGCCCAACACCATGCCAACCTACTCGACATCGAAGGTCACCCCGTCATTGATATTGTGCAGCATGTCATTAATGGCCTAATCGCCCAGCTAGATGCGCCCCTATTGTGCATCGGCATCGGCGTCCCCGGCATTGTCGAAAATAGCATTGGGGTCGTGCGTTATGCCCCCCAATTCGGTTGGCAAAATCTGCCCCTAGCCGAAATTTTAACCGATTGCTTCCATGTCCCCGTCTATGTTGCCAATAAAGCTGAAATGGCGGCGATGGGCCAGTTTGCCTTTGGAATGCCCAACGATTCACGCAGTCCGGTGGTGGTTCTGCTCAATAGCACTATCGAAATCGGCATGGTCCTGGGCGGTGCAATTTATCACAACGGCGGGGACATCAGCAGCCTACATGTTAGCCGCCACATAGGACAGCACAGCGAAACAGGCCGCTTGGAAACATTCCTCAGTTGGCCCTATCTCAAACGCCGCGCCGAACTGTTGCGCCAAGAACATCCAAACACCACCTTGCCCATTACAGGCTTGACCTTTATGCACATGCAGTATGCCGCCCTGCATGGTGATGTTGCGGCTCAGACACTCGTCGAAGAAATCACCGACATTTTGGCTCAAGTCTTTAGCTGGATTATCGCCATGCTGCGCCCCGACCACATTTCGCTGGCGGGGGGGATTGTGGACTTAGGCGAGACCGTGTTGAATCGCATTATGGATAAAGCCGAATCGCTGGTACAGCCCGAATTAGTCCAATCGGTAAAATTCTCGCTGGCCGAATCTTATGAACTGAGTGCATTGGGAGCAGTCGCCGAAGCCCTCCAAAATGAACTGGGGCTGGTACGATGAAAAAACCAACCATTGGCATCATCACCAACAACCAATATGGGGTTTTCCAGCGTAACATTCTGGCCGGTGTACATGAAATCGCCCGCACCAACGGTTATGATGTGTTGATTGATTCCTTAGCCGAAGACCCCTTGCATCCGCGCCTTGTATCTCTAGAATGGCAAAAATTGACCGGGGTGATTGTCATCGCCAACGCCGCCTCAGATGAACTCCTGCGCCACATTTATGAGTCTGGCAAGCCAATTTCGCTGGTCAGTCATCGCGTTCCCGGCGTCCCCATTCCGGGTGTTACCTCCAACAACAATCAGGGTATTGCAGAACTGGTCAGGCATCTGGTCAAAGGGTGCCATCGGCGCAAATTCGTCTATATCCGGGGCGAAATCAATCAAGATGACGGCATCCAGCGCGAAACGGTGTTCCGTCATGAACTGATGCGTTATAACCTAGCCGCTGAAGAAATGTATTTTGTACGTGGAGATTTTGACCCGGAAGTGGCCGCTGCCTCCATTCGAGAACTGCTTGAACACCAAGTCCATTTTGATGTTATCTTAGCGGCTGATTATCAAATGGCGATTGTGGCTGTCGAGTTATTACAAACCGCTGGTATTAAAGTGCCGGATGATGTCTCGGTTGCGGGCTTCGGTGATGCCCCGGCTGCACAGGCCGCTGGCTTAACAACGGTATCCGCCGATATTATTGAGTTGGGTCGCCGCGCCGCCCGTCAGTTGATTGGTCAGGTAAACGGCCTGACCATTCAAGGTGTCACCACCCTCAGCGTACAACTGATGATTCGAGAGACCACCGCCCCATAGAATTGAGAGTCGAGCATGTATATTGAACAAGAAATTGCCGAACAGCCTGCCGTAATTCAAGGCCTTTTAGATGAAGAAAGTGGCACTGCCCGTCGTATCGCCCAAGCCATCCGAGATTTTGACCCCGCCTTCGTCTGGATTGCGGCACGTGGCACGTCTGACAATGCAGGTCGTTACGCGCAATATTTAATGGGCATTCAGGCAGGTCTACCCGTCGGTTTGGCAACGCCCTCTGTCCATACGTTATATGAAACGACCCCCCGTCTAAATAAAGCACTAGTCATCGGCATTTCGCAGTCCGGCCAATCGGTGGATGTCAACCAAGTCGTTCAAGATGCGCGGGAGCAGGGCGCGTTGACCGTCACCATCACCAATAATCCCGATTCTTTAATGGCCGATACGGGTGAATATCATTTACCGCTTCACAGTGGGCCAGAACTGAGTATCGCTGCGACCAAAACCTACACCGCCGAATTAACCGCAGTGGCGATGCTAACGGCTGCCCTTGTGGACAAATCCGAATTAAATGAGGCACTGGCCGAACTCCCCACCAAAGCCGTCGAAACCCTCCGCCTCTCCGAAAATGTGTGGTCGTGGGCCGAACGTTATCGTTATGCCGAGCGCTGCGCCGTGATCGGACGGGGCTATAATTACAGCACCGCCTTTGAAATCAGCCTGAAGCTAAAGGAGCTTTGTTATCTGACCTGTCAAGAATATAGTGAGGCGGATTTCCGACATGGCCCGATTGCGGTGGTTGGCAGCGGCTTCCCGGTCATTAGTGTCGCCCCCGCAGGCAAAACGCTATCCTTGATGGTGGATTTGTTGGAGAAATTGCAGGAGCGCCAAGCTGAAAATCTGGTTATTTCCAATGAGCCGTCAGCCGGGTCATTTGCCCAGAATTTTATGCCCATCCCACCCATTGCCGAGTGGTTAAGCCCTATCTGCGCCGTGATGCCCGGTCAAATTTTGGCGATGAGTCTAGCCAAAGTCAAAGGTTATCCAGTGGATCAACCGCGTGGCCTCACCAAAGTGACCATTACAACCTAAATAAATTTTCGCAAGATTTTGGTCGCAAACGACGACGCCAATCCATAGGCAACATGAGCACCAAAGCTGTGTACATATAATTTAGGTGGATAGGCAGTTGGCCCATCAGCAAGGCCTAATAGGGGCATCGCCAACTCATCACCCAGCAAGAATAGACTGCTTCCCAGCATCAAGCCATTTTTTGCATTGGGTTTATTTCGTCGTCTTTGCAATATACCACTGATCCCGCTCATCCCTAAGCTGATGATCCAATGCACAAGGTAGCTAAGGAAAGTCCGAGTCTGTTGGGATTGCGGCGGACGCCCCATCAAGGTGCGATAGGCAATGCGCCCAATTGCGGCAGTCGAAGACTCCCCTCGTTCATGCTGCTTACCTACGACAGAAATCGAATCTAGCGGCTGCTCACCAGCATAATCGGTTTGGTTTTGCCGGGGGTCTTCACCCGTAATTGCGGTCACCGCTTTCCAATAGGCGGCCATCGCAGCAACACCCGCTGCTCCACCAACCGTCACCGTCAGCAGGCTTCGAAAGTAACCCAAATCTTGTTTGTTTTTTCGCCAGATATTATGTTTTGCCATCGCCGTGCTTCCAATTCTTAAGCCTTGAATCCCACTTATAACGACTCCTCGCAGAAACAGCATCCCCCATGTGTCTCACCTCAGATTAGGTGAGATGGTGCATGGGTTCTGAGGCAATCCGAGATTTAATGTTGAAAACTCGGCATGAGAGACAGCCATTGCCCAACTTCCAATTATTTATTCATGATAAATGGCCGCGAATCCTCACATTGTATGGCATTTTTGCCTTATCAATGGTGTTGTATTGGCACGCCTCCCAACGCTGCCTTGCCTCCGTCAACACTGACATGAAAGCCCATGATCAAAGTGCCTATATGGGTTATGCCAAAAAAATGTATCGTACACAGGGTAATTATCCCGGTGATGGCGCACGTGCTCCGTTATATCCCGCATTGGTTGCCACCCAATACGCACCCGGGCTTTCCGAGCGAATCTTTTTTGAACGGGGTAAGCAGTTAAATGTCATCCTATCAATGGCGCTGCTGGCGGGGTTATATCTGATCTTTTTACGCTATCTTCAGCCCTTTACTGCCATCAACTTGTTTCTGATTGTCACCTTCACTGTATTCGTCTTTAAAGCGCCTTATTTTCAGCCAGAACTCCTCTACTACTTTGTCAGTTTCTGTGCCTTCTTAGGGATGCTGAAACTCATAGTTGAACCAAATTGGCGGATTGGCATTTTGACCGGAGAGCTATTAGGTTTTGCTCACCTAATTAAGCCCTCTGTTCTGCCTGCCGTCGGGATATTCGCGGTGGTCTATATCGCGCAATGGGCCTTCCGCGCTTATGCCAATCGTCGTCATCCTCTCTCTAAATCATATCCCATCCCATTAGCCATACTCCCTCTCTCCAACATGGCGAGGGGGATGGGGGGTGAGGTAAATAGCTGCAATCGCCACCACACCACGCGCCAATCAGTCCAATATGCTGCGCTGACGGCGTTTTGTGTCATTCTGATGTTTCTATTGGTGGGTTCGCCCCAGTTTTATCGCAACAAGCAAACTTTTGGGTCCTATTTCTACAATGTCAATTCGACCTTTTACGTGTGGTACGATTCATGGGCCGAGGTCGCGCAAGGGACACGCGCACATGGAGATCGGGAGGGATGGCCCGACATGCCCGCCGACCAAATCCCTACCCTCGCCGCCTATCTCCACACCCACACCCCACATGATATTGTGCAGCGTTTCAGGACGGGATTAAAAGAATCCAAACTCAAGCATTGCGAGGAATTTAACTATGGCTACTGCCGTTATGTCAGCCTCTATTCCCGTGTGGCACTGCTGTTTGGTATCTTAGCCCTCCCTGTTTGGGGATATGCTGTGCTAAAACAACATTTTTTCGCGGGGGTTTTTTGCCTATTGTACTTCGCAGGTTATATGCTGCTGTATGCGTGGTTTGTACCGATTAATGGCGGTCAGCGATTTATGCTTAGTCTTTTTTTACCCTTTATGTTCCTGATGGCCCTTATCCTGAACGACCCCGTGATACGCCACGCCTCAATCGGAATTTCACCCCGATTGCGCATACGTTGGGTAACACTCATCAACTGCTACATCATTGCCCTGCTGGTTCCCGACATCTACATTATTCTCACGGACCGGATTATGGCCTTTAACGCGGGGGGGTAAACGTTTTCAGCAAATAGGTCTGGGTCTCTTTTTCTCCATTTAAATCATAGACTGCCAACCAGACCTCATATTCTTGTCCACCGACCAGCCAACTGCACGGAAATTGCAATTCAACCCGCCCCAACGTCGGCACATACGGCGTCCATTTTTCCTGTCCAAAGGTATACCCCGCTAAGGGTTGATCGCGCTGGGCAATACGTTTTTCTTCGGCATCCAGCAGGCTAATGCTCATCATCATCGCCGGATAATCCGTGTCACCGCGCCACCACCACGTATGCACCATCACACTGCAAAAATCAGTTTCCATTTCCGTTTCCGTTGCATGTTCGACCCGCTCATCAAATGAGGTAAACACCTCAAACCCCAACAGGGCTGGACCATCCGGCTGCACCCGCAAAATGCCGGGGTAAGCCACAATATGATCGAATAACGACTCCTTGTCCTCCGAAATCTGATATTCGACCAGCGTCACCTCACTGTACACATCCGGCAAAGTCGGCCCCATCCACACCCGCCGCTGTCCATCGCTCAAATATTCCGGCAGCGCAAACGCCAGCATGGTCGGGTCCATCGTATTCCCCTGCCACGCCAGTACCCAGATATATTGTGTCTGTGGGGTCAAGATCAATGCGAGGCTGTCCACCGCCTCAAAAAATTCCACCTCATGGCTGACATCGGTCAATTTATCGCGGGGAATACCGGTATAGGGTATCGGCGCATCATAATATTCAGCAGCCGTAAACAATGTGCCGTCCTGCAAAATCAAAATATCGTCGAGGTCGGCCTCCCGCTGCAAAATTGAGAATGCCTGCCGAAAATCGCCCGAATATTCATCCTCCAGCACCGCATCCGTTCGCGCCAGCATCGCTAGGCCAATGATAACCACCGCCAGCACGCCAGCTTTGCCAGCCCGATTCGGCAACCACTCATAAATTTGGCTCAACCCACCTGCCAAAATCAGCGCAATCGCGGGCCACATCACCCACGCATGACGCCCCGAAAGTTTGCCCTCGATTTGATTAACCGAAAAAATCAACCCGGCCAGCGGTACGACCACCAACGCCGCCGCCAGAATGAACCCGTCGAGCCGATATGTCCCTTTTTGCTTCCCGATCACCCAGACCAGCGCCGCAATACCTGTCGCCGCCACCATGCCCCATATCATTTGTCGCGCTGGGTCATCCAGAATTTTTTGCCCAAACGCCGCGAACCCGCTATACGCTTCAAACGCTGTCCGCCACGACACCTCGCCATAAAACGCCGTACCCGCATTAAAATCCCGTCCCGCCAGCGCCATCAACCAAGGAGCAAACCCAAGCGCCAATCCCGCTGGAATCAAAATCGCCTGTTTAAATCCCCGTCCTCGCTCTTGTAGCAGCCGCCCTCCAACAAAAATCCCCTGTGCTGCCACGCCCAACCATGCCGTGTAATGGGCATAAACCATCAGCAGCGTCACAACGAGATATGCCCCCAACAATTTCCAGCGGATGCGCCCGGCCTCCCCCCACAATTCCCACAGCAGCAAACACGAGAAAATCAGCAGGGCCAGCGCCAACGCATACGTCCGCACCTCACCCGCCGCATAAAGAAAACTGCCCGACCCCGCCAAAATAACGAGTGCCAGCACGCCCCCGATCATTTTTCCAGTCACTCGCTTGCCCAGTGCATAAATCCCCGCCGCCGCCAGCCAAGCACCGAACGCCGAAAACAGCCGCAGCGAAAATTCACTTTGACCCATCGGCTCGACCCATAATTTCAACAGCCAAAAATGGAGGGGCATCTGATTATCAATATTGCGTGACCAATCCCAGATCGTTGACCACGAACTACTGGCAAGATAGGCGTTGACCGTTTCGTCGTACCACAGGCTTTCGTGCGGAAAGTTGACGGCCAGCCAAAGGAAAACGCCGAACAAAAGTAGGGTAGGAATCCAAAAACGGGTGTTACGATTAGGGGCGTTGTTTTTTGAGTTTGAGTGAGACATGGCGGCAATTATACGGGCCTGACCCATCCGGGTAAACACTTGACACCCGCCGCTTGATTTACTAGAGTCTAACGTTTGAAGCATCTAGTTTGAGAGAGACCATGAGAAAAATTCAATCCATTCTGGGCCTGCTGTTGATAATAGCCCTATTCCCAATTGCCAACCTCAGTCGCGCCCAAGACCCCATCCAAGCGCGTGTCATCCCCCAATTATTGAATGTGCGTGATGTTCCCGGCCCCAATTCCACTGTGATTGGGCAGTATCCGTCCGGCACAGTCGTCAACGTACAGGGGCGCGAAGATCAAGCCGATAATGGCGGCTTATGGGTCTACGTCGCCCCGGTGGGTGGCGGTTTAACAGGTTGGGTCTTGATTGATTACCTCGAATTCCAACCCGGTGTCAATTTGGATAGCGTGCCCGTCACCAACGCCACTGGCACAGGTTCAACCGCCCCGACCAATACCACCACCTCGCCTACCGACTCCGGCACAACAACAGTTCCTTCCGGTGCGGCATCCGGCACAACCATTGGTCAGGTGAATTTTCGTGGCGGCCCCGGCACAAATTATTCAATTCTCCGCCAACTGAGCCGAGGCACGACCTTTACCCCCAATGGTCGCACCGCCAACAGCCAATGGTATCGCGCCGTAATTGATGGGCAAGAAGGCTGGCTGTTTTATCAATTGGTGCGTGTCACGGGTGATGTCAACAGCCTCCCCGTTATCGAAGTCGCACCACCGACCACCACCAATGGCAATACGACAACGCCGTCTACCAATACTTCTGCCCCTGCCGCCCCATCCAATATTGTCTCGAATATTGGCGCACGTGCCCGCCAAATTTATGTGCGCGGACAGCAGTTGGGCAACCGCCGCGATGTCTTTTCTAAAGTCGGCGACAGTGTAACCGCCAGTCCCTTGTTTTTGAATCCGGTTGGGTCGGGCGGCCTGCGTCTCGAATCTTATGGCTATTTGCAGCCTGTCGTGGATTTTTTCTCGGTCACAGGCGCACGCACCGGCAATTCGTTTAATAACGAAAGTTTGGCGGCACGTGGCGGTTGGACAACCTATGATGTCCTCAATCCCGAACTCGCTGTGCCGGGGGTTTGCCAAATCGGGGAGACGCCGCTGGCCTGTGAATATCGTGTGGTCAAGCCCTCCGTCGCGCTGATTATGTTCGGCTCAAATGACACCACATGGGTAGACAGCGCCAGCTATCGCGCCAATTTGCAGACCATCGTGCAAACCAGCATTGATATGGGCGTGATTCCCGTCCTCAGCACCATCCCCGACCAATTGGGGACAGGGGTCAATCGGGTGGCGGAATTTAACAACATCATCCGCAGTGTGGCCCGCGCCAACAACATTCCGCTGTGGGACTATTGGCAATCCCTCCAATCCCTGCCGAATTATGGACTGAGTGGCGACGGCCTGCATCCAAGTTTCGACCCCACCCAAGAAACGGCCATCTTCACCGCTGACGGCCTGCGCTACGGCTTTAACATGCGTAATCTGACCGCCTTGATTGTCCTAGATGCCATTTGGCGAAAGGCACTGTATTAAAAATGTCGAACTTGCGCTTTCAGAAAACAGGTCGAGAAATCAAATTAGCAATTCAAAAACGACGCGAGGGGCTAGTCGCTCGGTTGGGAAAACGGAACGAAACTCTAGAGGAATTCCTAAAGGATTCTCGGCGCGTGCGTTCCTATCTTATCCGTAGTACCGAGCCAACCTATGGGCATGGCGGAGGTCGAGGTTATTCACTTTACGGGAAAGATGATATTTCCAGCGAAGAGCGTGAAGAAATTGACCAATTGTGTCGGCGCATCTATGAGATTGAACAAGAGATATATCGCCTTGACCTGATAACGACTCATCTCAAAGATAATCAAGTATTCGACCTAGAATTTAGCGAATTACTGGGTTACGGCTTCGAGGCATAATTAGAGATACAAGGCTTCAGCAAATGCTCGACGAGCAGCTAAATCTTCAAGAAACACGCCCTGACACGCACCCGCCTTTAATGGCTAAAACGATTCTAGTGCGGTCAGTAGATAACGCCGATTTGCTCTTGAAATTAAAATCCGTGTGGGAAGTAGCTGCAAGTTGGGGCAGGTTTTGTGATGAAGATTTAGGGGATTTCATCAAGCCAAATGAGGCCCAATCGTTTCTTCCCGATTGGTTGTTGAATTATCAGAGATTCAACCTAGAAACATGGCTCTCCGATTTACATGATCGGGAATGGATTTGGTGGAGTTCGGCAATTGTTGAAGATTACCTAAAACTGGACATTCTCGCTGAGGCCATGCCACTTTCAACCTGGCCTCTTGTCATCGTAATTGAGGCATATGGTGGAAAAGTTGTTTATGATGACTTGTGGATTGAGCCTTCGCAAATAGAAGATAAGTTGAGCCTTAGAAAGAGGAATAACCGTTTAAATAACTGCGTCTATCGTTTGACAGAGGTTATTTTAGCTGGCCTAGCCTTAACGGTGGCCTGTATATGCTTGGTTTTCTTGGCGCTGTATATTGAGCGAGATCGGGCCGTCAAAAACCATCACGCTGAAGTCAGGCAACAGCAAGAAAAGTGGGAAACGCTTCAACCAGAGGATTACATAATCACCTATGAGTCCGTTGGGCAGAGTGGCATCTATGGTATGGGTACAGCAAAAGCTACTATCTGCGACGACATAATGGTCAAAGCTGAGAATCCTTATTGTAATGACCCATCAACGGGTTGCCAAACTGAATTAGGCCGATACGAATACCCCATGCAAGACCCGGTGGAGACATTATTTCAATTGGCCGATGAATGTCTAGATTTCTGCTCGGTAAGTTACGACTCTGACTACGGCTATCCCACTCATGTTGGAGGCGGTTTTATCGAAGGAGGGTGGATCAGCGTCACCGATTTTGAGATAATTTCCTGTGGTGGGGTAATTCAAGAGTAAAAAGTCATCAAGGTTTTTGAATTATGACCTTAAAACGATTTTTCTGCCTGCTTATTCTCATCATACCTTGCTGTGTAATAGGAATTATAGGATATGCTATTCGTGGCATATCCTCCCTCTCGGGATGCGAAGAATCCGATCCTGAACAGATCGAATATTTAGCCCAATTTGAGCTACCGCCAAGCGCACACAACCTAAAATCCTCTTGTTTTGGTTTGCAAGCATATGGGGCGGATGCCTCATTTGAGATGAGTCCGGCAGATCTAGATATGTTTATAGCTTCCACATCTATTGAGCCATCTTTGTTTACTGGAAAAACTTCAGGTGCGGACGTTTTGAATGGCCGATTAAACGAAAAAGCCTCTCAAATGGAGAGTTATTTGTATGGGAAGTATGTGTCAGTAGATTTTACTCAAGAGATATTGATTGATACGAGCAATCCGGAACGTTATACGGTCTATATATTTGCTGGTGGGGGATGATAATTCGCAGCAAAAACAAAAAGGACAGACCACCAAGCCTGTCCTTTTTCAACACCCTACGGGAATTAGTAATCGTTGCGCTCAATTGTGGTAACACGTCGCGTGCGCCCGGTTCCCGCAAAGAGAATCCAAAACAACTCAATCAGTACCCCGGCGACTAGCGTCCACACCACCAGTGCGATAATCGAAGGCACATCCAAGATCGCCCCATTATCAAACGTGGGGGACTCGACAATGCCATTAAATAGGCGGACAAACGGGTAGCTGACATCATAGATGAAATCTACAAAGCTGTTGGCGGCGTTGGCATCCAGCAGTTTCAGCACAAACCGTGTCACGATCAGCAGATCAATCACGCTGACTACCAACCACGCCAATTGGGTCAATCGGGAAACAAATACTTCCGCCACCGACGGGTTATATTCAACCACCCGCTGTCCGCGCCGATATGTGCCAAGATCATCTACTTGGATTCTCTCTCTTACTTCATTCGACATAATGCACCTCGCTGAATTTATTCACTTGATAATGGCTTCTCTCCTAACACCAATCTATCCCAACACCGCCCCGGTTTCATGGGAAGCATGACATAATAAGGCATAGGTGACATGGTGGGTTTTGCAAAGGACAATCGGACTATAAAAATGAACAACTGGCGTATAGCCCTTGCCCAGAAAATTGCCCCAATTTATGCTAACCTGCCTGACATCGCCGCTGTCGCCCTGCTAGGTGGGGTAGCACGTGGTCTAGGCGATCAATATTCCGATCTCGACATCGCCTGTTTTTGGTATCGTGCTCCTACCGAAGATGAACGCCGTGCCGCCATGCAGCAATTTGAACCCCTTTTAAAGACTCCTGTTTTTATACGTGGTTTCGAGACACATCTAGCCTTTCCTGATTCCGAACACGGCCTATTCTGGGAAGAATCGGCCCATATCGGTGGGGACGATAGGGCAGGATTTAAAATAGATGTCAATCACCGCACCGTCACTGCCATGCAGCACATTTTGGAGGATGTAATCCTGCATCTCGATACCAACGGGCATAAATTGGAAACCCTCTATTCCATCCGGCGTGTGCTGATTTTGCACGGTGCGCCCCTGATTGAACAATGGCAAACCCAAGCCGCCATTTATCCCGATGCCCTTGCAGAAAAACTCCTTCTGATGCACCTGCCTGCAATGGGGACAAATCTGGACATGCACCTGTTTCGCAGGGAACTATTCGAGTTCTATCGGATGCTAACCGAAGCCACCTTTCATCTGGTTGCGGCGCTCTTGGCCCTCAATCATATCTATCGCCCCGATCTCAAACGCCTGACCAGCCTTGCCGATGAAATGGCAATTAAACCGCCCAATCTTGCACCACGTATTTATACCCTGATGCGTGATGACCCCACCCAAGCCATACCGAATTTTTACCAGCTTGCCACCGAGGTTTTTGCCCTTGTCGAACAGCACATGCCCCATCTGGATTTAATCGCCGCCCGTGCCAAATTTTCGTCCCGCCGCCAACCGTTTGACGATGCCCCGATTGAAATTTAATGATGAACATTGTTGCTCTGCTCCCCCTCTCTGAAAGCATTCGGAGAGGGGTTGGAGGCTTGTCCGATATTCGAACTTGGATGATACTCGGGTAAACCGCATGGGTAAACAGTTTTGAGTACGGACGCAACAGGTTGCGTCCCTACGATATTGATCGAGTCGCTAGGCTGATGTCCCTGATTCATGCGATTTCCACCAATATTGGACAAGCCTTTGGGGGTGAGGTGTTTGCTATTTACCCCCTACCATAAATCCATTTTTCTAACGGACAATTATGGCTATCATCCATAACAAATGACATCACTTGATAAGTGCATCCCGTTTTAGTGCGCGAACTAATGCCTTTGTTATATATTTCTTAGCCCGCCGGATATATGATTTTCATAAACCCCCACACGGGCATATAATACGCTGAAAATATCCCGTCACTTTTGAAGGAGCCACTATCTTGAGCGATCTAAATATCAACGTCGAAGCCATGACCGAATTTTTGGTCAACCTGCTCAACACCCCCAGCCCCACCGGGTATTATGTCGAAGCTATCAATTACGTCCACAATGCTTTTGAAGATTTACAACTGCCCGGCCTGACCATCTCCTCAACCACCAAAGGCGCATTAATCGCCTATTGGCAGGGCACATCCAGCGAGGCCCCACGCGGCCTGACTGCCCATACCGATACGCTTGGCCTGATGATCAAGGAAATTAAAGGCAGTGGTCGCCTCAAAACAACCCAGCTAGGCGGTTTTATGTGGCAGGCGGTTGAATTTGAAGGCTGTACCATCCGCACCCATGATGATCGGCGCTATCGGGGCACAATCCTGCCCTCCAATCCCAGTGTGCATGTCAACAAAAACATCCGCACAGCCGAACGCAGCGATGATTTAATGGAAGTCCGTATTGATGCTAAAGTGAAAAGCGCCGCCGACACCCGTGAATTGGGCATAGACGTTGGTGATTTTGTTTTCCTTGACCCCCGTGTGGAAGTGACCGATACAGGCTTTGTGCGCTCCCGCCATCTGGATGATAAGGCCAGTGTCGCCACGATTTACGGTGCGATGATCGCCCTACGCGATGCCGGATTACGCCCCGCCCAAGACACCGCCATTTTGATTGCCAATTATGAAGAAGTGGGTCATGGGGGGTCGGCGGGTCTGCCAGATAATTTAGCCGAACTCCTAGCGATTGATATGGGAGCGCTAGGCGATGGACAAAATGGCGATGAATACTCATGCAGCATTTGTGTTAAAGACAGCGGTGGCCCCTATCATTTCCTGATGAACAACAAACTGCGTCGTTTGGCTCAGGCCTTTGAAATTCCCCATAAAGTGGACATTTACCCCTATTACGGCTCGGATGGCACAGCCTATTGGCACGCGGGTGGCCCAGCGCGGGTTGGTTTAATTGGGCCGGGGGTGGACGCCTCTCATGCCTATGAGCGCACCCATCAAGACAGCCTGAACCACACCGCCCATCTCATTTCCCGGTATCTGTTGGATGAGGCCGCCGAATGAGCCATTTACCCATACCCGTTCGCCAGATGGTGTTATATAAACACGGCGTCGGCTTTTTTATGCGTGAGGGTCACGTCAGTGGTCAAGATGTGACACTTACCTTCCGCCACGATGAAATTAATGATGTTCTGAAAAGCCTCGCCGTTTTTGATCGGGCCGGGGGGCAAATCCTCGGCATCCATTATCAAACGCCGATGGATCGGGAAGATCGCCTTGCCAATAGCTCGATCAATCTGTCGGATATGGGCAGTCTGCGTGACCTCTTACGAGATCTGCGCGGACGACAGGCGACTTTCACCATCGAAATCACCCCCGGCAGCCACGAAACCTATACTGGACGCATTATCGGCTTGGATGATATGGGTCAATCTTTTGCCCATCAAGTCGCCCATCTGGAGGCAGCGTTCATCAATTTTGACAATGTTGCTCCATCGGTAGTATCTCTTTTGACGGAGGACGGACAAGTCCGTTTTTTCAAATTATCCGATTTGCGGGCCGTGCAAATTCAGGATGAACTCGCCACCCATGACCTGACGTATTTTCTCGACACCGCCATGAGCGAAGACTCCCGCCGTTCGGTGGCCCTGCGACTGAGTGAAGGGGAGCATCAATTAGTCGTCCATTATGTCGCCCCCAGCCCCACATGGCGCGTCAGTTATCGCATAGTGGCGGAAACCGACCCTAATGATAAAACACAGGAAACAGGCAAGGCCCTCCTGCAAGGCTGGGGTTTATTTGATAATCGCCTTGAGGAAGATTTGGAAGATGTGCAGGTCACACTGGTGGCAGGTCAGCCAATTTCGTTTATTTATGACCTCTACGCCTCTCGCATCCCCGAACGCCCAATTGTGCAAGATGAATCGCGTATTGCCCCCGGCCCCATTGAATATGCCGCCGCAAAGTCAACAGGGATGGTAGATAGTATGTTTGCCGCCCCTGCACCCGCTGATTTCCTGATGGCAGAAGCCGATGAATCTGCCCCCCGTTTCTTTCGGAAAGGTTTGCCTCCCCACTCTGGGATAGGTGCAGCAGGGGGAGCGATGCAACCCACCGCCGAAGGAAGCGAAAAAGGCGAGTTTTTCCAATATATCGTCACCGCCCCCGTATCCGTCAAACGTGGTGAATCGGCCCTTGTCCCAATTATCAGTGCCGAAGTCAGCTATCAACGCGAACTGCTTTATAATCCCGCCAAATTTGCCAAGCACCCCGTCGCAGCCCTGCGTTTCAAAAATTCGACGGGCCTGACCCTCGAACGCGGTCCGGTCACGCTGGTCGAAGATGGTGACTATAAAGGGGAGGCGGTGGTGGCCTTTACCAAAGACGGCAATGATGTTTATTTGCCCTATGCCGTCGAATTGGGGGTCAACATCAAAGATGAGGTAAGTCATAAGCGTGAATCTACTGGCCTCTCGATCAAAGATGCCTATCTCATATTTGACGAATATCAACTCCGAGTCACGACTACCACCATTGAAAACACCACCACCAAGCCCCTGACCGTCACTATAGAAGGCAATAAACTCAATAACTATGATATTTACGATACCCGCAAGCCAGATGCCGAAACTCTCAATGAACGGCGTTGGCGGACAGCAGTTGAGGCAAATTCCACCGTCGAATTTACCCGCCGCGAGCGTTCGCCCCTCGTCAGGCAGGAAGAAATCCGCAAGATGAACTATCAACGGCTGCGCGGCATCCTAGAAAACTACACGATTCGGGAAGCCCTCTTGGGGATATTGGGTGAAATCGCGGTTGAATTGGCACGGCAGGAATCCTCAGCCACTGAAGAAGCCAAACTCAATGCCGAGCGCGAAGAAATCTACAGACGGCAGGAGCATCTCCGCGCCAATCTCCAAACGCTCCAACCCGTCGGCCAAGAAGCCACCCTCCGCAACCGCCTCTTGAATCAATTGGAGGCCAGCGAAGACCGTTTACAGGCGATTGCTGAACGCATTGCCGAATTGAAGCAAATCGTCGTGGATGCCGACGCCAAGATAAATCAAATTCTTAGTCGTGGGTGATAAATTTAGAAACCAGAACCTTGATTGCTAGAGAGCATTGGAAAGGGCAACAGCGCATAGGGACGCCAAGACTTTGAGAGCCAAGCCCTGATTGGTACGAGCATGAAGGCGCTGAAGGCCCATTTTCTCCAATTGGCTGTTGAGGGTTTCGATGCGCGGACGGTAGCGACGGATCAAGCGAGCATCGGCCTCACTATTACCCCGCATATTGGTGCGGAACTTGGCAACCAAACGCACGCCGCCGTTGAGATAAGCCAAAAGCTGCTCCTTATAGCTGATGTAGCCTTTATCAGCCACTACACAACTCCCTTCGGCTAAGGTTGCCAGTAAGGCTTGGACTGCCACCAGTTCGTCCCAACGCGCCGGCAGTAAATCAAAAGCGACCGGAATGCCTTGGGCATCACAGACCAGATGCAACTGCCAACCAAAGTAATGCTCATCCTTACTGGCACAATAGCCATAAAACTCCCGTCCTTGCACCTTACGACAGCGTTTGGCTCGCACACGCTTGCACACCGGAACGGGCAGGGTATCGATCACAAACACCTCGCCACCGCTCCACAAGTCACTCACCACCCCCATGAGGCTTTCCAAGACCCCACCCAGTTGGTGCAAGCGCCGATTAAAACGGGACGCGCTGATCCGCCGGATGTAGCCCATCCCGATCAGCACCCCCAATGCTCGCGCTTGATGATTTTCAAAGTATTTGGCCGCCACAATCGCCACCGTCAGCACCTCCGCCGCTTTCACTTGCGCACGGCTATCATCGACATAGCTCATCAGGTTCAAGGTATCTTCAATTATCACGTACAGCGTTACAATATAGGTGTCGTTCATGGAGATGCCTCGTTCGTCTGGTGGTCTGGTAACTTCCATTCTAACGAACTCTTCTTGAACGACCTCATCTAGCAATCAAGGTAAACCAGAAATCAAATTGAGAGATTAGACAAAATGAGCGACAACTACGCAGGTTGCCTAAAAATTTTCAATGAAGAAGGTCTTGCTGGTTCTATCTTGACCCGAATAGAAAAGAATAATGCTTTTACTGCCAACTTTAGTGAACCTGATTGGAAACCACAAGCATTAGAAATCTTTATCTTATCATTTGGGGATAAGGCCGTTCACTACATAGCTTTAGCAACTCGCGGAGGAAAAACCGCAACATCAGAGCGTAGATTACATTTTTCTCACCATATTAGTGTCCATCCTCCTATAGAATTTGGATTTATCGAGGCACAGTTATCAGAAGAAAGCCAAGGCATATTCAAAGAGGTTTTAAGTTCCGAAGGAAAACGAATTCCAAATAAAACTTGGAAAGAAATTGTTAACCTAATTAAAAATGAACGTCCAACTATAGAAGATAGCTTTGATAAGTTAGAGCAAATGCGAAAGAAGGGTATTCCTTACTTTGTGGGGAATAAACCAGAAATACTTGCCCAAGAAAAAGATGCAACTTACCTCGCCCTAAAAATGGTTGGATTTGACACTGACTCGATAAAGGAAAGCACGAATTATCATTTTACGGATATGAATGAAAACCCACCTTCATTTATTGCTGGTCTGTCTTCAGTTGAGATAAGAGAGGATGATATGATAAGACATGATATGGATACTTTATTTAAAGATTGGCAAAGTATTCCGTATCAAATAGGTGCCAAAATCTTTACGAAAGGCTCCAAGAAAATAACCATTATCAACGCCAATCGCAACAAATTAGAACATACAACGGGCGTTGATCTCATTTTCTATCATGAAAACTATCGCGCTTTTATCATGATTCAATACAAAAGGATGTTATGGAAAAACGGAGAGTATATTTATCGACCTGATGATTCTTTCAGAGCAGAACTGGATAGGATGAAAGCTATTAGGGCGTTATGCTAGATAAATTGGGATAGGCAAAAAATCTCTCGTTGGATAAGGTTAAGGTTGCAAACAAGAACCGAGTCCAGCGAGAGATGGCATGATCATAGAAGATTTTGATGATTTTTGCTTGTGGATGTAT
>JAIOHL010000134.1 GCA_019913005.1 Anaerolineae bacterium | reverse complement strand
ACCCCCTTGGGGTAATGATGGACTGGTTCCAAACCTACGGGGACATGGTGCATCTTCAATTTGGGGATACCAACCACGTCTACCTTCTCTCCAATCCTGACCATATCCATGAAGTGCTGGTCGAAAAGGCCGATCAATTTCATAAAGCGGCTAAATACAAGGATGAACAGCGTGGTTTGGCACGTCTGCTCGGTAATGGCTTAATTACCAGTGATGGCGACTATTGGCGGCAGCAGCGCAAACTGATGCAACCTGCTTTTCATGCCCGTCGGATTGAGACCTATGCGACTATCATGGTCAACTATACACAGCAAATGCTCGATAGTTGGCGTGACGGCAGCACCCTTGATGTGGCAGAAGCGATGATGCAATTGACGCTTGCCATTGTTGCCAGAACCATCTTAGACACAGATTTGGCGGGGGATGCCGAACAGATTGCCGAAGCCGTCTCAGTTTTTCAGAATCTTGCCTTTGGGGTGGACATCTTTCCCCTCTGGCTACCAACTCCCGCCCATATTCGCCAAGCCAGTGTTGGAAAGGCAATGGATCAGATGGTCGCCCGCCTGATCACCGAGCGACGGACTTCGGCAGTGGATCGTGGCGACTTGCTCTCGATGCTGCTCATGACAACGGATGAGTACGGCAACGGCATGAATGATAAGCAAATCAGAGACGAAGTGGTGACGTTATTCCTCGCCGGGCACGAAACCACGGCGAATGCCTTAAATTGGACTTGGTATTTGTTGGCCCAGCACCCTGAAGTTGAGGCAACATTACACAACGAACTAGACGCTGTTTTGCAGGGCAATCCACCAACCTTGGCCGACCTCAAACGCCTCCCCTATACCGAGAGGGTCATCAAAGAATCGATGCGGTTATATCCTCCGGTATGGAGCATGAGTCGACAAGCCATTGAAACGGTGGACATTGGCGGCTACCGTATTGCCAAAGGGAGTGAAGTAAACATCATTACCTATGCGACGCACCATGATGCACGCTGGTGGAGCGACCCAGAACGCTTTCGACCAGAACGCTTCAGTCCAGAAAATGAGAGAGAATTCCCCAAATTAGCCTACCTCCCGTTTAGTAGTGGGCCGCGCGTTTGTATTGGCAACAGTTTTGCGATGGTCGAGGCCCAATTGATTTTGGCAACTATTGCCCAACGGTCTCGTCTGACACTCACCGATGGATACAAGGTACAGCCTGAAGCCTTAATTACACTTCGTCCTCGAGACGGACTCCCCATGACGGTACAGCGACGGGAAGCGACCCTGAAGTCATAGCCCTCGACTCACTTAACTAAAAATACCCATCAGCCACAACTTGTAATCTCGGCGGCTTGACAAACTCATCCGATTTCCAGTATAGTATTCTATAATTCTATAGAATACTGGAATAAGAGATGAACCACCGCGATTTCAAGACCTCCTTAAACGAACAATTTGCCCGCATCGCTAAGGCGGTGGCTAACCCACACCGGATCGAAATACTGGACATCCTCGCCCAAGGGGAACGCAGTGTAGAAGAAATAGCCAAGGAAGCAGCGCTGACGATTGGGAATGCTTCCCAGCATTTACAGGGATTGCGCGAATCACGCCTGATTGCGTCCCGCAAACAGGGACTACACGTTTACTATCGGCTGACTGACCCCTCCGTGTTTCGCCTCATTCAAATCATCCGCGAGATCGCCCAAGCGCAGTTAGCCGAAGTCAACCAGTTGGTCGAGAGTTACTTCACCAATCGGGCTGCCCTAGAGCCAATCACACTCCATGAACTCTATGCACGCCTCGATGAGCCAGATTTGGTGGTGCTGGATGTGCGCCCTAACCCTGAGTATGTCCAAGGACACATTCCGGGAGCGCGTTCCATTCCCATTGAGGAACTCGAACAGCGCCTGAGTGAACTCGCCCCAGAGCAAGAAATTGTGGCCTACTGTCGCGGGCCTTACTGTGTCTTTGCGGATGAAGCCGTCGAACTCCTCAGCGTGCAGGGCTATCAAGTGCGGCGGATGCATGAAGGCTACCCTGATTGGTTACTCGCTCAATTACCCACTGAAACCAACGAATGAATTGGAGACTGCCATGATTTTTCGTCAAATTCTTCATCCACAAACAGGCTGTGCTTCGTATCTTTTCGGTTGCACAGGTAAGGCTAAACTCGCCGTCGTTGATCCACATAGTGAGCATATCGAGGATTACCTTGCCCTTGCTCAACAAGCGAATTCTCCGATTGTGGCAATCTTTGAAACGCATGTCCAAGCCGATCATCTGTCGGGGGCACAAGTCTTAGCTGCGCAGACAGGGGCAAGGCTTTATTTACATGAGTCAGCCCAAGTCAACTTTCCGTTCAGTCCACTGCACGATGGGGATATTATCGAATTGGGCAATGATTACATCCAAGTATTGCACACCCCCGGTCATTCACCTGACAGCGTGTGTCTCGTGGTGGGCGACAAAGTACGTACTGAAACCCCTTGGTTTGTCTTGACGGGGGATACCTTGTTTGTAGGCGATGTGGGTCGCCCGGATTTGCATGGCGAAAACCACACGACTACGTTTGCCGAGCAGCTTTATGACAGTGTCTTTAACAAGCTGCTTCAACTAGAAGATACCTTAGAGGTGTATCCCAGCCACTTTGCTGGATCAGCTTGTGGACGTGCCATGAGTGGTAAACCAAGCTCCACGATTGGCTTTGAGCGGCGGTTCAATCCGGCTCTACAATATCATGACCGCGAAGCATTTGTTACCTTTGTGCAGCAGAATCAGACCCCTGCACCCGCTGAATTTGCAACGATCCGACAGGCGAACCTTAATGCACAAATCGGTGAACCCGCATGATAGGAGCCAGCGGGTCACAGGCGGTGGGGAACCGGAAAACATCTTGGCAGAGAACAGGGGCAGTCTATGAAGGTACGTGAAAGTGGGATGCCTGAAGAGGTTTATTGGGAGAGTTTCTTTGATGCCGATGCCACCCTGCAAATACTCTTCAACACCAGTGGGTTAACGGGACATCTCGTCGAATTTGGGTGTGGTTATGGCACTTTCACTCTGGCAGCCGCGCAGCACACGCACGGGGTTGTCACTGCATTGGACATTGAGCCACTGATGGTGGAGCGTGTCCAACAGAAGGCCGATGTGCTCGGATTATCCAATGTGCGGGTCGAGGTACGGGATTTTGTCGCCCATGGCAGTGGATTGGAAAGCGGTACCCAAGATCACGCCCTGATTTTCAACCTACTGCACCTAGAACAACCTGTTTGGTTGTTACGGGAAGCACACCGCGTGTTGCGCGAAGGAGGAATGCTGTTTGTCATGCACTGGCGCAGTGACATTCCGACCCCACGTGGCCCGTCTTTGACTATCCGCCCACGCCCGGAACAGTGTCAAGAGTGGCTGGAAGAGGCTGGCTTTCAGCAAATTGAATGGGTCAATTTGGAGGCCTGCTGTCCCTATCATTATGGGCTAATGGCACGGCGCTAATTCCTTCACCATAACACAAGTCAATCTACAATGTTCATGATAAAAACGACCCATTCTGGCGTCCGAAAGGCATTATGAATACCCCATCGATCCGGCTTGGACTGCGGGCCAACTGGCAGCAATTTGCTCTACTGGTGTTGGTCAATGGTTTTGTAGGGGCGATGGTAGGCTTGGAGCGTACCCTCGTTCCTCAAATTGCGGCTGAGGAATTTGATCTCGCCTCGGTGAGTGTCACCTTATCTTTCATCATCAGCTTTGGCATTGTGAAGGCCCTCACCAATCTTTTTGCCGGACGTAATGCAGATCGTTGGGGACGCAAACCCCTTTTGGTTGCAGGCTGGCTGATTGGCTTACCCGTACCACTGCTGGTGATAGTTGCGCCGCGTTGGGAATGGATTGTCTTTGCCAACGTGCTGTTGGGTATCAACCAAGGTCTCTGTTGGTCAACCGCTGTCATTATGAAAATAGACCTTGTAGGGAAAGCCGGACGTGGCCTAGCAATGGGACTGAATGAATTCGCAGGTTATCTCGCAATGGCACTCTCGACAGTGGCAAGTGGCTGGATTGCATCCCAAACCGCCTTACGCCCGTATCCTTTCTATATGGGAATCGTATTTGTGGTGAGTGGGTTGCTGATTACTCTCGTTTGGGTACAAGAAACCATGGGACACGTTCAGCACGAAGCCATCCACGCCTCCACAGCATCCGAAAGCTGGGGTTTTGGCAAGATTTTCCGACAAGTCAGTTGGCAAAATAGAACCTTTTTTAGTCTTTCCCAAAGCGGTTTGGTCAACAACCTGAATGATGTCGTCATTTGGGGCTTGTTGCCACTCTTAGCCTTGCAAAAAGACCTGCGAGTAGAACAAGCTGCTACCATTGGCGCAGTCTATTTAGCGGTCTGGGGGAGCAGTCAACTATTGACCGGCCCATTAAGTGACCGTCTGGGTCGCAAACCCCTTATCACAGGCGGCTTACTGCTTCAGTCGGTAGGTATTTTGCTGTTGGCGTTGCTCACGGATTACGTCGGTTGGCTCATCGCGGCAGGCATCATGGGGATTGGTACTGGCATGGTCTACCCCACACTGTTGGCAGCAGTCAGTGATGTGGCGAATCCACTCTGGCGTGCCTCAGCACTGGGGGTCTATCGGCTTTGGCGGGACAGCGGGTATGCCTTTGGTGCGCTTTTTGGGGGCATTTTGGCCGATTTGTTCACCCTGCAAGCAGCGGTGGTTGCTATTGGCTTGCTCACATTGACCTCTAGCCTTGTCACTATTGTTCTATTGCCTGAAACGCTTCCTCGTTTATCCATATCCTTACCTGAACCCGATAAGAGATCACATGATGCCTCTCTCTCACGTCCCATTGCTTAATCATAAGGTTTATGATGCGCCTTCCATATTCACCCCTGTCAATTTGCTGCGCGAAGCACGGCGACAGAAAGGGCTTGCTGAGGCCTCTATCCCACAGGTATGTATTCTCGATCCTGATGGTGATTTAGCCCAATATCTGGTTGATACAGGTCAGGCGCATCGGCATCCGCATTGGGCGTGTTATCATACGCGCCTTTATGCCTTTACTCTCGATGGCGTTGAGTATGGAATACTTCCACAGGCGGTCGGGGCTTCTTTTGCGGTGTTGGTCGCCGAAGAGTTATTTGCTTGTGGTTGTGAACTGCTCATCAGTATTACCTCAGCTGGACAAATTCTCGCATTGGGGCAGCCACCCTATTTTGTATTGATCGAAAAAGCTCTGCGCGACGAAGGCACTAGCTATCATTATTTGCCCCCTTCGGATTACAGCCACCTCCAACCGACCTTGTTGAGCGCCTTAGAGCCTATGTTATCGCTTGCTTCACGTCCTATTTTTCGTGGCACGACATGGACAACCGACGCGCCATTCCGTGAAACGGAAACCGCCATTGACGCAGCTCGCGCAGCTGGCATTCTTGGGGTCGAAATGGAAGCGTCGGCTCTCTATGCCTTTGCTCAAACCCTCCGGCGAAACGTCGTTTGTTTTGCGCATATCACAAACCAAATGGGTAGTATCGAAGGTGATTTTGAAAAGGGCGAGGCGCAAGGAAGCCTTGATGCCTTGGAGGTCATTCAATTAACGACCCAAGCGTTATTAGGAGAAAAAGCCGAATGAAAATCTTATTTATGATCAACGATGCCCCCTATGGCTCAGAAAAAGCCTACAACGCGCTGCGTTTGGCAATGGCGCTTCAAAAAGAACACCCCGCAGTCGAGGTGCTGATTTTTCTGATGGCAGATGCCGTTACCAGTGCCATCGTCAACCAAAAAACCCCACAGGGCTATTACAATATCGAGCGCATGATTCGAGCAGTCATCAATAAGGGGGGACAGGTCAAACTCTGTGGCAGTTGTTGCGAAGCACGTGGCATTACTCAACCTGCTTTGATAGACGGTACAGAAATCAGTACGATGAGCCAGCTTGCTCAATGGGTTGTAGAGGCCGATAAGGTTTTGACGTTTTGATCTCTAAAACAATCCATTTGCAAAGCCCAAGCGCCCGGCGTCGGAACGACTGGGGCAGGGGGAGGGTATAAAATAAAGGAAACATTCCCTTCTTTAGCCATCTTTTTTTGCTTCTCGGATTACTTTGAACTTGAGCTTGCCCCGATTCAGTGGAGGGGCAGCCATCCCGAAGCTCGAGTCAGTGAAAAGTAGAGAAATAGTAGGTAGTAACCAACCTAAATTTCGCATGAAGGGGTAAAAATCAGTTACCAGAAGTTCTCTTCTGTTAAGTTAATTTGCCCCTTTGGCTAAAATTGGAAAAGCCCTCGTGGATAACCACTGCTTGAGCCAACCTACTTTCTGCAGGCTTTTCCTATCAATTCACTTTTGGAAGGACCTAAGAAGATAGGTGTTGTAACTCGCCGATGTATTCGGTAACAACCTCAATCATCTGTACTGATTTGCTATTTAAGGCTTTTCCAGACCGAGCATAAACAGTGGATTGGTTAAATTTGAGCGAAGCTTTGTTCGTAACCTCGATCAATTTGTCAGCAAAGTCTTCCACAGTGAGCTTTATAACCCTTAATAGCCGAACCATGACCTTTGATGGGAATTTCTGGATAATCTGGTCAACAAACCATGTTCCACTTTCCAAGGCCTCAATCTCGCTTGTTGATATAGCAACTTCCTTTGCAACTTGATGTACAGTTAGGCCCATGGCTAAACGGGCATCAGCAAGAAACTGCCCCAAAGCAAAACTAGGGAGTCGCTGTTCGCGTTTACGTTGTGCAGCTTGCATTTTGAGAAGTGCCTGAGTACCAAGTTGCTCTGCTCGATTTACAGATGGGATATTCATCACCAGCAAATCAATCTCTGCATCAGACAAATCCACGTCTAGGGTGTTATTTGTTGCCATTGAAATCAAGAGTTGCTCTATTTCAGTAGAACTCATTTCAGGTTTCTGATTCATACGATACCTCCGCGTGATGTTATTTATGATCAACAAAATCGGAAAAAACGGGCATATCTTGCAATGTTGACTTAAGTGCAGCTAGAGCCCGTTTTTTCCATTGCCGTACCGTTCCTTCTGGAACTCCCATAAGCTGCGCAATCTGACTTAATGGCAAGTCCTCGTAAAAGTGCATGGTTATGGTTTGACGCTGATTATCTGGCAAGGTAGATAGAGCACTGTTTAATGCTTCAACTATTGCGATAGGAGGCCCATCCATTGAAATGCCGAATGGATTATTCGAAAATTCCTCACCTAAACAAGTGACATTCTTCTGCTTACGTTGTTGGTCATGCCACAGATGCCGAGCAATCGTGAATAGCCAGTTACGGAAAGGCGATTGCCCTTTAGCTTTCTGTGGATCAAACTGATCAATTTTCTCAACTGCACGGGCTACACTATCGGTGGCAGCATCGGCAGCATCATCAGGGTCGGCTCCCAAGGATTGCAAAAAACGTATTAGATGATCGCCATACTTTTGCCAGAGTTGGGCATGTGCCTGCGAGTTGCCTCGCCGTAGCCCCTCGACCAACGCATCATCACTCATGATTTCGTCAACCAACTTATCCTCCTGAAAGCTTCTGCTACGATTCACCTAATATACGTGGGGGCGTTACAGAGTATCATTGAGATATTGTTTTAGATTTCGATCAGCAAGCTCTTCCCAATCCGGATAATCTTTTGAAGATTCTCTAAACTGCCGCCATCCCTGATCTATCAGGTTGACAATGATAGCTGTTTGTGGATGCCGTTTGTTGTGGGTAAAGGGTATCAATCCTTTGGCCTTACAACCGTCAAATACGGTCTGAGCAATCCCTTTAAGAAGTTCAGATGGATAATACAAGTCATAACCTTGAGGACGATCCACACGGCTCACTCCTATAATCTCTTCCCATTGCTGAAGCAAAAGATCACTTTCGTTTTTTAGATCCATCAAAATAAGCATCTCCGAAATGCTCTCAAGTTGCGCTTGATCCGCTGGGTGATCTTCTAAAGGATCGCCCGGACTGGGCTTAAATGGGTTATTACTATGATTGATTGATAATCGGATATGCTGCCATCCAAAGCTAGGTCCTATGACAAAAGTAGCGATCAAGTTTGCTGCCATTTCAATTTGCCATACACCAGCTTCATGATTTCCCCATGTAAGTTTCATTTGTCCAAGCCATTTATTGGCGCTTTCTGAACTATCAAGATCGCCGATGGATTGACGCTTTTTATGGTAATACTGCTTCAAATTTGATCTGAAAGGTTGGAGAAAATCAGCCCAAGACTCTAGCAATATATGCGCCATCTCGTGTATCAAGTCAGGCCAACCGAGCACTCCCCCCACATCGCCTGTTGGCATGGCAATAACCTTCAGCTCAGGTTTTGCCCAATAATATTGATTACTTGATGTCGTCATGACTGGCAATAATTCTTGAGGATACCCAATTTCTTCCCCTAGTTTTGCGACTAAGCGAGTTGTTATATGATCTGTTTCGCTATATCGAATGAGTATGGGAATAGCGAATTGCTCTATAAGGGCTACCTCCCGTGAGATGTCTTGATACTCGTAGTAGGCGTCTCTCCAAAATCGATTATCCCGAATCTCATCTCCAGCCTTAAGATCACTAATTCGCTGCTGCGAGTCATATAGTTTTTCGGATACTTGCTGGGAAAAAAGCGAGAGTTCTTGATAGGGTAGGTTAATAGCCGATAAGTGGATGAGCCGTTGACAACGACTATAAAGATCAGTTGATAACCCCCATAGAAGCGGATTTACTCCCATCTCATTAGCTTCCGAAAGACGCTATTCGCATCAACACTGGCGGTGTATGCTATCTCTTCGAGGAGAGAAATATCTTTTTCTGTTAATCCCACTATATCTTGAAGCCGTTGTTCCAGCCTTGCAAGTGCCTTGATATACTGTGGCCTATCCAATTTGTGTATTTTTCTCAACTGCTCAACCAAAGCATTTGGAAGTGGTGGCTCATCCAACCAATTTGTGGGCCAAGCATCTTCCCCGCTCAGACTTATAACATCTCTAAGAAATTTAGAGATTTCTTGAAATTCGACTATTACCTTTCCAATCTCAATGTCTTCATCCTCTTTTGGTAAAGGTAATCCATAATAATGCCGCTTGATCAATAAGATATTACGGCGGAGTCGTCGAGCCAACTCCGCCATTGTTTGGTACTTGTAGGAGAGTAATCCAAGGTCACTCATGACATAAAATTCAATGCCTTACCGGATCAGTATTGATTACTTGGGTATAATGGACTTATCAGCTATAGCTTGAAATAGAGCCTCATTTTCATTAATGTCAGCTCCAATAGGTTCTAACCACGAATCAGCGAGCTTTATAGTAATTGGCAAACTCTGCACACCATCTGGTTTAGACCACGCAAGCATAGATAGCCAGTAAATATCACGTAGCTCTTTCTCTATATCTAGGCTACCCTCTACAATATTGACTAACAGGGGCTTAGGGGTTCCCGGTATTCTTGCTGGTGATCCAGTGGTACAAATTATTCCTCGTTGAGGTGTGAATATGAAATAGGTACCAATTATCGGGTTGAGGATCTGATTTTCGTCGCGTGCAAATATCCTCCAGCGTTGAGCATTGGTCTTTTGAATTTCAGCCACACCCTTGACAACATTCTCAGGTAAAAGTCCCTCATGAAAAAGTTTGTCAGTGACAATTTTAAAACCTTGACTTTCGCTATTATACCAACGACCATCCCGGTGAATAACAATGTGGCTTGGCAATCTACCTGAAAGCTCTTTGAAACGTGGAATAATCTCACGCAAGTTTTTACCAAGCACATCAGCAACTTGTTCGGCAGAAAGTTGCTCTTTTTGATCTGACGACGATGACACAAAACGGCATATTGCACCACCTGCTGCAACGAAGGTAAAACCCGCAACATTATTGAGTACGTCAATACCAATATATAGATCGTAATGGAGCGGCTCGTTCAAAACCCACAACCGATAGCCGCTGGTAACTAATATATCCAATGCGGTGTAGGTGAGATAGGACTGATAACGACCAACAGTTTTACGATCTTTATTTTGAGCAGCTTGCATCAAATGGATTAATTCTGACCCCTGCACACACTTTGTTCGGATTTCAGGCGAAAGCGCCTTTTTTATGTGTCTTCGCAGTTTGCCCGTATCGAGCTTACTGCGATGGGTAGGCAAAACTACAACGGCACACGAAATTCCAGCATTTACCATTGATTTCTTTAATTCACCTAATTCCGCTCGGATCTGTGGTATATCCTGAGCATTTTCATCATCCCATACGACAAGTTTAGGATTGTAGGGAATTGGGCAGTATTTCTGAACAGCTCTTTTTATATCCTGCTCAATTTGATCTGCTAAATCTTCATCGTCTGTATAACTGGATGGCATCATGAAAAATTGGCTTGTTAGGCCATCACTTCGTGAATATATTCCAATATTGGTGTTCTGTAGCCAATCCTTTCGTTTACGCCAGTTATCCTCTATAGTTTGTGGGTTAATTTGCGGGGCAGGTAGAACTTGATTTTTACCAAAAAGTTGAGAAGGGATTGAAAAGACGCGATAGGGTATAGATGCTGGCTGATCTGTGATGCTTAGTGGAATTTCCGCTAGCCTAACCTTGCCATTCAAATATTTGCGAATAATTTTCTGTAGGTAGTGAAATCGATCTTCAGCATCTATGATAGTTTCTTTATGGTAATTTCGTGCTGGCTCCTCATTCGTCTTATATCGAAGGCGAATAAGTGATGCAGCCGCATATTTCTCGCCTTGTTGAGTAGAAGATCCATACGTAACGGCTAAATCGTCTCGTGTTACCAGCTGTAAATGCTCAGGTTTTCGGTCTTTCCATCGATCATTGAGATAATCAAATAGATTTGTGGTAACGCTAGAACGTGGATCAATAAACTGAGCCTCAGCAATGGTTTTCTTTTCAACGTTTTTAAGCTGAATGAAGTACCAACGGAGACCAAATTCGTATACAAAATGACGACCTATCCAACTCCGCCAATCCTCCCCGTCTGCCTTCCGTTCGGCAAGCGTTCTAGCGTCGGTAAAGACACTGAGGGTGTCAATCACCAGCCCAAACCCAACATTAGGTACAAATTGCATACGACATGAAAAACCGGGATACAAGTTCACCCCGTTTGTATTATCTCGTAGAGGTACGGGTCGCTTGGTGTAAAAAATATATGGCGAGTTTCCTTTCCATAGGCGTTCGTTATCCGCTCGAAGGGCGGAACGTAAATCAAAATCCAGAAAATTTGTGATAATCTGTTGATCATCTTCTGAGGGATGGGTCAAGTTGAGTTTGATGGTATCAGAAGTGAGTTGTAGTGGAACTATAAGTCCTTGCAAAATAGGGGCATCAATAATGGCAGGATAGTCTTTCTTTCGCGGCTTTATTCCTACAGCCAGAAAGCGTTTCCCATTCCGAATAATCGAAGTGGCGGGTGTCCCATACTCACGTTGAACATATTTTCGTATCAGTTGAAGGTTGTGCGGAAGATCAACCCCTTCCGGGATTGAGCCTATCTCAATCAAACGGTAGTGTAAGCTGAGTTGGTCTGGGTTGAGAATCGGGAAGAAATTTAGCAGGTGATCCATTACTCATCTCCACACACATTGACTTCCAGTTGCACAAAGCACAAGTTCCAATACTGCGAGCGAACATAAAATCATCAATGTTCAACTCTTGCCATTTTCTTCCTTTAACAAGTGCTTCAATACGCTCAATCTTTTCATAAGCAATATCAATGATGCTGGAAAGAACCTCATCATTGACTTTATAGGGGTCTGCTAAAGCAATTGCAGGTTCCGACTCCAAGAGGTTAATTACATAACCATGTATTTCTCCCGGTGCTTTTTCAAACAGCCAATCAGTGGCTTTTATGGAAAGTGCGTAAACCCCAACCTGAAAGTCATAATGCCCAGATGTGGTTGCCACTTTCCAATCTATAATGTCAAACCCTCCTCGCAATTTATTTAGCATTATTAAGTCTGGGATGGCTTGAACTTGGGTATTTCCGACCTTAAAATAGTGCGTTTTTTCGATTCGATATTGCGGCCTTCCCATTAAAAATGATCTCATTTGCTCGCTGATAAGCAAGTTTCTCAGAGCATTACTGACCACATCAATAACTTCATCAAAGATTTCTCGATCATCGGACGTTCCAAAAAAATGGGGCGTTAGTACACAATAATCACCTTTTGCCTCCTTTTTAGGAACGCTCTCATAAGTTTTGTTCAGTGAAAAGGCAAATTGTCTTTCTGCAAGCGCAACTGCTTCAGAAACGACCATTTCAGGGTTCGGCCAAAACCGCGATTTTACCGCTGGTAGAATTATGGTCTCAATGACTTTATGCACTAGCTTACCCTGCCACAATTCTGGCGACATCAATTCTTTCAAAAACTGTGCCCGGTTGCGTTGTTCATCAGATGCAGTAGAAGATGCCATTTTATATTGAAAAAAATATTGTTTTTGACAACGACTCCACGTCCTATCTAAAGATATCGACCAGACCATGTATGCCATCCTCGAACTACAACTTTATCTGATATTAAACGAAGGGGCGTTACATACGTAGAAAATTGTATGTTGTCAAAACCTTTGGGCCACAACGAGACAAAAACTACTTTCCAGAATGCTATTCTATGGTTTCGGTAGCTTCCCAATAACCACCACATGATGCCGGGCACGCGACAATCCGACATAAATCAATTGGGTTAGAAATTCAGGTCGACCCTCGTTCAACTCGGTCAAGATTACGACTGCACTCTCCAAACCCTTATAGCGATAGATCGTGCAGATACGAATAGCTAACTCCATCTCAGTATCCATATTCCACGTCAAAATAAAGTTGCCGAGCTGTTCGTCGTTTTTCCATTGACTGCGCTTATCGGAGGCGGGGGTCAACAAAACAATGTCCTCGGATCGGATGTTCTCCTCATTCACGAGGCGATGCAGCACCCGCTGTAATTCGCGTTTAGCGGCTTGGGGAGTCTCCGCCGGAATGATTTCCACGGGACGACCCTCTGGCCCCAGACAGTCAGTTTCATCGTGTGTGATCGCGTATCCCGCCATTTGGGCATGGATATGTTGTGTGTTGCGGCAATTATCGCTCAAAACTAAGGGTGTAGTTTCAATCGGCAGATTAGGCATCGTTTGGTAGAGGCGCTGGTTGTCATCGAGAAACACATAAAATACGCCTTTTTCCGGGTCTTTGAGCAAGTCCGGCAAGGGTATCCACCATGTATCCTCAAAATCTTGTGCCTCGTCTACGATAATCGCATCAAACAGCTTTTCTGGCGACTGGATACGCAACGAGGATGCCGCTTCGAGAAGTATATCAGGAGCCTCGGTTGTGAAGCGATCATAATCAAAATCTGCACCTCGACTATACCCCGACCAATGCCTGACATGACCGACGAGAGCGTGGAATGTCACTACAAAAATCTGATCGTTTTTCAGTGTGCGTCCAATCCAATCCGCTAGGTTGCGATTGAAGCACAAAAACAGCACACGATACCCACCATCGGCTAACTGCTGCGCCTTTTCCATCGCCAGCATTGTTTTGCCAGTGCCCGCCCCGCCGACAATCGCAGCACGGGTGTAATTTCGCAATTGGCGCAAAATCCGAAATTGGTTCTGCGTCAACTCCTCGATTTTCTGACGCTCTCGTTCAAAAATATCGGCAATGCGCGGTTGCAGAGAGCGGGTTGGCACCAGCAATTCGACCAACGCCTTGACCGCCGCCCGCCCATCCATTTTTTTGTTTCCAGCATCGGCATGGTGCTCCCAATAATCAAAAATCTGATGCAAACGTCGCCGCAAATTCCCCACATGACGCATATCAATAAAGATGTCTTCCGGGCAATCAGGGCGAATATCCCGATCTACCCGCGCATCGGGCAGGGCCACCGCTGGAAAAAGGGCATAATGCAGCTTACTTGTGCGGGGGTCTTCATTTAGCCAATCGCGTAAGGCCCGCCGACTCCGATCTGCCTGCTCACACGGGTCTTGGATTTTGCTGGTGCGGCCCGTGCGACTGGTGGTGTACCACTCGCCCTTTTCGATATGGATTAGCCCGCCCTTCACCTCCAACACCAAGACGCCCCGCTGCGGATGGGCAATTAGAAAATCGGCCTCCCCGACTGTCCCCTGCCCTTTGGCGAACCATTTGACGCTATGGAAAATCTCAAATTCGTCCGTCAGCGCCTCTAATTCTTCATACAACTGCAATTCGGCATCGCTGGTGCTGTCATCCGACCCCGCACCCCGATGGATGCTGCCCAGATAGAAACTTTGCAAATACCCCACCGTCAGCTTATCGGCACGAAAACGCAATTCCCGCACTCCCAGCGAGGTGATACGAAACTCATCTTGCAGGCTGTCGGCATGATGCTGGTGTTTATCCACCAATCCGGCCTTCACAAAATGCACATCACACCATGCCACCCGACTGACCAAAGTCAATTGGTTGCCGCTGGTGGCTTGGGCCTCCTCCTCCGAAATATCAAAATGCTTGGCAAGGCGATAGAGTATTTTTGCGCGGGAGATGGTTTGCCCGTCCCCTAAAATGGTTAGAAATGGCTGCAAGAAATCATTTTGTGCTGGTATTGGCATAATTAGACCTCAGAGATTGATTTCAATATGGTAAAGCCATGTCCAAAAGCTATGTTCCTACCAAATCACGTCATCAGTCCATTCAGTGGATTCGTCAAAACTATCGAATACTGCCGCATCAAACATACAGGGCAAGACATCGGCCCTTACACAAAGCTCGAACAACACATCCGAGATGAACTGGTAATAATCGCTGTCTCCAAGACCGAATGAAGTCAGAAGCCCATTTTCAATGGCTAATTGCTGGCGTAGCCACCGTATAATCCGCGAATCTAAAACAAAGACATAGCGCGTCAATCCAAGCGATTGCCAGAAATTGCGCGATTGTTTGGGGCCAAACTCGACAAATTGATTCATATAATCGGCGGCTTGTGCTTCAATAGCCCGATGCGCTGGGTCGGGGGTAGACGAACGCTGCTCGACTAAGCGATCCCGCCAGCGTCGTAAATGATCCCACTCGCCGTGTTCAAGCCGGATGAAATTGGCACTTACAGCACTCGCGATTCGATTGGTACGACGAATACCCTGTGCCTCGGTTAGCAATTGAAAGGTCATTGCGCGTAAATCCGTTGACTGGCGGCATGTCCCCAGCGATAACGGAAAGGGATGGCGGGCCAATAATTTATTGATCGAGCTATTGGGGCCAGAGCGTTGCTGGGTGGTCAGCAAACACATCATCTGCGCTTGCCAGAGGGCATCATCACTGACTTGCGGCGCTGGGCCTGCTACATTATTTTGCCAGCGATACTGCACAAAACGGCGATTGCCAGCGAGCTTATCCGCCACAATGCGCTTGACTGTCGCAATTTCCTGCGGTTCAAAGGTGATGGTGATTTTCACAGCCGCTCTACTCTCGATTCTGCCAATAGGCGCGGAGGGCTTTGACCTCACCCAGCCAAAATTCATCTTCGATGTCGGGATTATTGGATTTCAGGCGACCTAGTTCGCGGGCCAGATCAAAAAAACCTTTGCTGGGGCGACTACCCCCAACGGGCAGGGCGATGGAGGATAACATCGGGCGGGTGGCATCTTGGGCAAGGTCTTCTTGCACGACCTCATAAAACACACGCCCCAGAGCACCACTGAGAGCATCCCCTATCAGCCGAAGACCTGCAAAATCAATGACTTCTTTGTAGGTCACCCAATCATCCGAAGTTCTAGCTACTTGGATTAGGTGCTCATGAACCACCTTGCTATACATTAGAATTCCTTATATTTCTTGCTTGAGGCTTGAGTTCGAGGTTTATTATTTCTTTTTTGAGATCCGTTTAGATTCTCTGAAGCAAATGCCCAGAGTTGCTCTCCTTTGAGAGTTCCTTTCATATGGTCAAGCATACGTCTACTCAGTTTCTCAAAGGCATCTGCACTTGATCCTATTTGAGCTTTTCTAAGCAGAGAAGCGAATGTATCTAGAGGGAAACCATGTTGTTGCAGGACAGTTCGTTTTAGCGGAGATTTTTCTTCGACAACTAATTGCCGTGCTCTGCACGCCTGAATGTAGATACCATCCGATGATCTTGTAGACTCTTTTATGAATGAGACATTGTCAAGCAATTTATGAACTCATTTAAACTTATTGGGTTGAGCAAAGGTGTGGCGCAGATTAATCAAGGCAAAAGCGAGATGATAAGCACCTAAAAAGGCCGTATCCAAACGATCAAAACGTAGTAACAAAGCCCGAAACTTGTCCATCCAAGCA
>JAIOHL010000133.1 GCA_019913005.1 Anaerolineae bacterium | reverse complement strand
TTGTTAGGGGAAGGGTTGGGGATGGGGTGTGTTTTTATCCGAATTTGGTATGACCCCTTTTAGAGATTGAAGCCCATTGAAACCAGTTCCTATCTCACGTGCCACACGCGCACCGTGCGATCCTCCGAAAGCACAGCAAGCTGGCTGCCGTCTGGTTTCCAGTAGAAAATCCAAATCTGTCCTTGATGTCCGGGTAACGTCAGCAGCAGTTGACCGTTACTCACATCCCAAATTCGCACCGTCCCCTCATAATCGCCAGTGGCAAGCCATAGACCATCGGGACTCCAACTCAATGCGGAAACCCTTGACGTATGACCGAGCAATTCGAAAGGCGGATGTACACCCGTTGCATCCCAGATGACGGCCCTTTGATCCATTAGGATTGTGCTGGCAAGGTGGATACTATCAGGACTCCAAGCGATATTCCATTCGTATGGTGGCGGCTCAAACGGTAGGGACAATTCCTGTGTCTGCCAAGTGGTGGTATCCCAAATGGTCATTTGAAGGGAACCCCCGCTGGCAAAATAACGATCATCAGGACTCCACAGCGGCCCTTTACCTCGGAATGCTTGCGTCAGAATCATTTGCGCGGTTTGAGGATCCCATATGTACAGTTGCAGTTGATGGTCAAAGTCGTAGCCTTTCAGGTGGATATAGCGTCCGGTGGATGACCACCCAATCCAACAGTTCCGACTGCCATTTTCCGGAGCACAGCTTAGTTCTGGGTGGATCAACATGGCGACCTGAGCACCCGTCGTGGTATCCCAAATATCAATAGTGGCGGAGTAAGGGCAAGACACGGCAATACGGCTATTATCGGGGCTGACTTCATAGTCAAAATCGGTATTTGCAAAGCAGTCGTCATTGATGATGACAGGCGGCTGGTTGTTGGTTGTGTCCTGAATTTGGAGTGTCCACTGTTCGGAATCCGCCGTAACTTCAAAACGCTGCCCCGCAGACACAGGCTCAGTGAGGATCGGCTGACCTGCTTCACTCCAACGAGGTTGACCCGCCTCGTTCCAAATAAAGTGCGGATAGCCAAAATCCTCTACTTTCTTCACCAGTTGCAGTGTGTCGGCGTTGAGCAGGCTTACAAAAGCGGCATCCACGACGGCGAGTTGGCTATTGCCGGGACGCAGGGCCATTGCACGGATAGTTAGCTCATAGGGCATCTCATATCTGGGGAATTCGTACCCCCCATCCGTATAGACCCCCCGTGTAATGCCGTTCGACCAAGCCTCGGCTGAGACATAACTGGCCCCCCACAGAAAATCACCTTCTGGTGTCCATACAAAATCACCGAGTTCGGAACTCCCCCCGACATTCAGGTCGGTCATAAAACGGGTCTGCGTGCCATCACTCACCGTGAGGATCATCACGTCCATGAGCGCAAGACCCGCAATCTGACTCCCGTCGGCGCTCCATTGGATATGCGGATATGAAAGGAAGTCCATCTGACCTATCGGGCTAAAGGAGTCGCCTTCCCAAATCTTGACAGCAAATTCCATGTACTCCCCTTCATCCGTTGTTGCATAACTGGCCGCAAGCTGGTTATGAACAGGATTCCACCGCACAAACTGTGCCTCTCCCGGCAAATCGAGCGTTTGTAACGATCTGCCTGTGATTGCATCCCAGATACGCACCATTGGTTCTGTGCTAACACTGGCGATGAATCGTCCATCGGCACTCCATGACACCCGCCGAACCGGATTGGGGTGAGCAGGAATCGTCATTACGATTTGTTGGGTGGTCATATCCCAGATGGGGAGCGTCCCGTCAATCGCCGCCCCAACGAGGCGTGTACCATCAGGACTCCACGCGACTTCGGCTAATGCGGGGCCTTCTATGAACCCCATCTGGGCTAGTTGCGACGTATAGAGCCAAACGCCCCGGCTACCTGCCACCGCGATTATCTGTCCATCGGGACTCCACGCGACGCTGTTGGCGCTTCCATTCCCCAAGCGTGTCACCAAACGGTTCGGGGCAATCGGCAGTGGATTTGGATTCGACTCCGCCAGCGGTTCGACAAAGTAGTTTTCTAGCGAGCCTTCCGCTACCCACCCCGTAATTCCACCTGTCGTGACAATCTGCCACCATAGGTAATTATCAAGACACGTCGGGCCATCAATTACCGAAAACGCATCGCCATTTTTCATATCCACCAGCACGCCACCAGCGACCCCCGCGTTATCGCGTACCCGCAGCAAACCCGCCAAGCCTTCCCCAGTGACGATTACCCTTGCCTGCGTTCCCAAACCTAGGCGCGGCGGCGGGGCATCGGGGCAGTCTGTTTGGGCAGCGATTTGATGGAGGGGGGCCGAACTCACAATAAACAACGTCAAGAGGAGAAACACCTTGATCCACTTACACATGGAAAAAACGCTCCTTTTAATTTCGGAATACCGGATTGGGGCCAAGGTTAGTTTCAAAGGCAGGGTTAGGCTTAGAGACCATATGGAAAGCGCCAATTAACCCCATCCCCAACCCTTCCCCTTACAAAGGGAAGGGCTTGAATACGCTGTGTTACGATTGGCAGGGATGCTTGTGAAAGCTATTTCCATATGGTCTCTTAGCCCAACCTCTACCAGCCCCTGTTCATCCGGATTGCATCCCACCTAAGGTCAGTGAGCAAGATTTTTTTCACCTCAACATCCATCATGACCTTTTCCGTTCAAGTTACGATAATAGTCAATTTTGAAGGTAATGACTTCGAGATGCTGCGTCAATTCGGCCAATTGCTGCTCGACGGCGCATTTGTGTTCTTCGAGGATTTGCAGGCGTTCACCAGCGGTGGATTCGCCTTGCCGCGCCAATTCCACATAACGTCGGATGTCGGCAATCGGCATCCCCGCCGCCCGCAGTTTGGTCACGAAAATGATGCTGTAGATGTCGTCCTCGGAATAGGCCCGATGTCCATTTTTCTCACGGGGGACGGGCGCGACCAAGCCCTCTAACTCATAATAGCGCAGGGTGTAGATGCTGAGGCCCGTTTTCTCGGCGACCTGTTGAATTTTGAGCGTTTCGGCGGCCATTGAATGAACCCTCCTGTCAACTTTCCCCGATGATACAACCTAGAGTGTACTCTAGGTCAAGCAAATTTTCGCCCCCATCTACGTATCAGTGTTGGCGATGCCCCCTAGTTTTTGGGGGGAATGCGAAATGGGCAACCCGGATGTGGCTTGGGCGGCGACTGAATCTTTACATTCTTCAAAAATCATTCACGGATTTATCCAAAAGAAGGGTATCAGAACACCATGAAACTCAACATCGCTACCATCGCCAGCCTGAACTTGAAAGCCATCACCAGCACCAAGACCTTGAATCTCAAGCGGGGCGAGGTCTACCAATTGGGTCGCCATGTCGAAGGGGTGCGGATCGTGCATGGCTTGGCGTGGATCACCGCCGCCACCGAATTCTACGCCGTCAAGGAAGGTCATGAGGTCTATTTCAGCGACCATACCACGCTGCACACCATTTCCGCCGAGGGGAAATCGGGGTTGATTGTGGAACTGCTGTGATTCTCCCCCAATCAGCTTTGAAGCGATTTCACCACACAACCCTCCGAATTTTTTGGGAGGGTCCTAACAGGGGATGTCCTTTGTGATGTTACGGATTGCGCCCCATATATTTTTCTAGGGCGTGGCGACCCTCTTGTTGGACTTTCTTTTGCAGAAAGGGTGTCCAGCCCAAGAGCAGGCCGGGCAGCCCCAACGCTTGGGCCGACCAGCGCCGAAAATTGAAACTATCCTGATGTTCGATGATGAGGCCATCCTGAAATTTGAAACGGGCCTCAATGATGTTATGCACTTTGCGGCCTGTTTTGGAGAAGGTATAAGTCGCCTCCCAATGCGCTTGGCCGGTGGTGTCATCGGCCTGCACCTGATTGAAGGTAATCACCAAATCCTTGCCGCGCTCACATAGCATTTTCCACATCGCCCCAGCTTCTGGCCCGCGCAAATTGACAAAGGCGGGGTCGTTAAAAACGATGTTGGGGTGATAACAACTTGCCATCGTCGCGGCGTCACGTTGTTGAAAGGCGGTGTAAAATTGGGTGATGAGGGTTTCGTTGGCGTTCATGTGGATGGCTTCTTTTTTAAAGGTGGGTATGGTTGAGAGTCTACAGGCTTTCCGGCCCATCTGCAAACAAATCACCCACGCGAAATTCGATGGTGGGCAGGCAGGCAAAATGGGCCAAATCATCGGCATTATAGACGACAGGCGGATGGTATATGCCGGGGACATCTAGGCGATACACGAGTAGTTGATGTTTTTCGGGGTCAACAATGCCAAATTCGGGGACACCCGCCTCAGCATAGGATCGTAGTTTGACTTGCTCGTCATAGCTGCGATTGCCCGGTGACAAAATTTCCACAATCAGATCGGGGACACCCTCAATACGCTTGTCGGTGATGATCTCGGCTGCCCGTTCCTGTTTAACAACGACAAAATCTGGCTGTACCGGGTCACATCCCGGCATAATCACCCCGATTGGCGAAGGAAATGCCAGCGCTAATTTCTGCTGGCGGGCCGGATAACCAACCAACGCAATCAGGCTGTGAACCGTCCATTGATGCAGGGGGCTAGGCGCAGTTGTCATATACAATATCCCATTGATAATCTCATACAGGTTGCCATCATCCGGCAGGGACTCCCAGTCGGCGAGTGTCCATTGTCCCTGTGGTGGCCCTTTGACAGAAGGTGCGCTGGTTGGAATTACTAAAATTGCCATTTTCTCGACCTCTTTCCATAATTCCATTTCATTATAACATTAAGCAACGACCAGCTTACCATCTTGTAGGATGACGACCATGCGGCGCATCGTGACCCTATTTCTATTGGTTTACGCCTTCTGTGCGTTGGCGATCACAGGTGTGCATATTGTCGCCCGTCGTCAGCCTCCCGAAAGCGGATGGATTGCCTACACCACCGAAGATGGTGATCTCATCATGGTTCGGCGCGATGGTAGAGTCCAAACTCCGTTAAGTCCAAAAAGAATGAGGGTTATCGAATTCGACTGGGCAAAGGATGGACAGTCCATTTTTGTCACTCTAGATACAGCCTCGGGTAGCTATGTTCAAGCCACTGTATTCCAAGTTCCGATAAAGCAAGCAGATATTGAGCAGGTCACTTTTTTTGAGGAGGGTCTGAATGTCAATTTCTTGCAGGTTTCGCCCGATGGTAACTGGCTTTATTACGTCCTTCACGATGACAATGGAAACGGCAATTGTGCGCGAACCCACGTTGCTACATTGGCTGTTGAGCCGCTTACGATGTTGGATCGGGTTCAAGATCAAAAGGTAGTAGTGGGTGGATGTTGGGAATCTCCAGACGGGCAGCGACTCGTGACAACGATTTATGATTCTGCATCGAGCAAGACAGGGCTTTACCTTGTAGACATTGCCAGTAAAACACTCGTTAGCCTCTTGGAAGAGACTAACATGGGCGCACGGCCTACCATCAGTTGGTCACCGGATAGCCAACGCTTGCTATTAAGTAATCGAGGAGGATTTGAAAGCATCCGTATTCTCCCCATTGATGACCCCACCCATGAGACCCGGCTTTCTTCCCGCTTTTTACATCCCGGATCAGCGATTTGGTCACCGGACGGCGAATGGATTGCCTATATTGGTAGCCGACAAGACAAAGTGATGCTTTATCGCGTGCATCCAGATGGAAGCGACGAAAAAATCTTGTATGAGATGATTGCAAACGGCACAGAACCCCAGTGGTCGGCGAATGGGCGTTGGCTTGCGATGGGTGTACCCAATACCAACCAATCGGAGGGGCATGATCTGATGATTTTTGAAGCGGATGGTTCTGCCCCACCGAAAATGATTGCCGACGATGTGATGCCATTTGGTCAAGTCGCTTGGTCGCCGCCTTTAGATAGGGCATGGTCGCCGAATGCGTTCCTCATCGGTGGAGTGGCTTGTATCG
>JAIOHL010000132.1 GCA_019913005.1 Anaerolineae bacterium | reverse complement strand
ACCCCAACAGCTACCCCGCTTCCAATTCCCTTCTCTGCCCAATTGGACTTAACCAGAATTAAATGGGAACAGCAGGGGTGGAATAACTGTGGGCCAGCGACCATTACGATTGCCCTCAGTTATTTCGGCTACAATGAAGCTCAAACCCGCGCCGCCAATTTCCTCAAGCCCAATGTCGAAGATAAAAACGTCAGTCCCGGTCAATTGGTGGAATTTGTCAATACCGATGCGGCTAATGATGTTGGGGTACGTGCCCTCTATCGCGTAGGCGGCACACTGGATATGCTCAAACGCTTTATTGCGGCGGGTTTTCCGGTGATTGTGGAACGCGGCATCAACGTGAGGGATACGGGTTGGATGGGCCATTATTCGCTCATTGTGGGCTACGACGATACGACGGGTGATTTTCTGTTGTTTGACAGTTATTTGGGATCGAACAAAAATCAAGGCCGCCCCGAACGCCAAGATGCAATTGATCTGGGTTGGAAGCAGTTCAACTACACCTACATTGTGCTGTATGACCCAGCGCGTGAGGCCGAACTACGCGAGGTCTTGGGCAATTATGCCGACCCTGCCTTTGCAGCCAGCGATGCCCTCGAACGGGCCAGAGCCGCCGCCACGCTCGACCCCGACGATAAATATGCGTGGTTTAATATGGGCACGGCGTTGACTTTATTGGGGCGTTACGATGAAGCGGTCTTGGCCTATAATCGTGCCCGCACGCTCGATCTGCCCTATCGCATTTGGTGGTATCAATTTGGGCCGTACATCGCGTATTATCAGGCGGGCCAATATAATGAGGTCGTCACGATTGCCGATACCACCGAAAGCAATCAGTCGTATATCGAGGAAATTTATTACTATCGCGGTCTGGCGTATGCTGCCCAAAACAGACCGGAGGAAGCCATCAAGGAATTTGACAAGGCCCTCCGCTATAATAAAAATTTCGCAAAGGCTGCCGAGGCCAAACAAGAAGTTTTGGAAGGGCGCTTTGTCGCACCGCGTTAGACCTATTCAAGCATAGAGAGATTTGACCATATGGCACAGATTCAAGAATCCCCCGTCATCAAGGGATTATCTATTGTTCAATTAAAGGTTTTTGAAGACCCGCGTGGACGTTTTATGGAGACGTTCCGTAAAGAGTGGTTTCCACAGCGATCATGGGACATCATCCAAAACAATCGCTCGGATTCCCAAAAGGGCGTGCTGCGTGGTCTGCACTTCCATCATCATCAAGTGGATTATTGGTACTGCCCGTTTGGTCGTATTCGGGCCGGATTGGTTGACCTACGTCCCGATTCCCCGACCTTCCGCAATGCTACCACCGTCGAAATGGGGGAAGAAAATAACATCGGGCTGTTTGTCCCCATCGGTGTCGCGCATGGTTTCGCTGCCCTCACCGACTGCACGCTGATGTATGTGGTGGATAATTATTATAATACCACTGACGAATTCGGTGTGGCATGGAATGACCCCGAACTCGGTCTGGATTGGGGTGTCGAAAACCCGATTATCTCTGACCGCGATGCCAAAAATCCGCTGTTGAAAGATGTGCTTGCGACACGGGTCACAGGGTAGTAATTGTCAGTCAAGGGGGTGGAGCATATTTGATGCCAAAAACGCCCTCTTCCTCAATTTTTACCGATAGAAATGCCGCTATCTTTCTCATGGGCATCATTTTTATTGGTCTCCCAATATGCGCCGTACTCCTAGCCTACTATTTTGATCTCCCCACCGCGAAAACACCATTGCACCTGCATGTAGAACCTGTAGCTATCCTTATGGGAAACCCGATGGCGAGTTGCTATTTATTGACTTTGGCGATTTGCATTTGGTTGATCGAGATGGTAACGACACTCTTCTACGGGATGTTAGGGTTTGCGATGCCAACTGATCGGCTGATGGAACAAAAATCATCTTCTCACCGGTTGATAACTGTCAAGTTAGCTATGTCATGGAAACCGATGGGACTAATATCCGTCCACGTACACTGAACGATGAGAGTTCTAACATTGGGGAATACTCTCCCGATGGCTCAAAAAGAGCTTTTTCAAGTAATGGAGATATTTTTGTTGCAGATGCGGACGGTAGTGACATCCACCAGCTAACCTCAAGCAAATTTGGGGCATATGATCCTGTGTGGTCAAGTGATGGCTCAAAAATCGCGTTTGTATGCGAGGTTCATGAAACCGCAAGTGACAGCGTTTCAACCATTTGTGTTATGAACGCGGATGGGAGTGATATCCGAATTGTTACTCATAACTGGCGGGGACGTTCCCCACGATGGCGACCCTGATTACGGCAGCACCCACCACCCCGGCGGCATCCAAACCGGGGTGAGATCATGCCCCTCGGTGATGCGTATTTCATATCCGGTCTCAAAATCAAACAGCATCAATCCATCCTCGTGGGCCGCCACTAAACGAGCACCCGCTGGCCCCCATGAAACACTCTCCCATGCTGACGGCAAGGAGCGATTTTGTGGCGTATCGGTCTGAAATAAGGCTAGACCATCTCCGACGGGTCGAATTGTCCAATCCAAGCCCTCATTCACCAGTACCAATCCATTGGGGCGCGGCGCAAGTTGACCTGTTTGCGGATCAATCACATGCCACAAGGTCGTACCATTCGGGTCGGCTATCGCAAAGGCAATCGCAGGTGGCCCATTGTCGCCATCCAACGGAACCCAATATGGCCCACCCCAATACTCAAAATTGCTGGCATAGGCTTGAACGGACAAATCCTCGGTGTTAATAGTTTGCAGCGAGGCCACCCTTACATCATCCCATGTAACATAAGCCAACATTCTGCCATCGGGCGACAGGGCAGGCGGAATCGGATTGAAACCATCGGGCGGGACAAAATCGCCAGTGGTTAACACATAACGCTGGGTACCATCTTCATTAATCCGCACCAGCGATCCAAACAGACCCCCCTGCTCGGTAAAAAACACCTGACTGCCATCCAATGACCATACCGCGTCACTACGATACAGTGCATCGGCTGGCCCTTGATCTACCAAACGATGTAAATTCGTGCCATCGGCGTTGACAATCCAGATGTCATTCGGCAGGCTATCCAGTGATTTCGGCACGGATTCCGGTACATGAAAGGGCGACACCACCCGTAAGGCTACCGTCACCAAACTGGCATCGCGCACAGGCCGCCCGACCACGTACCCCGATTCGGTGAGTGGGCGAAGGGCCGTGCCGTCACTTTTCACCGCCCACAAATTGCGCTGCCCAAACCCACCGTCCCGCACAAAAACGATCAGGCTCTCAATGCCCGTTTCGCTGGCGGCAATATCTATCGAAAAGGCATTGGGCACAAGTAAGACCTGCCCCACCTGCAATAAATCCCGATCTGTGAGGCAGTTGGCATCTTGCACGGCTTTGATAGTCGTCCCAGCCGCAATCGCAATTGCGCCGAGGGTATCATCCGCCCGCACGGTATACGTTTCTGTCCATTCGGTAGAGAGTACACATGGGGTTGGAGAAGGGGTGATGTTGGGGTCAATCGTTGGGGTGGGAGTTTCAGTACCGACGATTTGGGGGCTTGCTATTGGCGAAGGGCTACTGACTTGGCGCTTGTCCGATTCATCGTTTCCACCGCATCCGGCAAGCAGAATCAACAAACCGATGAGGGGCAGTCGAATGGCTACCCCTCGTATGCCATATCGCATCTTAATTCACCAGTGCGTCCACCGTTGCTTTGATTTGCGCCGATTTAATGCGATCTTCTTTGAGATAGTCACGGCTCATAATTTGATACAGCAAGTGTACCTCGGCAATTGGAATGACTGGCCCTTCACCGCGCAGTGTCAGGCGTTCCGGGGGGGTGGTGAACACCACAATGCCGTATACGGGAATATCCACGAGATTATTTTTTGCAAAATAGGCCCGAAGTTGATAGACATCACGGGCGCATTCACGGGTTGGATTATTGGAGGCTTTGCGTAAATTGCCATTTTTTGAGCGGACACGCCATTCCGCTTTTTCGTTAATCCACTCCCCGCTGTAATTGACCACGCGAAGCACCAACGCACCGGGCGGGCCGACCAGCACGGCATCAATATACCCCAAACGGCGGCGGCTGATATTCCGCACAAAGGTGTAGCGCGAATCTTGCCCCAAAAACGAGCGCATAGACTCCCCAACCTCATAGGCCAGCGGGTTATCTTTTTGCAGCGTTAGGCCACGCACGACCCCACCTAGACCAGCAATTGCCAGCGGGATGCCAATCACATTTAAGCACACTCCTCCCGGCGTGGAATAGGTATTCCCCAACAGTGGGAGTAGGAAAAAAAGGATGCCCATCGCGGCGGCCAACGCCCCCATGAAAAACACCAAAATACCCATGATGGCGTAAAAGCGCCCCCGGCGATTGACATTGTTAGAAGGATTGATATTCTGCATAAAGTTCAGAGTCCTGAAGCGATAGATTAAGTTCAGACTTATAAATCGCGTACTTTTTCCGCCACAATGACCACCCGTCCGTGTGGGTTTTGATCAGGGTCAAAGGGATTCAGATTTAAATCCAGCGAGTGTTTGACCTCAAAGCCAGAACGGGTCAGCATGGTCGTGACGGCGCGGAATGGATAACCACGCAAAACATGGTTCTCCTCAGCCCGCACATAATGTGGATGATCTGCATCTTGATAAAAGAAAGTGAAGTGCTGGCCTAAGGTTTGCGTCTCATAATCATAATGATTCCGCACTACCACATACAAATCTTCATTATTGACTAGTTCCTGCGTTTTCTGCCCAAAATCCTCAGCCAGACTTCGCAGCGTGCGTAGATCGAACAAAAACGTCCGGCCCGAATCGAGTGCGTAATTCACTTTTTGAAAAATGGCCTCAAGATCGCGCACACTAGAAATGTAATTCATGACATCGCCGATTGAGATAACCAAATCGAACGATTTTTCCACCGGCGTATAGCGGCGCACATCTTCACAAACCAGTGTGGCATCTACCGAAGCTGCTTCCAAGCGCTGGCGGGTAATATCAATCATCCCCTCGCTGACATCCACGCCTGTCGTCATCATGCGCTGGGCGCTGAAAAATTCGAGCGAAATGCCTGTTCCGCAGCCCAAATCTAAAATACGCCGCCCGATCCAACCGTTTTTCTGCAAAAAATTGAGGTAAATCGGGGTATATTCCAACGCATAGGCCGAAAAACCCGCATCATCATACACATAGGGCAGGTTGTTATAAACATTTTGCGGGACAAGCTGGTCAGTCATGAATGTTTTTTCCCTAAGCGATGCTGAGAACTATAGAGAAGTTATAACATGCCAACGCAGGCAAGGCAATTCGATAGCAATTTCGGTAGAATGATATTGCTTTTATTTAGCACACCATGAATGAGTCTCACTTGGAAAACGCAGTGAACGCCTCGCCCACCTCCAAACGCCTGACCGGATGGCGCATGGGGCTGTGGTTATGGCTCGGTTGGTACATCATCCTGATTGTTTTTCAGCATATGGTTTGGGCACGCTTCGATTTGCAAAAACCCGACTACGCCTACACGTGGACAAGCGAAATGACCACTGGTGAGGTAGATGGCCCAGCAACAGGTGGGTGGTTTCATGCCCGCTGGGATAGCTGGCGTTATGTGGCGATTGCCCAAGACGGCTATAGCGACATCAAATTGGCAACTTTTTTCCCCGGCTACCCCATCCTGATGCGTATTTGGGATGAAATGACCCTGCGCTGGATATTCCCCCATATGAATTGGGATGACCGCATGGCCCTTTCCGGCGTGATGGTCTCGGCCATTACAGGGGCGGTGTCGTGCGTGCTGATGTATCAATTGGTGGCGGAGCGCCTCGGTCAGGATGATGCCCTGCGCGGCGTGTTCTATCTGCTGATTTTCCCCACCGCGATGTTCATGGCCCAGTTGTATACCGAATCGGCCTATCTCGCCGTCAGTTTGGGTACATTGCTGCTGACCTATCGCAAAAAATTATGGTTGGCAGGTTTGTTGGCGGCCTATGCAGCCATCACCCGCCCCACTGGATTATTGCTGTTTTTCCCGATGGGCACGGTTTGGCTGGATCATTGGTGGCGCGGCAAGGATTTACCCCGCCATATGCTCATCCCGATCACCTTCCCCATCATCGCGTTTTTTGGCTTTAATACATGGCTCGGCAATCAGGGATTAGACACGTTTCAGGCCCAGCAGGATTTTGGACGTTATTTTATGCAGCCGCTGACCCTGTGCATCTTCGCGCAGCAAATTGCATGGATGGGCACGGACGCGGCAGGGTTGGTGCATGTCGGCCTCGATTTGGGCCTGACCCTTTTTGCGACGGTGCTGTGCCTGCGGGAATGGAAATGGCATCCCGGTCTGGCCCTCTATGGCTTAGCAGCGATTTGGCTGCCCCTCGGTACAGGCCAATTAGTGAGTCAAAATCGGTATGTGTTGATTGTGATTCCCATGCTATTTGTGTTGATACGCTGGGGACGCAATCCACTTTTTGATCGTCTATGGACAATTGCCAGTTTGCTGCTCTTTGCGATGTATGCCATTCTGTATACGCAGGGCTTCTGGACGGGGTGAGTGAACGATGCAAAAATTATACTGGTTAGAAACCCATCTAGGAACGATTGATGGGGCCATTGAACTCGCCAATAGTTTCCTATGGAATTTATCCCTCACATATGAGGGTGAGCAGTGGTATATCAAATCAAATGAACAGATCATTTTCCAATCAGCCTCGCGTGAATGGGTGGATGCTTTCTTGTATGGCATGGGATTGGCTTACGAGGGAACGCCCGATTGGATTTCTAACCCAATACTAGATGAACTTAGGGAAACCTTGAAACATCAATACCTTGATTTTCAGATTATCTCTCCCCCAATTGAGGAAACTATTCGCATTGGGAAGCTCACTTGCTGGAATTTCAAGATTATTGAAAACCCACCAATGTTCTATGTAATAGACGGCGAACCTGTAATCTATAGTTGCGACTCGATAGAAGGGCTTACTGCATTTATGAATGGGATAGGTTTAGGATTGATGGGCCTCCCCAGTCCTTACCAAGAGCGTATCATTGAAGGCGTAACCGAGTGGTGCAAAAAAATATGTGGAGAGTAGGACATGTTCTACGACCCGGCTAAAACGCGATTTTTTAAAGACACCCTGCTCAAAGTAGTGGGCCAAGCCATGACCGCCGCTAACCTGCAATTGGAAGATAACGAAATGCAGCAGGCACGCGGCCTCATACGCTTTCATAAACCCCTGCCCGCGTTGGGGGAGGATATCTATGGCTTCGTGGAATGGCAGCTACTCGCCTTTGAGCAAAGTCCATTGGCCCGATTTAATGTAACCCTCCTTCGCAATCAGGGGCTTGATGCACGCGCCATCACCGAGTATGCTCACCGCGAAGCACGCACCCTTGCATGGATTATCCGCCACGCCTATCAATCCGAAGTTGTGTCCACCGACGACCACTGGTGGACGTTCCGCGATGGCACCGAATTGGCCTATGCGCTGGTGGAGGCAGGAAAGTTGTTATTCGGCTACGGGATGCCCTATCTCGAAATGCGACAGGATTAAATGACCATGCCGCCCTATCTTTCGCATGATTCGCTGGTCAAAGGGGTGGAATCGCCCAAACCGACCATCTCCGAACCCCGCCCTCCTGCCACACCCCTATTCAAAGCCGAACCCGCGCTGGTGCTGTTTGAATTTTCCAGCATCGCACGGGGCATGGTCGCCGCCGATGCGATGGTCAAGCGGTCAGCCGTCGAGCTAATCCACGCCGGAACGGTTCAGCCGGGGCGTTATCTAGTGCTATTGGGGGGTGACGTCGCTGAAGTCGAGGAGGCCATGAAAGCCGGAAAATCGGTGGGTGGCCCAGCGGTTGAAGATGTCATCTGGTTGCCGGGGGTGCATCCCGCTGTGATGGTCGCCCTCCACCCTGCCAATCAAGCCCCACGCACCCCATATACGGACAAAGATGCCCTCGGCATTGTCGAAACACGCACCGCCCCCGCCGCCATCCATGCCGGGGATATTGCCATCAAGGGCGCACAAATTCAGTTGCTGAGCATTCGGCTATCGGATGGTTTGGGAGGTAAAGGCTTGGTGCTGCTGACGGGTCTGGTGTCGGATGTGGAGGCCGCCCTTGAATTGGTGCGCAATCGTTTGGACAGCCTCACGTTGCTGCACAGCGAGGTCATTTCGCAGCTACATCCCGATTTCGTGCAAAATATCGTGGGCCAGACCCGCTTCTTCCGTATTTAAGCCCTTCCCTGTGTTCGGGGAAGGGTTTGGGATGGGGTTGATGTGCTGGGTACCTTATTTATCTTTACTCATCCTCATCCGAATTCATCAACCAGCGCGGCAAATCCGAGCCAGCATTTTTACCCCGCCGACCTCCTTTTGGACGCCGCCCTTGTGTTTGAGTAGGACGTTTGGGCCGATCTTTATGGGCTTCTTCGCGCTCAACCCGTTTGCGTTTTTTCTCCTCAATGGCATCTTCAAGTGGCACACTGCGGCGATATTCCGACTTGCCCTCCTGCCGGATACCACGCAAGGATTGATCGGACACATCCTTATATAAGCCCTGTGTCTCGCGGCGCAGATATTCATTCAGGCGGTGGCGATGTTGGCGGCGGCGCAGTTTGGGCTGTTCGCTCTGGTTGCGGCGACTGGCCCCCTTGCCCGTCGGCATAGAATGGTGGTCGCGTTCATACGAGAGGCGTTTTTTCTCTTGGGGGGTTAGGCGGCGGGCCGGTTTATATTGTCCGGTTTCGGCATTGGCATCTAATGTAAATCCATGATGCGTCAGGGATTCAATGGCGTCTTGATAAAGCGCAAACGTCACAGGGTCATCGTCGCTTTGGGGGTCAATGATTTCATAACTCATCTTGTCCCCCTGCTGGACACATACCAATAGGCGCAGGTCATCATCGTCGGAGCGCCAAACCTGTTCCCAGATTTCCACACGTCTACTCATGGTGGCTACCCCTTTCTATGTCATTGCACGCTAGGCCGCATGTTCTATCATCATAATACACCCCTGCCCCAAAATCAGCGTACCCAATTGTACTATTAAGATAGTCCATACACCCCCGTTTTAAGCCTATTGGAAGTCAGTCAATGCTTCATCCACGCAGAATTCTTATTGAATTATTCAGCCGCTGTCGCCTCCATTTCCAACTTCCATTTGGGGTCAAGCAGTTGGGCACACACCACCGTTGAAGCAGGTTGGTGATTCCCCAAATACTTTTTTCGGAGCTTGACATTCGCTTCATCATATTCAGGGCTTGCCAGATAGGTACGAATTGAGACGAGGTTTTGGTAGGTCATATTCGCTGATTCTAGGATCATCCACAAATATTGCCAGACCAACTCTCCCTGCTCTTCAAAGGTTTCCGGCATCGTTTTGCCATCGGGCATATACCCATTGAGGCCACTGATAATCAGCAGTCGGGCATTACCCGCAATCTCAACCGCATGGCTATAGCTCTGGTATTGAGGATACATCTGTTCAGGATTATGTTTGATAATGGGCATCTGTCGCTCCAAAGGTTGGTGACAAAAGGCAATGTATGGTGGCTATTATAGCCGAGCGCAAAGCAAGCTGAGTCGTCTGAAGCATTTTTAGAAAAGGCAGCATATAATAGTCCCACCTTAGTTCCAAATTTTTGCTAGGAGAACCGCCCGTGAGCGTAGATTTACGCACTTACGTTTTTCTGGACAGCCTACAACCCCAACACGCCGCGTTTTTGGGGACAGTCGCAGGTGGATTTTTGCCCCTGCCCTATGACGCCAGCCTGTGGATTGAAATTTCACCCGGCATCGAAATCAACCGTATCACCGACATCGCTCTCAAAGCCACTTCGGTCAAGCCGGGGATGCAAATTATTGAGCGTCTGTATGGCCTGCTCGAAGTCCACTCCGACAGTCAGGCTGAAGTCCGCGCCGCTGGAGCCGCGATTTTGGAGGCGTTGGAAGTTAGGGAAGATCAGCGCAAGAAACCAAAGGTCATTTCTAGCCAGATTATCCGCAATCTCGACCCCCATCAGGTGCAGTTGATTAACCGTACCCGGCATGGGCATATGATTTTGGCGGGGCAGACCTTGTACATTTTGGAAGTCGAACCTGCTGGTTACGCCGCCCTTGCCGCCAACGAAGCCGAAAAAGCCGCCAATATCAATATTTTGGAGGTGCGGGCCTTCGGCAGCTTTGGTCGTATCTATCTCGGTGGTGAAGAACAGGACATCATGGCGGGCTATGGCGCGGCACTTGGCGCAATTGAGGGCCTCAGCGGACGCGACGATTAGATTAAACTGACATCATGACAAATCCGTACCCAATTTACGAATATGACCCCCGTTCCAACGACAGCCGTCCGGTGTTGCATCTGGCGCACGCCAATGGCTTCCCACCTGAGAGCTATCGTCCATTGGCACAGTATCTAGCGGATAAATTCCGCGTGGTGATGCTACCCGCCCGCCCCTTGTGGCCCGACCCACCCGCGCCGGAAACACTCCGATCATGGCACGACATGGCGGACGATTTAATCGCCGGGATCGAGCAGCATGGACTTGACCCAATTGTTGGGGCGGGTCACAGCATGGGGGGAACGGCCTCGGTGTTCGCCAGCATCAAACGGCCCGATCTGTTCCACGCCCTGATCTTGATTGATCCGGTCATCTTGCCGCGTCCTCTGCTGCGGATGCTGGAGGCTGCCCTCGCCGCCGACCCGAATGTCAATTCCCCACTAGCGGATATGGCCCTGCGCCGCCGCCGCCAATGGGACAACCATGAAGATGCCTTCCAGCGATTTCGGGAGCGTAAATTATTCGCCCGTTGGCCGGATGACACCATCCGAGCTTATGTCGAGGGTTTGACCCGTTCTATTCCCAATGCCAATGGCGCGATTGAACTGCGCTACAGCCCTGAATGGGAGGCCCATATTTATAACCATGTGCCAATTGATGCGTGGCATATGGCCCTAAAAATCCAACACCCGACCCTCATCTTGCAGGGGGCAGAAACCGACACCTTCACCGACAAATCCAAACGATTGCTGCAACGTATACGACCAGATATACCCATCATCACACTGGCTCATACAGGTCATTTACTGCCGATGGAGAATCCCCAACAGGTTGCTGAAAAAATGTTAACCTTTGTCGAGAATCGGCTGCGAATCCCCTAACCTGTTATACAATAGCAACAAGTCGTTGGTGGGCACAAAAAAATTAGTATCGGAGGGATTCCATTGGATACTTATAGCACCCGACATATGGATATTCGGGATTCTGGTTCGGCCATGCCGGATCACCTACCCCCATTGGAATCTGACCAGCATATATTGTTGGTATTTACAGAGCAAAATCAACATATCCAGTTTCCCCTTGACCATCAAATGGTATTAGGCCGTCGCTGTCCCGACAATTCGCAGCCCCCGGATGTTGATTTAGCCACATTTGGCGCATATCCCGCTGGGGTTTCACGTCGGCATTGCGTTCTGCGCCGGGAAGCCGGTAAACTTATAGTGATGGATTTAGGTTCAAGCAACGGTACAAAAATCAATGATTATCGCCTAACCCCCCACTCACCGTTTCAAATCGCCAGTGGTGACACGCTTTGGTTGGGGCGTTTGCAGGCGTGGATTTATTTTAAGGCTTAATTTTTTTGAAAATTAGAGGGAATAATGGTTGAACAACCGGTACAACCAGACAACTCACCGGATTTAACCCGCACTGAGGAGCTTTCGATTGCCCATTTGAAGGCCGCCCTCAAAAAACCGACGTTTCATGTCAATGTGCGTCGTGACCGCATCGTCGTGACCACATTTGACAATCTGAGCCGTGAAGTGTTGATTCAATGGGTGGATTATGTTCGGGCGCAAGACGGCAAAATGAGAGCACCTGTGCGGATTTTATTTGACTTTCGCGGGGCGGGCGCACCCAGCCGTTTTGTGTTTGATCGCCTGCCGGGAATTCTGGCGGAACTTCATTTACCAGATGATACGCGCTGTGGCTTTTTGTTTGATGATGGCACCATTGCGCGTTTTACCCGTCGGGCGTTGACCCAACTTCCGTCAAATATCGGGGTGACTCGTGACTTTTTGAATCTAGGGCCAGCGATTAAATGGCTGCGCGAAGGTGTTGAACTGCCACCCGATATTGATGAACTAGAAAAGAAATAGGCCTATGCTGGGGGTAGGCCCAATATCCGACCCACCCCCTCATTTAAACGTCTATTTGTTAAAATCGAGGGTATACACCCCATCAAATTCGGCAGTAGCGACGACCTGACCACTGGGTAATGTCACCCCGCCAACCGTCCAAGTATCCAAACTGATGGTACTGCTCCAATGGGTCAACAGCCGAATGGTGTGGATATTGCCACCCAGATCAGTCGTTTCGGCTAATTCGGCGCTGGCAGTATCGCCCAACACAATGGATGGCTGACCGTTATACAATACATCGGTAGCGGTCAAAACCCAATGGAAATTGCGCGAGATTTCACCCGTCGTGAGGTTTACGGTCAAGGTGCTCGGCTGGCTTGGGTCGAGTTTGATCGTTTGAGGGCCAATCGCTAACCCACCCGGAAGCTGCATAGGGGCAACATCATAAGTAATTTCGGTGAAAGTGAAGATTAAGTCATCCCCTGTCCGACTGACCTCACCGATTTGTCCTGCCGCGCCGCTGACCACTTGGCCCGAAATCTGACTCCCGTCCGGCAAGCTCATGACCAGTGTTCCGTGTTCAGCACCCTCGCCTCGGCTGACTTTGGCAGGTAGAGTATCGAGCGGCAGGGCTTCAATGGCGGTCAAATTACCATCGCTTGGCGCACCACCCGTATTAAAATCAATGAAACTAGCAGGCGTCAAAACAGCAGGGCTGTCAGCCGTAGCCCGTTGCAGAACCGCCCCACGTACCGAGCCGTCCGACAAAATAATCCAACCACCTAAAAAGTGACTGTCACCGAACGAGAATTCAGACCGAAACAGACCAGCATTTTCGCCTTCGACCAGTGCCACCGAGAAAGTTTTCACCGAGCCATCAGCAAAAGTAAACGTGCCTTCACCAGCACTGCCATTGAGAGAGGCTTGTACACGATTATTGGATTCATTGAGGATTTCGATTTGGCTTCGCAGGATTGGCCCAATAAACCACTCGGCGATACTCACCGAGTTCTGTTCGTTTTGGCCGTCACAGATATAAATGGTGGCTTCTTCCCCAACGAGACCCACCCCAACAAAAACATCTTCTTCACCTGTGATCGTGCCAACATAGGTGACAGCCGTTTCTGCACGGGAAGGTTTGGCTTGGGCGATGTGGCGATTAAACGGGGTAAAAGTTGAGAGGATGGCGACGACAACGATCATGATAAACAATAACCCAACAGATGATTTGGTACGCATGGCAGCTTCCCTTCTGATAAGCTGACTATAAAGCAGGTTTTGTGTTTTTGAATGGCGCAATTTTCAGCGTATTACAAAACCCTAGCTCACGCACCTGTCGTTGGTTAGGTTTGTCTACTGGCTTTAGTGAGGAAATTAAGACACGGGGCCGAAGCCGCCGTGCTGAATCTAACTAAAATGTGGACAACATGAAGTTGGTGGTAAAGGAAGGCGCTGATTTTTAGCTGCCATTCTCGCCTTTTACGTAGGCGACTTCCCCGCCGACCTCCCACGTATCAATCACCGCCATGATAACTGCATCGCAGGGCCGAGCGGCAGTCATTTTGGTTTGGCGGGCAGCGCTGCCGCTGGTAAACATGACCACTTCCCCCGGCCCAACGCCGAGCGCATCTACCGCGACTGTGAATTTTCCGGTTGGCTGGTTTTGCACATCCAGATGTTCGACCAGCAGCAAACTCCAGCCCTGTGTAGAGGGGTCACGTTGAGTCGAAACGACAGTACCCATTACTCGCGCAATTTGCATGATTTTTAGCACCTTTTCCGCCAAGACCAGATGGCACGGTGTATAATGAAAGGGTTGTTGGTTTATCCCCAATTTGGAGAAAGAATAACAAAAACGCGCATGACTACACAAGTAGGTACTCCGACTCACCCTCTGCGTGTGGCGATTATAGGCTCTGGCCCTTCCGGTTTTTATGCCGCCGAACACCTGCAAAAACAGCAAGCCTTGACTATCGAAATTGATATGTTTGACCGACTGCCCACTCCCTATGGTTTGGTGCGCGGCGGGGTCGCCCCCGACCACGCCAAAATTAAATCGGTCACGAAGGTCTATGACAAAATCGCTGCCCACCCGAATTTCCGGTTCTATGGCAATGTGGAAATCGGTAAGGATATTGCGCACGCCGAATTGGTTGACCACTACCACATGATTATTTACGCCGTTGGAGCACAAACCGATAAACGGTTGGACATCCCCGGCGAAGATTTGGCAGGTAGCCACGCCGCAACCGAATTTGTGGCATGGTACAACGGTCACCCGGATTACCGTGATTATCAATTTGATCTGACCCAAGAAGCCGCCGCTGTTGTTGGGGTGGGGAATGTGGCAATGGATGTTTGCCGTATCTTAGCCCGTTCGCACAACGAGCTTTATCAAACGGACATCGCCGATTATGCGTTAGAAGCGCTCAAGAACAGCAATATCAAGACGATTTATGTTTTGGGGCGACGTGGGCCAGCACAGGCCGCCTATACCAACACGGAAATTAAAGAACTCGGCGAAATGGAAGAAGCCACGATTGTCGTATCGCCTAGCGAAGCTGAACTTGATCCCCTCAGCCAACAGGCCCTCGACGCCTCGAATGATCGGGCCATGCAGCGTAATGTCGAAATCGTGAAAAACTATACCCAGCATCAGGCAGGCACGAAAAAACGCACGATTGTAATGCGCTTCTTGGTATCGCCCGTTGAAATTATCGGCACGGATAAGGTCGAGGCCATCAAAATCGTCAAAAACAAACTGGTGCAAAAAGGCGATGGTTCGCTTCGTCCCGTCGCTACCGAAGAAACCGAAATTTTGCCCGTCGGTCTCGTGTTCCGTTCGGTAGGTTATCGCGGCGTCCCAGTTGAAGGGGTGACCTTCCGTGAAGATTGGGGGACAATTCCCAACGACGAGGGTCGGATTATCCATCTCGATAGCCAAGAGCAGGTGATTGGCGAATATGTGGTGGGCTGGATTAAACGCGGGCCAAGCGGGATTATCGGCACGAATAAACCCGATTCGCAGGCTACCGTCAATGAGCTATTGGAAGATTTGGCAGCGGGCAAGACCTTGAATCCGAAACACCCGGCCCGTACCGAATTGGAACATCTGCTGGAAACGCGCCAAACTCCCTATGTCACCTACGCCGATTGGCAATTGCTAGATCAGTTGGAGCAAGAACGCGGCGCGGCCATTGGACGACCCCGTTTGAAATTCACCAGTATTCCAGCTATGCTTGAGACCCTTGCCGAACGCAAGAAATCGGCAGAACCACAGTAGCCATCGGCTCAGAGATTAGGAGGCATGATGTCTGAGCGCATTGAAAATATCAAAAAAGCATTGGCAGAATCACGCGAACGGGTCAATTATGTATTTGACCGCATGGGCGACGGATGGGACACGCCGATTTATTCCGACGGAGCAGCATGGAACGCACATCAACTGGCGATCCATATGGCGATTTCGGATCGCGGTCTAAGCAATCAGGCTATCGGGATTGCCGCTGACAAAGAGATCATCCCCGCCGACTTTGACCTTGAACGTTTTAATCGGCGCTCAGTAGAGAAATCCGCCGAACGCACCATCGAACAAGTCCGTGAGGATATGGCAACCTCGCGGGCTGAACTTTTGCAATGGTTGGAGAACCTAGCGGATGAATCGGTGCTCGATAAAGAGGGCCGGATGGCGGCGTTGCATATTTGGTCGGTAGAGCGCATCCTGTATTGGGTTGCCAACCATGAAAAAACCCATGCGGACGACATGGCACGGGTTTTCGGAATTCAATAATGGCTCAATGGGCCTCAAATCATTTTGGGGACTGCTGATTTAAACCGATATTTCTAAACTATTTTGACAAAAATAAAAATAAAAGGGTCAGACTGCTTGCGCGTTTGCCTATATAAATGCTAAACTCATCATATCGCAATCATTAGACATGCAGTTGGGTTATACCGGCTAGAAACCTGCCCAAAAAAGGGAGCTTGTATCCGATGAAGCGGATTTTAGTTGTGGATGACGAAATCGGCGCCCTGACGTTGATCGGCATCATGCTGGAACGTGGTGGCTTTGAAGTGCTCAAGGCGCAAAATGCTGATGAAGCGCTGACGATGCTCGAAAGTGATGTTCCAGATTTATTTATTCTGGACGTGATGATGCCGCGCATTGATGGCATCGAACTCTGCCGGATGCTGCGTGAACGGGACGACACCAAAGATCGTCCGGTGCTCATCCTTTCGGCGCGGGGCGATGCAAAAAGCGTCATTCAAGGGATGGAAGCAGGCGCAACCGACTATATTTTGAAGCCGATTTTTCATCATAATCTGGTGGCAAAAGTACGTAGCTTGCTCAATATGGATGCGGCAACAGAATAGCCACCCGCTCCAACTCATTTCGTTTGGAAGAAAACCCATGAGGCCTTCAAGTGGAATCATGGGTTAACTGCTGAACGGTGAGGCTGACTATTCATACCCCGACGCTGAAAAAAGTCATGACCAAAATTCAAATTAGTTTAATTGATATGGCGGGCAACATTAGCCTGCTGCCGCTGCCAGACGATAAGCCATTACAACAGCTTGTTCCGTCCATTGTCACGCTGCTTGATCTCACCGAGACGGATATGGGAGGGCGTCTGCTGGACTATCGTTTGTTTTCTCGACGGCTTCAGCGGGTTTTATCTTATGAAGGTACGCTTTTTTCCAATGGGGTCTTGGAAGACGACCAATTACGCATTGTGCCCGCCCCATTTACCGACAAACTAGAACTGGTCATGATGAGTGAGCCAGAACCGGACACTCGTTTGATACTAGAGCCGCGTGTTCGGATAACGATTGGGCGTGGTTCGGATAACGATATTTTGATCCGGCATGTGGCGGTTAGCCGGAATCATGGCGAATTTACATGGCAAGACGGCCTACACATTTATCGTGATTTAGGGTCGGCCAATGGCAGCACCATCAACAATCAAATTGTCTCCGAACCCATGCCGATTTCCGTGGGGTCAATCCTAACACTCTCCGATACTGTGCGGATGCGGTATCAAGAAGGCAAATCCGATGTCCTTGAGTGGCTTGCTGCACCCCGCCCGCAGGTCGCAATGGATGAAAATGAAGTCACAGCCAGCAGCCTTAATACTGACCGTCTACGCACGACTCTCTCCCCATTACCGCGTGGCAGTGTGTTTGTGAGTTATGCTCCTGAACAAGGCAGCATCGCCGAGCAGCTTGCCAATCAACTCCGCCGCTCCAATTTCCAGATTTTTTGGGATCGGGAAATCCCCCCCGGCAGCAACGCCGATGATGCTATTTCCAGCGGGTTGCGTTTGGCGGATGCGATGGTGGTGGTGCTTTCACCAGAGGCCATCTTGTCCACAACGATGGCGCAGCAGTGGAATCACTTTATGCTCAATCGCAAACCGATCGTGCCCGTGATTTATGAAGAGTGCGTGCTGCCCCGCACTCTCCAAGAATTTACCCCGATTAAATATGTAGGTAGTTTTAATCGGATGGTTAATGATATTGTGGTGGCCTTGTTCCGGGCTATGCGTGCCTAAAACCTTACGATACTCCCGCAAATTCACGTGCTTTGCTCAATAGCTCCCCAACGGTTTCTTCGGAGGTCGCTTCGGCATAGAGGCGCAGGACAGGTTCTGTGCCACTGGGCCGAATCAACAACCAGCTTTCATCCGCCAAAACATATTTCACGCCATCACGGGTCTGCACATCCTTGACCGTTTGGCCTGCCATCTTCGCGGGGGCATTGTCACTCAAACGTTTGGTCATTTCCTTCTTGGGAACAGGATTATTTAAGTGCAGATCAACCCGCTTGTAATGCGTCGGGCCAAATTCCTTTTGGACTTCGGTGACGATTTCGTGCAGCGGGGTTGAGCGTCCAGCGTCCCCCATAATTTCCAATAATAATAGGCCCATCAAAATGCCATCGCCTTCAGGAATATGGCCTTTGATACTCATCCCGCCGGATTCCTCACCGCCAATCAACACATCTCCGGTCAGCATTAAATCCGCGATGTGGTTGAATCCCACTGGCGTCTCATGGACTTTGAGGCCGTGTTTGGCAGCGATACGGTTAATCATGGCGGTGGTACTGACGGTCTTGACCACATCCCCACATAAGCCGCGTTTTTCAACCAGATAGCGCAGGGCCAGCGCCATAATTTGATGCGGGTCAACAAAATTACCCCGGCTATCCATCGCGCCAATGCGATCCGCATCGCCATCAGTTACAATGCCTACGTCGGCGTGCTCTTGCTGAATTGCCGCCGCCAAGACTCCCAAATGTTTGAGAATCGGTTCGGGATGGATGCCCTCAAAGCCGGGGTTCATGTAGCCGCGAATCTCACGCACGGTGCACCGCGTCCGGCCTAGAAAATCCCGAATCACGCCGCGCCCTGCTCCAAACATCGGGTCAGCAATAATGCGGAGTTCGCCATTGGAGACCACATTTAAATCCACCAGCGTGCCGAGATGTTCATAATACGTCCATGAGGGGTCAAAGCGCCGAATGACCTCCGTTTTATAGCCCTCCTCCAAATCCATCATCTGGGGTTCGCGTCCCGCCGTGATAATTTTTTCGAGATAGGCTTCAACCTTGAGACAGTCGTCCGGTGAGGCTGACCCGCCATAGGCCGCTTTTAATTTAAAGCCATTGTAACGGGGGGGGTTGTGGCTGGCAGTAATCATCACCCCGGCAATTGCGCCTTTGGCTTTGACGTTGTAGGAGACAGCGGGTGTGGGGGCATCGGTGCGGGTTAGCCATGCGATGATGCCATTGCCTGCCATGACACGGGCGACATCCCACGCAAAACGATCCGAGAGGAAACGGGTGTCATAGCCAATCACGACTTCCGGCGTACCGTTGCCATGATAAAGTTCATTTTTGATAAAATCCGCGACGGCCTGTGCCACCAAATGCACGTTGGCGAAGGTGAAATCCTCGGCGATAATCGCCCGCCAGCCATCGGTTCCAAATCGTACAGCCATAAATTTCCTGCCTATCTTGCTATTTTAATGTTAAAACCACCGCAGTGGCGTCATCATGCAATTTAAAACGGGGGTATTTTTCACGCCCCGCGTCGGCCCGTTCTTCGGCACGCAACGCTGCTAAATAGCGGGCTGCTCCTTCACGCCGAATCCGTTGACCCATCGTTTCCAAACGGGCTTTACGTTCGGGAGGAGATTCATGCAATGCGGCGGGCCAGCTAAATCCATCCGAGGCGACCACCACCACCGCTACCCCGTCCAGCGGCAGCGTGCCAGTGACGATGTAATCCGCCAATTCGGGCAGGCCATCAATCACCCCTACCCCGCTGCTGGGCATGGTCTGACCATTTTCATCCACATAATTGTGATAAACACGATGGTCACGGTCTAGGGAACGCACCACCGGGTCGTTGACGGCTTCGAGCATGGAGCGTTTTTGGGTGGACATACTGCGTGAGGCCATAAACAAAGCTGACTCGTAATTCATACGGGCTTCGCGTTCGGTGGGGACTTCGACCCGCCCATCCTCATAAATCAACATCAACGAGGTATCCCCGGCGTGGGCAAATTGCAGCACATGATGTTGGGTATCAATCGTCGCCAGTGTGATGACGGCGGCGGGTAGAAATAGGCGAATCTTGCGCGGATCGGTCAGTAGTGCGGCGTGTTGAGGTTCACGGGCCAAAATCTTCTCGGCGGAAAAAATATCGGGGGTGACGTGCTCCAATAACTCGCGCAGCACATCATTAGCGTCCAAAATCAAATCACGCGGGCTAATCTCCCCCTGCGAAATAGCGAGACGGGTCAGGATGGCATCCCGCGCCACGTTCGCCGCCAAACCTGCCGGAGTGATGCTGCTGCGTTCGCGCCGCAGATATTCATCTAATGGGCCAAAACGCGCTACCGAGGTCGCCCCATCAATCGCGGCAATCGTAAAACAGGGCTGACCATCATCGCGTTGATAGAGGACAAAGGCATCTTCGTTGGCCCGTTCAGGTTGATCGGGAGCAGGTTGACAAATGACCTCAAACATCTAAAAATCCTCAACTTGCGGATAGACCTCTTTTAACAACCCCACCAGATGATTTTTATAGGCCCATGCGTCGGCTTCGGCGCGAGCCTCAAAACGCAGGCTTAAAACGGGTTCTGTCCCCGATGCCCGCAGCAGACCCCAGCCGTTGGGATACAAAACACGGATGCCATCCACATCCACGCAGGATAAATCGCCAAGATGGGCCTTTACGCCGTCAATCACACTAGATTTTTGTTCATCGGGGCAGTGGGGGCGATATTCAGGGGTAGTGAAATAATCGGGCAGGGCGGAAATGATTGCGGATAGGGGGCGGGAGTCCTCCGCCAATAATTCGACAATCCGGCCTGCTGCATAAATGCCATCGTCAAAGCCATAATAGCGATCCGCGAAGAACATATGCCCGCTGCTTTCGCCACCTAAAATCGCGCCCTCGGCCTGCATCTTGGCTTTGACCCGCGCATGACCGGACTGCCATAAAATCGGCTGACCACCTGCATTTTGCACGGCATCAAACACAACTTGACTGCTCAGGACATCGCCGACACATTTGCCGCCGGGGTTGCGGGTGATGACATCACGGGCCAACCACGCCATGATTTTATCGGCGCTGATAAACTGGCCTTTTTCATCCACCACCCCAACACGATCCGCGTCCCCATCAAAAGCGAGGCCAACATCCGCGCCGACCTCGACCACTTTGGCGGCAAGATCACGCATATTTTCGGCTTTTTCGGGGTTGGGGTGATGATTGGGGAAATTGCCATCGGGGTCACAAAAAAGCGCCGTGACGGTATGCCCTAGTTCGTCCAAGAGGCGGGGGGCATAGGGGCCACCCATGCCGTTCCCCGCATCCACCACAATTTTCAGCGAGCGGGTCGGGCGAAACGAAGTAGCAAGATATTGGATGTAGGCATCATTGACGCCCGAACTGGCAGTGTAACCACCACCGGGGGTTAAATCGGATGCGGCATAGGTCAAATCACGTAAGGCACGGAGGTCATCACCCCAGATGGGACGGCTGCCGACCAATATCTTGAAGCCGTTGTATTCCTTACCCAGATGGCTGGCGGTAATCATCACCCCCGCCACCCCCAAACGATAGGCCACCCAATAGAGTACCGGCGTCGCCACCAAGCCAATATCCAGTACATCCATGCCATTTTGTTTGAGGCCGTCCGCCAATCCATTGCGGAGATCATGCGAACTGTGGCGGATGTCGTAGCCAATGACGATTTGGCCCATCTGATAATTTCGGCGCAGGAATAACCCCAAGCGTGTACCAATTTCTTGAGCCGTCTCGCGGGTGACATCTATCCCAGTTTTGCCGCGAATATCATAGGTTTTGAAGATGCTTGGATTCATCACGGTTGCACCTTACCCGTTGCCTCAACCCGCCGTGCCTCTTGGGGTACATAGAAACGTTCACCCTCGCGCACGTCTTCTGTCACGTTGGTGAATGGGCCAATTTCTGCGCCTGCCCCAATCTTAATCCCCGGCATCGTGCCTGACTGGATGCCAATAAACGCCCCGACCCCGACCATTGCGCCGAGTTTATCTCGTCCACTGTCCAGCCGATCCCCCTTGACGGTACTTTTGACCGTGCCGTGATCTATGCGGAGGTTAGCGGTGATGCACCCCGCCGAGAAATTGACATAATCCTCAAAAACCGAATCCAGCACCACAGCGCGGTGCAGGTTCACATTTTGACCGAGATAGCTGCGGGCGACTTCGCTGACATGCCCGACCATACACTTTGGCCCAACCATGCTCTCACGTACCAATGCGCCATTGCCGATAATCGCGCCGGGGCCAATATACGCAGGGCCGACCACCGCCGCCCCATGAAACAACCGTGCCCCTGCTTCAATCATGACATCACCCGTGATGGAGACCTGCCCGTTGATCTTGGCGTCGGGGTGTATCTGCTGCCCTTCGATCTTCGACAAATAAAATTTCATGACATTCAAGACGTGCCAAGGATATTTGATGGGATACCACTCGCCATCGTAGCGTACACATTCAAAACGGGTGGCCTCCATCATGGCCGCCATCGCCATTTCGTAATGATCGTCGCGGGGATGTTTGGCATCATACAGAGTCTGAATCCGCTGTAACAATTGGCGGCTGTCGGTATGGATATGCGCGACCACACTCACCAAATCCGAGGGTTCATTGCCTGCCCCCGGTTTTTCGATAATACCCGTAATACGTCCATCGGATTCTACCGATAGATAACCACCGGGGAAATAACTTTCGACCTGATAGCCTGTGACATACGACACGGCTCGACCACTACGATAGGCGGTCATCAAATCTTCGTGCAAATCCGGCTCGACCACATCGTTGACTTGGCAGATGTAGATGGGGGGATACCCCATGCCTTCCAGCAAAGGGGCGGCTTGCATAATGGCGTGGCCCATGCCTAATGGTTCACGTTGCACCACAATTCCGGCATCCATCCCCACGTTGAGGCCACCCAAGACACTTTCAACCAAAGGGCGGTTGTCGGGATTGGCGATGATAATGGCTCGGTCAAAACCTGCTGCGTGATAAACTTTCAGTTGTTTTTCGAGGAGGGTTTCCCCCATAAAGGGATATAGAGATTTTTCGCGCAGGGGCCAAAACCGCGAATTTGCACCCCCGGCAAGGATGATCATGGTTGGGTTATTCGACATGCGAAGCAATATCCTTTAATAAAAGGCTAAGTAGAATGACAAGTGTACCGAATTTACACTGTAACGGCGTTTGTGACAACAGGCGAATTGTAAAAAATAAAAAGGGCCGGTGTTGAAACCAGCCCTTTCATGGATTTTATAACCTCAATAGATCAGCGCATAGCCGCGCCTAATGTATTACAAGCGGGGCAGCTTCCATCAGGTCGGACAATCGCGTAACCACCTTGTGGGTCAGCACCGAAAACGCCTGTAAAGTCCACATTCCACACGATCATCAAACGCACGCGACCGCTGGAACGCGACAAGGCAGCCGCGCGGCCCACCCATTCGGCATGTTGACCGACTGTTGTGCCCTGTGCCCATGCGAAATTCGAGGGCAGTGTGCCATAGCCTTCGGGCGAGAGGTAGCCGAGTTCTGTCCAGCAGACTTTCCGCGCCCCACCAAAGGTATTGTAGTAAAGGTCAAGCATCCCGTAGAAATAGCGTGAATAGTGACCACCACGCGGGTCGCCGCTGCGGTTATCGGGTGAAATGATGCCTTCATTGTAGTGAGCGCCAATGCAGTCCATATAATTGACCGCACCCGACTGAGCCATCTGTTGGAGGAAAATGTTGTCGTCGCAGCCTTCATTACGGCAGCCACCCCCAAAATAACCCGTCGGGGCAGGCGCGGCACTAATCACTAACACATTCGCATTAGCGGCTTTGATGGCATTATACGCTTTGGAAAGCATGGTAGTATACCGTCCGCCGTTGACTGTGCCATTGGGCCATTCACGGTCAATATTGGGTTCGTTCCAGACCTCAATTGCGTCCGGGCCAAGCGCGGCGACCTGACCGAGATAGGCGGCAAATTGATTGGTGTAATTATCAAAATCACCCATCTGGTCTTTATTGCCGACGATGCCCAACAAAATGCGGAAGCCGTTGCTGCGGGCTTCATTGATGGCGGCCTGCGCTGCGCCTGTGCCTTCACCTAGATTCCAGCGAATCTGCTTCTTGGCCCATGTCATGCCAGCGGTACGCATTTCATTGACGCGGCCAAAGCCTGCCACATGCCCGCCGAGTTCAAACGCGCCACCAGTATTGGGCGGAACCACTGGCGGTTGGGTTGGATTGGTGGGGGGTTGAGTGGGATTTGTGGGATTACTGGGTGGCTGAGTCGGAACAGGTGTCGAAGGATTGGATGGTGGCGTGGTCACCCCCGGAATGGTCAGCACCTGCCCCACATAAATCAGATTCGGGTTGGCAATATTGTTGGCGGAGGCAATCGCTTGGACAGTTACCCCAAAACGGCGGGCTATGGAAGAAAGTGTGTCCCCTCGCACTACCGTATACTGTCCTCCGGTTGTGGGTGGTATAGGGGTCGTTGGATTGGTCGGCGGGACGGGTGTGGTCGGATTGGT
>JAIOHL010000131.1 GCA_019913005.1 Anaerolineae bacterium | reverse complement strand
TGATGGAAGTTCAAGACCAGCGCACGAACATCAACCCAAAATCTAAAAGGAGAAGGAACTCATGCTCAAGAAAATCGCACTACTCAGTATCGTGGCGGTCATGTTGGCTGTTGGCGTTGGTATGGCCTCAGCCGGGGGTGGCATCAATGATGGCCGCATCAATACCTTTGATGTCGCGTCCGGGGTCGCCATCTACTACACCTATGGCGATGGTTATGTCACCGATGAAGATGGTAATCAGGTCTTGACCGAAGTCATCACGGGTATTGAGGTGTGGTATGCCACCGAAGCTGGCAATGGCGTCAAGTTGTTCGAACTGTCTGATGCTCAAATTGACAAGGCCGTCAGCGCCTCAGCATCCCCATCAGTCGTGATTGGCGGCGGACATGGTTATTACCTCGGCTATGATCGTGTCAACGAGGCATTCTATGTCTATGGCCCCAACTACCTGTTCCAATGGGAAGACCATTACGAAGTAGCGGGCTAAACAGAAAACCCCATCGGATTGCTGCGGGGCAATGGACGGGGCTGCTACACCACTCTGCTGAAAAGGTAGTGTTAATCCAGTATAGCACGGATGTCAGGCAGGCATCCGTGTTTGCATTTTCTTTAGATGGTGAATTTGTTTTTTGACCGACGCTAAATAACTGACTGACCACCTCTCGACCTATGATACGTTAAAATGGGAACGTAACTTCCTCTATCATCGTCTTATGCTAGAATTTTTATCGAACGGATATGCGAAAATCGAGGAGGCGTTTTATGTCCCGATTGATGCCTACTAAACTATTGCACAGCACTCTTTTACTCATTCTAATCGCCGCCGCTGCTCCATCATTGGTGATGGCTGCCCCACGTCATCAATCTACCGAATTCGCCGCCACGCTGGAAGTCTATGCCGAAGGGGTTGAAGTCAAACGTGCCGAAACTGAGCAGTGGATTGCGGTTACAGGGCGGGCGGTGGTGGCCGCTGGTGACAGCATTCGTACCGATGCGACTGGCGAAGCGATGATTATCTGGTTTGATGATGGCACACTAGTCGAACTGCGCCCCAATACCGAGATTGTGATTAACGCCTTCAATGGCGACCCCGACAGCGATCAATTTATCATCGAAACGCAGGTATTGTTGGGGCAGGTATTTAACAATGTGGCCCATCTTATCAATCAAGATTCGCGCTATACCGTTGTGACCCCAACCATGCAGGCAGCAGTACGTGGTACGACATTTGGCATTGACGTGCAGGCCGATGCTCAGTCCACTATCGCGGTAGGGGCTGGCATTGTGGCGGTGTCGCAGGGTGAAGATGAACAACAGGTCGAGGCCGGGTTCTGGTTACGTGCTTCTGTGCCTGTTCAGACCGCCCTTGCGCCTTCTGCTCCAGCGGCAGACTCAGAAAGCACCGCTGACAGCCCGCCTGATGATGGTGGTGAGGTGGAATCACTAGTTGTCGTTGATCTATCTGAACCATTGCCCTTTAGCGAAGCAGGCGATGACCCGATCTTGAATGATTTGATTGCCGGGGTAGCCCAAACTTGTTCCGGAACAATAGACAGCCCTAGCTCTAGCCCAGTTCGGGTTTATAATTTCCCGGCAGAGTCAGCGGGACTTGTTGGCACAGCGGCACTTGACCAGCCCATCGAAATATTGGCCCAATTAGCCGATGCCAGTTGGGTTGAGGTGGCATGGAATGGCGAAATTGGCTGGCTGCCCAATCAAAATGCGCGATTGGACGAAGCCTGTCGTGCGAATTTGCCGATTGTGACGGGTGAATCTCCGCTGCCGATACCCTTGCGAATGCAATAATTCAAGGATGGGAGGCCGATGGGCGAACAGTATTTTGATTCATATGAAGAAGTCTTGATGCAAGGCCATCACGTGATGGGGGGACTCGGTGGCAAACACCACGAGTTCCCTTGGTTAATCTATGCCTTTCGCCCATCGCCCCATTTTGACGTTATCCGGCATTTGTTTGATGAACAAAATCGCCTATGGGATGAATTGCAGGGCTTTGAAGAGCAGTTGGATGAAGACCCCGATTTGGTAGAATTGGAAGATATTATTGACTCGCTCGAATCAGAATTGGATACAATCGAGCAGCAAATCGAAGCACTAGACTTGTATATCCGATCTGAACGGACGGGTCACTTAACGCCCATTGAAATCATTCATATCCGCGATGGTGCCGCGGAAATTCAACCAAAGCTGGTATAAACCTATATGTCTTCAAATCACTGGTATAAAGACGCAGTTTTTTATGAACTCAATCTTCGGGCTTTTGCGGATGGCAATGGCGATGGACACGGCGATTTTATTGGCCTGATCGAGCGAATGGATTATCTGGTCGAATTAGGTGTCACGGCGGTCTGGTTGATGCCGTTTTACCCCTCGCCGCTCAAAGATAACGGCTACGACATCAGCGATTTTTACAACATTGACCCCGCCTATGGCACGCTCGATGATTTTAAGCGGGCATTGACCGAATTTCATAAGCGCGGGATTCGGGTGACCGTAGATTTGGTGGTCAATCACACCTCCGATCAACATCCTTGGTTTATCGAATCACGTTCCTCCAAAGACAACCCCAAGCGGGATTGGTATGTATGGAGCGATACTGACCAAAAATATCAGGGCACACGCATCATTTTCGTGGATACCGAACCCTCCAATTGGACGCTTGACCCCCTCACGGGCGAGTATTTCTGGCATCGCTTCTATAAAGAACAGCCGGACTTGAATTACGATAATCCCGAAGTACAGGCCGAGATGCTCAATATTATGCGCTTCTGGCTCAAGCTGGGCATTGATGGCTTCCGTGTGGATGCCGTACCTTATTTATTTGAGCGCGAGGGGCAAAATGGTGAAAACCTGCCGGAAACCCATGTCTACATCAAGCAGATGCGGGCCATGATGGATAAAGAATTCCCCGGCACGATTATGTTGGCCGAAGCGAATCAATGGCCTAAAGACTTAATGCCCTATTTGCAGGGGGATGAATTCCATATGGGTTTTCATTTCCCCCTGATGCCGCGTTTGTTTATGGCGGTTCGTCAGCACAATCGGCGCGAACTCATCCACATTTTGAATGAAACACCGATACTGCCGGAAGATTTGCAATGGTGCATTTTCCTGCGAAATCACGACGAATTGACGCTGGAAATGGTGACCGAAGAGCAGCGTCAATGGATGTGGAAAGAATATGCCCCCGACCCACGTATGAAATTGAATTTGGGCATTCGTCGCCGTCTTGCTCCCCTCTTGGATAATGACCGCCGCCGGATTGATTTGTTGAATGCACTTTTATTCAGCCTGCCGGGGACACCGATCCTCTATTATGGGGACGAAATCGGCATGGGAGATGATATTTGGCGTTATGACCGCAACGGTGTGCGCACTCCGCTGCAATGGGATACCAGTAAACATGCCGGATTCTCAACCGCCGATAAGATTGTCGAAGATGTCATTACAGACGATGTTTATGGCTATCATCGGGTGAATGTTGCAGCGGCGCGTCAGGATGCAGGGTCATTGTTTAATGCTATCCGCCATCAAATCAGCGTGCGAAAGCAGCATCAAATTTTTGGCCGGGGCGATTTTCAAATCTTGTATCCTGCCAACGAAGCGATTTTTGCCTTTGAGCGTTTCCTAGAAAAACCGGAACTGGGTGCGACAAGGGTCTTGGTTGTTGCCAATCTTGCCGATGTAGAGCAAGAGGTAGATTTGGATACCAGCACCTATGGCAGTGTCACCCCGATTGATCTGCTGACCGGACAGGTGTATCCAAAGTTGGGCAACGGTACTTATACCCTGCGCCTGCCCGCTTATGGTTGCGTTTGGTTAGGCGTCTAAACTGTCCGGGTTGGACTGGATACTCGGTGGGGTTGGATCACCAACATAGGTGTTTAGGGCTTCCACAAGCTCATTCATCCCCACTGGCTTGCTTAAAAACAGTGTTGCCCCAGCTTCCATCGCGGTCTGAATATCCTCGTCATTACTCACTTTGGACAGCATAAAAACGGGGAGTTGTTCGCGGGAGAGGTCGCTGCGAATCATACGACAGATGTCTGTACCCGGAAAATCGGGCATATTTAAATCTACAAAAACGGCGTGGGGTAGTTGACTGGCGATATTCCGCATAGCATCCCCGGCACTGGAGGCTATGGTCACACTGTAGCCAAGACGATCCAATACCCCATTAAGTGCGTCGGCCATTTCTTCATCAGAATCTACTACCAATATGCGGCGTGGGCCAATTTCCTCAGTCTCTTCTTCTTCCTGCGTCAAGACCGGTGGAACATTGCTTTTGGAGACCTTAACCCCTTCATGAACTGGTTGCATGGTGAAATAGACCTTGAGTTCGGCAAGGCCAATACTGAGCGTATCACCATGTCGCAGGCGGTAGGGTTCATGCGCCAAGAGGCGATGTCCATTCAATCGCGTGCCATTGGTACTGCCTAAATCTACGACCAAAAGATGCTGTTCGTTGGCCTGAATTTCGGCATGACGGCGCGACACCCCGCTTTCAATCCCCCGAAATGGCCCAAGATCAACATCTGCTACCATATTCGCGTCGGGGTCGGTGCGACCAATGACGATTTTGCTGGGTACAGCCAATTGAATCGCCAACGCTTGCCCCATAATTTCAAAACGCACCATCCATGGCAGGGCAGGCAAATCTTTGGTATGCCCCGTCGCAGGCTGTAAATGCCCGGTTGGGGGGCGCTGCCGGGGGGGCAATGGGCGAGTTGTACGGCGACTGTCGTCAGTCATCATCGCTCCTTAACCATCTGAGATCATCCCACCCTTCAAATTATAAGGCCTGATACCAAAAAGGTGTAGTTGAGTTTTGCCTGCTTCAAAAAGCTGCAAACACGCATTGAAAGTTGGAGCCTCGGCCACATTGTGCTGTGGGAGCATTTCTATTTACATCCGCGCCCAACGGTAATCAATCGTGTTTTGGAACGCTCTGGTGAGGAATTATGGACGCTATGGCAAGATCTGTTGTGGACATTAACCAAAACCCGCTGTCAACCGATTAATCTGGATTGTGTACAGTAGATGGAAACGAAAACAGAGGGGTGATTTAGAAACACTCACCCCCTTCACGATCTTATTCCCCGACGACGACCCTAATCGCGGATTCGACGCTATTCTCAGGTTTGACGTTCAACTGCACATCTACGATTTTGCCGTCCGGCCCAATGACCCAATGCGAACGAATCACACCCATATATTTTTTGCCATACATGGATTTTTCGCCCCATGCTCCCCACTGCTCCAAAACCGCATGTTCGGGGTCAGAGACGAGCGTATAGGGCAAATTTTGCTTGGCAATCCATTTTTTCAAGTCGGCGGGTTCATCCGGACTGATACCGATGACGGTGGCATTTTTATCCTGAAAACGCGGGAAGGCATCGCGCAGACCGCACGCTTGAGTGGTGCAGCCGGGGGTATCAGCTTTGGGATAGGCAAATAAAATCACCGTCTGGCCGCGAAAATCCGACAATTTGGTGGGCTTTCCATCTTGATTCAACAATTCAAAATCCGGGGCCATCTCCCCAATGTTTGGCATGATCGTTCTCCCTTAAATAAACTCCAACAAACATACCTCTGACACGTAGGTGCGCATCGGTCTTACATTTTACCCCTGCAAACTGCCTAGCCAAATAAGATTCGCCACCTGTTCCAATTCCCCGGTGTCGAGGGCCATTTTGTAGGTGGTCTGGCTGCTTAAATCCACGACAATTGCGGCAGTATTGCGGTCAATAAAGGCCATTGGTCGCAGCCGTTGTTCGGATGAACTGCTGACCACGCGCTGTTCCCCTGTCGCAAAATCCGCCATCACCAATGCGAAAGTCGGCGGGTCGTCTGGTAATGCCGCCTGCACCCCACCCATCGCATACAACAGCATCGAACCCCCCGGACTTAACAAAATATCCCCCGCCTGCGTAAACAGCACATCCGGTGCGGCCTCGATGCGGCGTTCCCGATTATTTTCCAAGTTGACCAAACGCAATTCATAACCAACCCCACTGGCAGTGCGCTCCAAACGAATCAGGGTGCGACCATCATCGGCAATTGAGGCGGGGCAGAAGCAGTTGGGTTCACCGGGGAGGTGAAAATAGCTCTGGCGTTGCTCAATATAGGCTTCAATCAATTGGTAATCGAGGAACAAGTCTTCTGGGCGGCGCGGTTCGGTGGGGTGTTCCAAATCGAAAAATACGCGGCTGCCATCATTCGAGACGGCAACCATCGCCACCCGTGAATAGGAACGCGCATCGGTCAATGGGATAGTAGGCAGGGCACGTAATTCTGTGCCATCCAAATGCGCGACATACAACGAGGCCTGCCAGCCATTTTCAAAATACATCTCAGCCCATGCCATCGTGCGGCCATTTGGGGAGACGACCCATTCAATCCGCAGCAGGGTTTGGTCAATGCGCTGGGGGATAAAACTGAGGTCGAAGATACTGCCGTTGGGGGTAATCAGGCGCGGCACGATGCCTGCTGGCTCACGATAAATGACCCCGTTGGCGGTCAAGGTAAATTCTTCCAATAAATTGAGTTCCGGCGGGAAATTATCAATGGTCGTGATGGCGCTTAATCCGGTGACGGCATTGGCGAAATAGACCGTGACCGACTGTGCCTCGCTGTCATATCCCAAAAATACATCCAATGGGGCTGCCCCTTGTGCGTGAGAGGCGGAGGGGGCTGCTTGTCCGATGAGCAATACCAGCATGAAGACCAGCAAGATTTTTTTCATGCCGTTTTCGCCTTGCGGATGAGATCGAGTATTTGGGGGAGGGCTTCACCGGAGGGCATGGGCAGCCAATGGGTAGCCCAAGGGGTGATGTCGCTTCGCTGTGGATTAATTTCCACCACTGTCGCCCCTGCTTCTACGGCATAGAGGGGAAGTTCAGCCGCTGGATAGACCGCGCCTTTGGTGCCAATCACCAGCATCACATCGGCCTGCTGACTTAAATCTACCGCACGGTAAAGGGCATCCTGCGGTAGGGCTTCTTCAAACCACACGACATCAGGTCGCAGATAGGCCGTTTTGCAATGGGGGCAGATGGGTGGGCCGCTCTCTTTGCCCCATACCAACTGTGAGACATCGGCATAGGTCGGGTTGCCCTGACAATTGGCGAAACATTTATCTTTGCGAATATCACCGTGCAAACAAATCACATCGGTGCTGCCTGCCATTTGATGAAAACCGTCCACATTTTGAGTGACGATGATGACCTGCGGCAGCAAACCTTCCAACTGCGCGAGGGCATAATGACCGGGGTTGGGTTCACATTTGCCTACCAGTTCAAGCCGATATTGATACCAATCCCAGACCAGCTTGGGGTTGGCTTGAAAGGCACGCGGCGTCGCCAATTGGGTCGGGTCATATTTGGCCCATAAACCATCAAGGGCATCCCGAAACGTGGGAATGCCGCTTTCTTTGCTCACACCTGCCCCGGTCAAAACGACCAACCGCTGCGAATTGCCGATCACTTCGGCCAGTTGTTGAATGGTTGCTTCTGCCATCGCGCCTATAACCTCCGTTTGCCGCCATCGGTTCCTAGATTTTTACGGGCTTGTTGCGCGGCATCCGCCAAATTTTCATCATCTACATACCCCATTGCCGCATAAAAATCTGAATCGTAGGCGCGGGTCTTGACCACAACGGGCATGGGGACGGCATGGCCCAACAAAATCGCCTGTTGTTTGGTATCCAAACGGGCCAACACTTCCCGCAGGGCCGACGCGCCACTGATGCCCGTCAGCACCGCCGCAATATCGCGTTCATTATCGAGCAGGGCCGTCACACGAGTCCCGATTTGGCTCATGACCTCCTCATCAATTCCGCTGGGCCGCTGGTCTACCACCAAAAGCGTCACGTTATATTTCCGCATCTCACGCGAGATGATGCCAAAAATCGTCTGGCGGGCAATCATGGGGTCAAGGAATTTATGCGCTTCCTCAATCGTGATGAGCAACTGTGGCGGCTTCATGGAATCATCACCGAGGGCTTTTTCAATCCGTTCCACATAATATTGGTGGATGCGGCGGGTCAGGTAATTGGCGACCAAGATATAGGCTTCGAGGATATTGCCATAGCGTCCAAATTCCAACACGATGCTTTTGCGCTGCTCAATTAGTTCAACAATTTTGCTTACACTGTCGCCTACCGCCCCATCGGGTTTCAAAAAGGCCCAACGTTCAAAGCGGCGCAGGCGGCGTTCTAAGGCTTGAATGGAGGCCCCGCTGACACTCGACGTTTCCATGAGTTCTTCCATCGCGTCGGCGCTCAGGCGCAAAAAGGTGGAAATCCACTCCTCGCCAAAGCGTTTGCGGAGCATATAGGCTGCGTCAATCATGGAGTCGGATAAATCGAGTGTGCCCTTGAGCATTTCAATATCTTGCGGCTCAATTTCATCATAGCCCAGCGTCACCACATAGTCATATTTGGCTTTGCGGCGGCGGGATGATTCCTCGTCCAGCGTCAAAATGGCAACTTCGGAGGGGAATAGTTGTTTTAACCCTTTGGCTTTTGGCCCGCGTTCGTCAGTCACTTCCCAGCCATAATCGTTGTGCATGTCGAAAATCAGCGAGACCGCCATGTGCCGTTGAATGACACCTGCCAGCAAAATACGGGTGAGGAAACTTTTGCCCGTGCCGCTTTTGCCGAATACCCCGACTGAACGTTCAACCAAGCGCCGCAAATCCAGATTAATCTGGGTTTCTTCGAGTTCCAACGGCGCACCGACATTAAAATGCGTGGCGTCCTCCTGTCCAAACACGTCGTTCACATCTTTGACTGTCGCAATTTCAACCGGCATAAAATGGCTGGGGATCGTTTTGACCGGGCGGGGTTCGCTGGAAAGTTCATCAATCATCAGCATCGGGGCAATATGCAGTGTGCCAAACGCCGCCGTGCCTGCGTAAATCGCGCTCAAAAACGGGTCTTGCAGATCGGGTGGATTCGCCATCATCGCGGCATTGGTGACATCCAATTGAATATCCGTGACCATGCAGAAAAAGCGTTTCTTCAGACCGCGCACCACAACATAGCGCCCAACCGCTAAATCTTCAATCGAGGTCTCGCGGTCAAGTTTGATTTGCAGCCCTTTGCTCAGTGAGCCGCCAACCACAACCCCCAAGCGTTTGCCGGGGCCATCGGTGATGACTGGTCGTCCACCCGCGTCGCGTGGAAACCAGTTATCCAACTGACTGCGATTATTTTTACTTGCCATAAAGTATCCCTGTGTATTTCAAACATATGTTCTCTGATTATACAAGGTTTTGTGGATGTGAAAATAGATAGGGCTTCAGAGAACCCTATCTATTCATACCCTTTGATTGGGTTATGGCTTAGGCGTGTTGGCGGGCCGAAGCAAGTAATTGGTCAATCACTCGCATATTCTCAACCGCATCTTGGGCAGGGAAACGCGGTGGGCGATTGTTGAGCAAGGCGTCGGCGAAATCTTCTGCCATCAATTGATGATGATCCACTGCCGGGGTTTTAAATTCTTGATAATCTTCACCCTGCCACAGCTTGATAGTGTATTCGTTGCCGGGGCGCATCGTGAAGGCTTCTTCGACCAAAATCCGACCTGTCGAGCCGCGAATTTCATAATAATTCGCCCGATAGCTGCGTAAGCCACAATCAAAATGACCCAAGACACCGGATGGAAATTGCAGCAGACCCACCAGCGATTCATCCACATCCGATGTTTCGCCAAAATTTGCGAAAGCCTGTACGCGAATGGGTTCTTCGCCCGTCAGAAGGCGCATGACATTAACGCAGTAGCACCCCACATCCATCAACCCGCCGCCTGCTAAATCTTTGCTCAGGCGAATATTGTTCTCTTGGGGGAGAGTGAAGGTGAACGCAGAATTGATTAGATGAATATCCCCAATTTGGTTGTTTGCCAAAAGTTCGCGGACTTGGTTGGTTTGGGGATGGAAGCGATACATAAACGCTTCGGCAAATGGCACACTCCGTTGGGCAAAAACATCCACCATTTGTTGGGCTTCAGCGGCATCCCGCGCAAGGGGTTTTTCACAGAGGGTCGGTTTGCCCGCCTCGGCACATCGAATGCTCCATTCGGCATGTTCACTGTTGGGCAGGGGATTATAAATCGCGTCTACATTCGGGTCTTTCAGCAGGTCTTCGTAAGAGCCATAGGCCGTCGGGATATGGAGTTCTCCTGCGACGGCCTGTGCTGTTTCGAGATTACGGCTGGCAATGGCAATCACCCGGCCATTCGAGGATTGCTGAATGGCAGGCATGACACGCACCCTGCCAATCCGAGCCGTGCTGATGACTCCCCAGCGAATGTGATTAGCCATTGGTGGCCTGTGTCCGATTCAATTGACGAGCCAGCCGTTCGTTACGTTCAAATTCACGGAACGTCATCATCTTTTCGGTTGCTTCATCCCACAGCGCCAAATTCTTGGCAACCAGCTTAACACTGCTCCAGATGGTCAAGGTCACGACTTTATGGAATTCCGGATTCTCGTCGTGGCACTCTTGCAGCAAATAGTTGGGGATGAGTGGGCTAAGGTGGTGAATGTGATGCAGGCCGATGTTGCCTGTGAACCATTGGAGAACTTTGGGTAGTTTGTAATAGGTGCTGCCTTTTAGGGCGGCGTCTTCATAGGTCCAATGCGGGTCTTTTGACCAATAGGCATCTTCGAACTGATGTTGGACGTAGAACATCCAAACCCCGGCACTTGATGCAAAGAAGATCATCGGCAGGTAGGCCATCAGGAAATTACCAAACCCAAAGATCACTGACATGAGGACAATGAATGTTAAAAATTGCACATCGGTGCGGATGACACTCATCAAGCCACGTCGCCCATGCGTGTGTTTGTAGGCAAAGGGGAGACGGAACAACACCACGAACATCAAGGGTGCGCCAATGAGGAACAAGAAAGCCGGGTTACGGTAAATCTTGTACCCCAAGCGTTTCCATGATGGCAGTGCGCGGTACTCATTGACGGTCATGGTGTAAATATCACCTGTGCCGCGATGGTTGAGGTCGCCATTATGGGCGTGGTGGATGGCGTGGTTGGTGCGCCACATATCATAGGGGGTCAGGGTGACGACGCTGCAAAGATTGCCAACAATCGTGTTCCATTTTTTCGATTTGAAAAATGACCCATGTCCTGCATCATGCTGAATAATGAAAACTCTCATCATAAATCCCGCCGCCAATAGCGAACAGGGCAGCGACAGCAAAATCGAAACATTCACCAAAATGGCGCTCAAAATCAAAAAGAACCAGAACGGTATATAACTGTTCAGGATTTGGATTACGCTGGTGTTGATAGTAGGCTTTTGATAGGCGGCAACAATCCGTACCCATGCCGGTTTTGCTTTTTTGGTGGTGGTCTCTTGCATGTATTGATCTGTCCTTTACTTAAACAATACGGCCTGTGAAATGTGTCACATAAGTGTTCGCAGAATTAAACACTTGCTACGGCAAAAAGTCACGATAATTTTCCGAATTTGGTGAATTTTGTCAAAAATTATTGAATTTATTACCAATCCGACGTTTTACAGATTTTTTGCAAATTCTGCGGCGTATTGAGTTTCTTGCCAGTGTATAATGAGTTGGTGTGGGTGAATAAAAACTCACAATGCGAAGGAGCTTAATGCGTGTACCCGTATCAAAACGATTCTCAACAACCCCCTATGGATATGACGCCTATGCCCGCGTTATATGAAACCCCTCCACAGGAAGGTCACAGCCTGCGTCAGCGTAGTAGTGGGCTTTTTCGAGAAGTCTTCCAGACAGCTCTAATGGTGATTATCCTGTATACGGGTCTCAATCTGTTCATTCCGCGTTATATCGTTGAAGGCCACAGCATGGAGCCGAGTTTCTTTGACCATGAACGGATCGTGGTTTCACGGCTGCATTATATCCTCGGCGATCCCCAGCGCGGTGATGTCGTTGTGCTTGATTTGGATAACCAGATAGATTTGCTGAAGCGCATTGTGGCCCTTCCCGGTGAAACCGTGATGATGGACGAGGGGCAAATTTTTATCAATGGGGTCGCGCTGGATGAGCCGTATGTGGCTGAATTGTGTCAAACCTATTCCTGCCAAGATCGTCAATGGGTCTTGGGTGACGACGAATATTTCGTTTTGGGCGATAATCGCAACCACAGCCGCGACAGCCACGACTTTGGGCCAATTAAACGCTCCCAGATTATTGGCAAAGTTTTGATGAAATATTGGCCGCCGAGCGATTGGTCGTGGATTTCCGGTCAAGACTACACTGATTAATCCCATATGCGACGGTTTTGGCGTCTTTGGCTTGTTTTCATTGCAATAATCTACAGTGGGGCAGTGGTTTCGGCATATGCCCCAACTGCTCCAACCCAAACCTCACCCTATCAACAAGGTTGCGGTGTTGTAGATTCCTCCGACGATTTTGATTACCCGATTGATACCACCCAATTTCAATTGATTAACCCCTTTATGCGTCCAAATGCCCGTTTTGAAGGCCAACTTCATGCCGGGGATGATTGGGTTAGACGCGAAGGGTCATCGCTTGGGTTGCCTGTGCAAGCATTTGCGCCGGGCCGTGTCACCTATTCCAATCCTGAAGGTTGGGGACGAGATCGCGGCGTCGTGATCGTGCAGCATTCCTTCCCCACTGGCACGGTTTATTCGGTTTATGGGCATATGGAAGAAAGTGGCGGTTATTTATTTCCGGCGGAAGGGACATGTGTCAACAAAGGCGATATTGTTGGCGCGATTAGTGACCCCCGCCCTGCTCCCCATCTCCATTTCGAAATCCGTATCATGTGGCCCAACTATCCGGGACCGGGGTATTGGACAGTGGACCCCCGACTGCGTGGCTGGTTGAACCCCCGTCAGTTTATCGAGAATTGGCGCGGCTGGCTGAATCCCGCCCATCGCTGGCATACGACCTTGATTGATGAAAGCAGCCCACGTTTTGACCCCATTTTCCGCGAAGACGGTATGGTGTTGTTTGTGGATGATAATCAATATCGTGCTTATAACAACGAAGGGGGGCGACTTTGGGAATATCGCCTTGCTGATTCAATTGATGTGGTCGGTTTTGCGGGCCTGACGGATGGTGATGCACACGTCTCGTTGATTGGCGCAGCCGATGGTCGGGTGCAAATTTGGAATCAATATGGCGGCTTTTGGGAGGAGTGGTCAACCGGACTAGCGGGCATTACACAAGGGCCATTCGTGTTGGGGCAATCCATTTTGCTGATAGATACAGACTCTACCCTGCATGTGTATGATGTGCAGCGCCAACCTATTGCCGACTATGCCGAAATCAGTCGAATCACCGCACAAGCCGCCACGTCCCAACTCGCTGCCCTATTAACCAGCACCAACGAGTTATTGGTTTTTTCACCGGATGGTATGTTGCTCGAACGGGCCGCCGTGCTGCCTAATTCCGATCTTGCCGCCGCGCCAGATGGTAGTATCTACCTAAGAAATCAGGGCACGCTTGAAATCATTTCTCCTGACGGCACTCACATGCTCGTATTGGAAAATCTCGACATCAACCGCACGGATAGCACTATGCTTGTCACCGATTCCGGCCTATTGGTGCTGTGGGGTGCGAACGGTAAAGATACCCTTTCGGCGGTTTCATCTGAGGGTGAAGTTGTCTGGACAACGGAGGTCGGCGTCGAAAATCTAAGCCATGCCCACCTGCTCCAAGCCGATGCCTGTACCCTCATCTTGGCTGACCAAACAGGCCATGTATTGACCTTTGATAGCCAAACTGGGAATTTACGAGGGCAGGTCAGTGTTTGGGGGGATTATCGTAATGACGTCTGGGTGGGCAGCTATTCTAACGAAAATTTGCTGCGGGTGATGCTGTCGAATCAACTGCTCGGTTTCGACATCGGTGTGCTGTCAGGTCGAGCCTGCGAGTCGTAAAAATCGCTATGTACCGCGCCGAACTCATGACCCAAATCGCCGACCCTATCACGCGATTAAAACGTCCCCCGCCTGCTAAAATTGCAATTGATGGCATTGACGCATCGGGCAAAACCACCCTTGCTGATGAACTGGCCGTGTTTTTGCAGCAGACCGGACATCCTGTCATTCGCGCTTCGATAGATGGCTTTCACAATTCACGTGAGGTGCGCCATCAAAAAGGGCCGCTTTCCCCTGATGGCTATTTCTATGATTCGTTTGATTACCCGGCCCTGAAAAAACTGCTGCTTGACCCCCTCAGTGAAAACGGCGATTTGCATTATCAGACTGCTATGTTTGATTTTAAAACAGATGCCAATGTACACCCATCGCTCGGAATCGCGCCGGATAATGCCATTTTGTTATTTGATGGCATATTTTTGCAGCGACCTGAGTTAGTTCCCTACTGGGACTTCACCATTTTTGTGGACGTGTCGTTTGAAGTAGCGTTGGCGCGGGCTTTAGAACGTGATTTGCCGCTATTTGGCGATAAAGCAATCGTGTTGGAGCGTTATCAAAAACGCTACATCCCTGCCCAACGGCACTATATGGACTTATGCCATCCCCGTGACCACGCGAATCTTGTGGTGGAGAACGATGATCCGCTCAATACCCGCCTCATCTTCAAGCACCTCTAAAAACAAAAAAGCCCATTCCCTCGTTTTGGAAGGACTAGACATAATCGCCAAACCGTTTTTTACCCTAATTTGATGAGGCAGCCTTCATTCGCCCGCAGGTGCAACGAACCGAGATTAACCGATTCCTCACGATCCAACCCGGTTGAAAGAACAATCTGTCCGCTTTGGCTGATGGGCAAATTTAAGGTTTGCGCCGCATCCGAAAAATTAAGTGCGATCAACCATCGTTCACCTTCATATTCGCGGATATAAGCGAGGCAGTGCTCGTTACTTTGATGGACAGTCTTGTAACTTCCAACGTGTAAGGCGGGGGTTGCACGACGCAGGGCCAGCAATCGGCTGGTCAGGGCCAACATTGAATGGGTATCTTTTTGCTGATTGGCAACGTTGATCTCAGCATAATCATCGGCGATGGGCAGCCATGTTTGGACCCCTGCCGCGCTAAATCCGGCGTTGGCGCTGGCATCCCACTGCATCGGCGTGCGTTCAGGGTCACGACCTAAACCCATACCTTTCACGTTTTTGCCCCACGGGTCTTGTTCCAATTCTGGTGGGATGTCTACATCGTGCATCCCGATCTCATCCCCATAATAGATGGTGGGTGTACCGCGCAGGGTCAATAGCAGCAGCATGGCAGATCGGGCGGCATCGGCCCCAACCCGGCTGGCGATCCGGTGCTCGTCATGGTTGCCGAGGACATAATTGGGCCATGCCCCTTGTGGGACGGCTGCTTCAACCCCCTCAATCACTTTTTGGAAAATCTGCGGATTCCATGCCGTCCCGATAAAGCCGAAATTGAATGGCATATGCAGTTCGTCCAGTTTTTCACCGTAATACTTGGCCCATTCTGCCCAATCAAAAATATGGATTTCGCCAACCGAGAAGCGTGGACGGAGAGCGCTGTAGCTATCGAGCAGGGTGCGGAATTCCCGCATGACCCCATGAATGTCAGGGTGGCCTGTGTCGTGAATATGCAGTTGGGAATCGTAATCGCCAAGCGGCTTGAAGTCGGTTTTCATCTCCACATTCGGTGGATTATCGCTCAGGTGGGGGTCTTTCATGATAAAGTGGGCCACATCAATGCGGAAACCGTCCACATCCCGTTCTAGCCAAAAGCGCACCGCATTAAGCATTGCTTGTTTCACTTCAGGGTTGCGCCAATTGAGATCGGGCTGTTCTTTGAGAAAGCTATGTAGATAGTATTGCTGGGTAGTTTCGTCCCATTCCCAAGCAGAACCACCGAAAACAGACAGCCAATTGTTGGGTGGACTGCCATCCTCTAAGGAGTCGGCCCAAAAATACCAGTTTCGCTTGGGATTATTCCGTGAGGAACGTGACTCGATAAACCAAGGATGCTGATCGGAAGAGTGATTCGGCACAAAATCAATAATGACTGATAATCCACGTTGATGAGCTTCTTTTACCAGTGTGTCGAAATCTTCCAATGTGCCAAACATGGGGTTGATGTCGCAATAATCACTGACATCATAGCCAAAATCCGCCATTGGGGAGGGGTAAATTGGGGAGAGCCAGATGGCCTCTATACCCAATTCAGCCAAATAATCGAGCTTCCTGATGACCCCTTGCAGATCGCCAATACCGTCATTGTTGTTGTCTTTAAAACTGCGGGGGTAGATTTGGTAGATGACACCCCGCTGCCACCACAACGCCTCACTTGATTTCAATGGCATGAGCTTTTCCTTCGGGCTTAAATTGGCCCCAGATGAGTACAAAACAATCTGGACTAACTGCCCCACGCATCCTGCTGGCGGATGACTATTGCTTCAATATTGTGTTCTCTAAACCACCCCACCATCTGATCACGCATCACCAAGAGTTCGCTGCTGTAATGGGACGCGCCGAGCATGTTGATGTCGAGGCCAGCGATGTAGGATGGCATATCCTCGCGGTTCTTGTGGGCGTATTCACTCGCCCCAAACAACCACCAATGGCCGGTGATATAGGTATCCGCACCCAATTGACGGGCCTCATCAATAAATTGAGGATCACCGCCGCCGCCGGGGGTAATCGCAATATGATGAACAGGCTTTCCATTGTTCAAACATTGGTCATAACGCAGGGTTGGTAATTCACAGATTTCGGCTAACTTCTGGGCAATTTCTTGAAAGGTGGTCGGTTTGACCGTGCCGTGCATCCCGGCATAGCCCGCCACATAGTAGCCAAAACGTTGCTGATCTTCTAAACCGAGAGCATCGGCAAAAGCGTTGGCAGTGCTGATTTCCACATGACAGTCCAACGGAGCATGACAGCTATACAGGCTAATGTTGTGTTCTTTGAGTTCTTCTAATTGTTCGACTTTGATGGGAGTGAACTCGGCGCTTTTTTCGCTGTAGGCCGTAGGGTGATGTACAAAAATAAGCGACCCCTTGGCGCCCCGTTCAACTTCTTTAGCGATGATTTTGTCAATGATGCCTTGCGTGGGAAAAACAGCGAGGTAGACCCGATCAATGGCTGCTTCTGGTTCGGGATTTTCCAGCATCAAGCCATTCCATGCCCCTTGAGCGAAAGTGGGACGATAGAATCGCTGGACGGCTCCCTTATAACTGTCAGGTAAAAATTCCTCCCAATCCTTCTCGACAAACGCTTCTATATTAAAAAACGTGTCGAGTTCGGTACAAATCTCAGGCAGGCTGACTTCGGTCATTCGTCGGCATCCTCATCATGTTGCGAGCGAGCAGTGCGCTCGGCATAGGCTTTTGCTTCGCGTTGGACAAATTCGACACAAGCCACAATACTGGGATCGGGGCGGATGTCCCAGCTAAATGGGATTGTCTTGGCTTGTACGATTTCGAGTGAGGGCCATGCGGCTTCTATAAATCCCAATGCCCCCGATTGTGGATAGAGCATTAGGCGGCCTTCTACGCTTGTCGCAATTGCCCCATCAGTAGCAGAATCATCAATGGCCCATGTCACAGATGGTAGGGATGCATTCGGCCCCAGATTGACCACCATATCCCGCCATTTCCAACTGGCTGGTCGGGTATTATCTATCAAACGCAGTTCTACTGTCTCTTGCAGTCCCCAAATATCTTCATCCCGTAGGCCATCGGCATGGACGGCGGCATAACCCATTGCATCCAACACCAGATACGGGGCACGATTTTCGGTCACTTGGCATTCCCATGAATCCGCATCCCAAGCACCACCTAAGTCCAAAAGCAAAATAGGACGTGGATTTTCGGCAAGCAGGACTGAGCGCATCCGTTGAATCATGGCGGATACATGCGGCATCAATTCAAAATTGGCCCGCAGATTTGCTGTGAACAGAACAATCAAAGAAGGAAATTCGGAATGGTCACTCATAAACCCCGGCTATTCACGGATTTGGGCCAGCATATTGCCCAAATGCCAATAGGCGTCTAATCGTGAAATTTTGTCACCCGCAAATTGAAAGACGGATATACCACTAAACTCAGCGGTTTTGGCATTTTTAGCTGTCCCACTGACTGACCAACGCACGGCCAATCGGTCTTCGCCACCGGGATAAACACTATCCGTTCGCATCTCAAAAAAATGCCATGTCTCAGTCATGCCCGTGAAGAATTTCCGCAGTCCTTTTTCGCCGCGAAATTCCGCCGAACCATAGGGATCGTTTACCACACAATCGGGTGTAAATAAGTGTAGATATTGATCGAGGTCGAGATTGTTAAGGGATTTCAGATAATCCTCGACCATATTCACTTGTTGCAGATAATCCATGTAGGGTACTCCTAAAAATTAGCTGATCGCTAACCCTTGTTCGAGAATGCGTTTAAGATTCGTGAGGCCGACCTCCAAATTTTGGAGATTTTCGCGTTCGACCAATGTCTTGTCAAGAATGCGTCCCAAAACCGAAGCAGGCAGCATATATTCCATTCGGACGGTTAACTGGGTTTGGTTGGCATCAGGGGCTTCAAATTGAAAGTCAAAAGCGCAATCTAATCCGGTCAGGGTTTTGATGTAGAGGCGCTGGTTGGCGACACACTGCATCACCTCATGTTCCCCCCGCACTTTGATACCCATCATGTTATATTGATAGCGAGATCGAGAACCTACTTGGGTGGGGGGTGGAGTCAAGCGTTCTTGCAATTCAATGGGCGGCCACCATTCCACCATGCGTTCAGGCTGTTCAGCAATAAAAGCGAAAACTTTTTCAACCGGAGCATCAATTTTGATATTTTGTTGGACTTGAGGCACGCATCCGTCTCCTGACTCATACGAATCTCATTGGGATTTGATTATAAATGGGTTTAGCGGATGTTTCAAAGGGTGGAATAACAGAGGAGGCGTAGGGCAAGGGTGACACATACGTGATGAGGCAACCCTGTAGCCAATTTCGGATGGCTCGATAATAAATTTAGACACATCTGCGATGAAAGAGGCACATAATATGACCAGACGACTATTTTGCTTATTTATGATGTTATTTGTATTGCTGATATTGTCCTGCAATTTGTCGAGTAGCGATGACAACAAAAATACCGTCCCCACTACCGGGCCAGTCATTGGGCCGATTCAATTGACTGCAACGGCGATTGTTTCACAAGGGGGTGATGATGTCCCCGGCGTACCGACTGCTACCCTCTTTCCAAGTGCCACCGCCACGCGGCAGGTCATTGCTAACAATCCCACCC
>JAIOHL010000130.1 GCA_019913005.1 Anaerolineae bacterium | reverse complement strand
CCATCCCCAACCCTTCCCCTAACAAAGGGAAGGGCTTCAATGCAGGCTTTTCTCCCCTCCCTATGCTAGGTTCAGACTCCGACACTTTTGGGGCAGTGGAGGAAAAACCAACCTCACCCCAACCCCTCTCCAATTAGAAAGGGGCTTCAATCCGCCAGATTCGCCTCCCCCTCGCCAGATGGAGAGGGGGCCGGGGGGTGAGGTCAACCCGTCTGAAAATCCCTTCCTGATAACCTTTCCGAAAAACTGTCGGAGCGTGAACTATGCTTGGGTGGGGTTCAATTACCGATTCAAAAAGCTAAAGAGCATGAGTCGTACACCCGCAACAAAACTGAGCCTTTTTTCGGCACAGGGCGAGTATAATGGAAGGTATGGTACTCAATACTGCTCCTGCACCCTTCATTGGCATGGGCGATACCCTCGCCGACATGATGACCCGACTGCTCAACCCGGCCTGTCGCCTGTTGACGCTGCTTGGCCCCGGTGGAATGGGCAAGACCCGTATGGCACTCGAAATCGGGCGGCAGATTGAACAAAAAGCGATTGAACAACAAAACGGCGCGTCGCAGTTGGAGGGCGTCTATTTTGTGCCGCTGCAACCCCTTAGTGACCCGCATCTGATTGTTCACGCGATTGCCGAGGCGTTGGGGCTGCAATTTTATGACGGCCAGCCGCCAGACTTCCAACTGATTGAATATTTAAAGACTCAACGTCTGTTATTGATTTTGGATAATTTTGAACACCTCTTGGATGGCGTGGACTTAATTAGCAGCATTCTCAACGAAACCGCCCATGTTCGATTTTTGGTCACGTCGCGGGAGGCGCTCAATCTAAACGAGGAATGGCTGGGGGTCATGCCGGGGATGCCCTACCCCACCGACGCCCACGATCCCCATTTTGCCGAGTATGAGGCGGTGCGCTTGTTCCAACAACATGCCAGCCGGGTAAGCCCTGATTTTGCGTTGGAGACCGAGCGCGAAAGTGTGGCGCGGATTTGTCGCTTGGTGGAGGGCACACCGTTGGCGATTGAGATGGCGGCGTGTTGGGTACGCTCACTGACATGTGCCGAGATTGCGTCGGAAATTGAGCGTGGCATTGATATTTTGCAGTCGCCTGCCCGCAACACCCCCTCGCGTCACCGTTCGATGCGGGCCGTGCTCGATCAATCGTGGGCGCTGCTCAGTGAGAATGACCAATGTGCGCTGGCGTGGTTGGCGATTTTTCAGGGCCGATTTACCCGTCAAGCCGCCGAAGAAATCACAGGCGCGACGGTACATGAATTGACCACCCTACTGGATAAATCGTGGCTGCGACGGAGTGAACTGCGGGCGGGCTATGAAATTCACGACCTGCTGGGTCAATATGCCAATGAAAAATTGGAGGAAACGGGCGAGTCCGAGGCGGCCCATGATGCCCATGCCCTCTATTATGTCCGGTTTGTGGCGGAACGCGAGGCCGATGTCAAAGGGCGGCGTCAATTGGAGGCGTTGGAGGAGATTGCCGCTGAACTGGACAATGTGCGGGCGGCGTGGCGCTGGGTGAGTCAACATGAGGATGTGAACGCGATTGCCCAGATGTTGGAAACCATCTACCTGTTTTTTGATATGACCGAGCGTTTTATGGAGGGTTCGGCGCTGTTGGGGGCGGCCTGTCAAGCCCTTGCGCCCGTCGTAGATGAAGAAAAATCGCTGACATGGCTGCGGCTGCAACTGCGCTATTGGCGATTGTTGAATCAGGGGGGCGAGCTTGAAGCGGTGGATCTTCAGCCGCGTATCCGTCAGACGATTGCGGCTCTACAAGCCATTCATGCTGAGTCGGAACTGCCGTTTGCCTATTGCTTTTTGGCCCAAGCCTGTTTCTATGGGAATGATTGGGCCAGTGGTTGGGCAGCCGCGCAGGAAGCCGAACGGTTGGCCCGTCAGCTAAATGACCGATTTATACTGTCTATTGTCCTGTCGTGGAAGGGCCTGTTGAGTGAGGGCGACAGCAATTATGATCGGATGCGCGGTTATCTGTTTGAAAGCCTCTCAATTTCACGGGCGGACGGCAATCTGAACGAAACACGCTGGACGTTGGCAAACGTGGCGATTGCGCTCGGTTATGAAAATCAGATCGTCGAAGCCGAAGCCGCCTTTGCCGAAGCGATGGCCCTGCACGCCGAATTTGATGACCAACTGGCGCCGATCTGGTGTCTCATCGTCGGCATCGTGCTGGCCGAATTAGCCGGAAATTTCGATCTCGCTTTTGAGCGGGTAGCATTGGCCCAAGCACAGCAGGCACGCTACCAAGACCCCGGTTATGCCTTTTTTGTGGAAGGCCATCTGGCGTTGCTGCATGTGTTGACAGAAAACTATGCCGAGGCCCAACGCTGGCTGGAACAATCGGCCACTCTGGAAACGTATGCGACCCATTTTTATTCCAACCTGTGGCGATTGAGCCGTGTGGCGTTGGCGCTGCATCATGGTGAGGTGGCGGTGGCCCGTGACTATCTGAATCGGATGTTGATAGACCCATCCGCGCAGCGTTTTTCGCTGACACAGCGGGTCTGGTTGGCGGCCCCGACGGCGGCGCTCATTGAATGGCAAGACGGCAACGCGGCACGGGCAGTGGAACTCGTGGCCCTTACCCTAGCCAACCCGCCCCACCTCCCCCCGGTTGGTTGGGTGGAAAAAGCCCCCCTCTTTCAACGAGTACGGGCGGAATTGCAGGCGGCGCTTGGCCCGGATGCGTATGCGCTGGCATGGGCACACGGCAGTCAGTTGGATATTGATGAGACGTTTGAGCGGTTGCTGGGTGGCGATCACCCAACCCCTATCACCACGACTCCACCCACCGACCTGACCACACGCGAAATCGAGATTTTATGCTTGATTGCCGAAGGGCGCTCAAATCGGGAGATCGCCGAAACGCTGGTGCTGTCGGTGGGCACGGTCAAGTGGTATGTGAATCAGGTCTATAGCAAAATGGGGGTTGCCAGCCGTACCCAAGCCATTGTGCGCGGACGGGAGTTGGGGCTATTGGCGTAGTGGCGAGTCGCCCAGAGAATGAATTCTCCGGCTATGGAGGCGAAGTTTCAAAGGCAGGGTAGGTCTTAGCCCAACCCCTACAGAATCCCATCGTAACGCCATTTGGTAGGGGTAGGTCTTAGCCCTGCCCAAACTTGAATCTCACCACGACTTGCCCAATTTTGAACTTCGCAACACAGCAATTAAAACCGACTAGGGATATAATTTACTTCCCTAGTCCAATTCATTGGACTTCGCAAAGATAGCCGCCGACTTATGCGCTTTAATAATTAAATCCGGTCAGCCATCCCCACCCCAAACCCCTCCCCATTGCATGGAGAGGGGCTTCAGCAGGCCATTTTCCTCCCCCTCGCTACGCAGTTGGAGAGGGGGTCGGGGGGTGAGGATGTGTTACCGAAGTTAAAAGTTAAAGAGCATAAGCGCATTGTTTGGCTGACACTCTTGCCAAGAAGTTGCGAGTAGTGGCTTAGTTGCAGGATAGGCGATGACAGTGCGGAATTTGTTTCAAGGGGTCAATCCACATCTCAACAGCTTTCTACAATCCGATGGGGGCGGCTGGGAGTCATTCCATGCGACATCCATTGAACGGCTCACCGATGATTTGGATGCCCATCTGCCAGCGGGTTATTATGTGTTGAGCGAAAAATCGTTGCAGGTAAGCTCATTTTCGCTCGACCCTGTAGGCCCTACTGTTTCCCGGCGTACCATTCCTGATGTTTCGGTGTATACCACTCGGCACGAAGCCAACTTGGAATATCCACAGACGGGGTCAACGCCGACCCTGACTTTGCCCATCACCGCTGCGTTTGAGGATGAAGAAGAAACCTTCAATGCTGTGGTGGTGTATTTTCTTGAATCTGGTGAGATGCCGGGGCGACCTGTCACCCGTATAGAACTCCTCTCTCCGGCCAACAAACCCGGTGGTTCGCATCATGTCACCTATCTGGCGCGACGGCGGGAAACGCTTGGAAGTGGGCTGCGTTTGGTCGAGATTGACTGGCTGCATGAAACCCCGCCAGTGGTTCGGGCCATACCCAGTTATCCCGAACGCTCACCGGGGGCCTATCCCTATTGGCTCATCATCAGTGACCCACGTCCAAGTGTCGCCGCTGGACAGATGGCGATCTATGGGACGGGCGTTCATCAACCTTTGCCTACTATTGACCTGCCATTGGAGGGGCAAGATACGCTCGCCGTCCATTTTGAACAGCTATATCAGCGGGTTTTTGAAGGCCGCCGCTTGTTTGGCATGGTGGTGGATTACCGACAGCCGCCTGTCCGATTTGAGACCTACGCCCCAAGCGATCAAGTAGTCATTCAACAGCGCATGGCGGAAATTCACGCGGCGGGGGGATAACGCCATCACGTAAAGGCGGGCCGTCGTGCCTGTCCATTTTTGGGATGGCACAGGGCCAATCCCCTACGAATGCACGATGAATCCGCGCCGGACGGCATATTTTCCCCCTATATGTACCGCTGCACGATATGATAGTATTCTGTATTGCGTTAGACCTTTGGCAGTCGTCCGCATCCCGCTGGTGGAGAGAATGAATGGACCCTACTTATCATATTAAATTGAGTTATCAGCCTAATCTGTCCCCTACTTATTATCGTGATGATTCAGCGCTCGTCCACCAACCCCACCTCTATGAATTTGCGGCCACGCTTGCTCGATTGTACGAGGCCCATACCCTGATTGATATTGGCTGCGGGCGGGCCAGCAAACTGATGCCCTATTACCCCGAATTTGAGGTAATCGGCATTGATACAGGCGAAAATCTGGCCTATTGCCGAGAGCACTATGCGGGGGGGCAGTGGCTTGACCTTGACCTTGATACGCCCGATGTTTTGAAATTTGACCCGGCCCTGCTGCAAAAATCGGTGGTGATCTGTGGCAATGTGTTGGAACATCTGCGACATCCCGAATATCTGCTAGATAGCCTGCGCCACATCCTTGAACACGCCCCCGTCGTTTTGTTGACCACGCCGGATCGTGATCTGAGCCGGGGGTATGACCACAATGGCCCGCCACCCGACCCCAGCCGCGTGCGTGAATGGAACAAATGGGAGTTGGGGCATCTGCTCAAATCGGCGGGATTGCGACCCGAATTTTTGGGTTATATCGCCCGCGATAACCTGAGTTTTGCCAAGACGACGCTACTGGCGATTCTTGCCAACCATCATCGCCCCAAATTGACTCAGGCCCCTGATGATTTCCGGGTGTTGGCCGTCATGCACACCTTCAACGAAGCCGATGTGGTGGAAGCAACCCTAAAACGGCTTTTCGAAAACGGCATTGATGTGTGGGTGGTGGACAATTGGTCAACCGACGCGACGCACGACATCGTGGCGCAATATCTCGGCAAGGGGGTCGTGGGGTTGGAATATTTCCCGGCGGGGGGCAGTACGGGCCTTCGGCAGTGGCGGGAGCAATTGAGCCGGACGGAGGAGATTGCCGCCAGCGCCAACTATGATTGGTACATCCATCATGACGCCGATGAACTGCACGAATCGCCATGGTTGGGGTATCGGCTAAAAGATGCCCTGTATTATGTAGATCAGTGTGGGTTTAATGCCGTCAATCACTCCATCCTGAATTTTTATCCGGTGGATTATGAGTCGCTGCTGCCGCAACTCAACCATATCATCCAACTGAATTATTTCGCCTTTGGTGAGCACCCGGCCTATTTGTCGTTGATTCGTGCATGGAAAAATCTTGGCAAGCCGGTTAATCTACAGCACCAACGGGGGCACGCGGTCTTGTTTGAGGGACGGCGTGTGTTCCCCTATAAATTCCTGATGCGCCATTACCCCATCCGTTCGCAGGAGCAGGGGGAACGCAAAGTGCTTAAGGAACGCTTGCCACGCCTCAACATGGAAAGGCAACGCATTAACCGGGGGGGAAATCATTACGATCACATTCTGGCGGGTTACGATTTTGTTTATAATCGGCTCGAACTCGAATTTTTTGAGCCGATGCGTTTTGCCGATGAATATCTAATCGAGCGCCTGTCCATGATTGGGGTCATTTTCCGCGATATGTCTATTGGCATGGGCAAAGATCATTATACGCATCAACAGGCCACCCGCGCCTATGAAGCCGAAATCATGCGACTGAAGGCCCGTATCGCCGATTTGGAGGATATGCAAAAATACATCTTTGGATCGGGTGACTAATGGTGCTGTGTGGCGCGGTTCACGGTTGGGGAAATGGGGCAGGTCTTATACGGAATTTGGCTAAAGGCTCACCCCATCCCAAACCCTTCCCCTAACAAAGGGAAGGGCTTCAATAGGCTGCTTGCTCCCTTTGGGGTGGGGTAGAACGGATATGAATTACCCGAATTTGGTCTTAGCTACTACGAAATGGCGTCACGATACGATTTTGTAGGGGTCAGGCTCAGACTGACCCGCTTTTACACCAATTCTTGACACCTCTCACGGATGCACAAAATGCACACGCAGCCGAAAGATGCCGAGTTGAATTTCATCACCATCTTTAATCATGGCGGGTTTAAACGAATCGAGACGGTGGTGATTGAGATAGGTGCCGTTGGTGCTACCCATATCCACGACCTGCACCCGGCGGTTGTCGGTTAGGCGCAGCATGGCATGAATGCGGCTGATGCTGCTGGTATCTGGCACAAGGGCAGATAAATTGATCCGTTCGGCCCGCAGTTGTACATCCGGTTTGGTGTCCGCGCGACCCAATAACACATCACGGGCCAGTGTCACCGTGCCGAGAGGTTGTCCACTGATGGCCCGCAGCAGCAATTGACCCCCCTCTGGAAACCACTCCGGATTTTTGAGTGTTGAAACAACTATCGGACGGCTGGCAACCGTGCGCACAAGGCGTTCTGGTCTCACCGGATGGGTTGGATATTCATGTTCGGAGGTGGGCGTGCCGTCATAAAAGGGCGCGTGCGAAATCGGCTTGATCGGCGGGGGCATCACGATGGAACTATCGAGCGGCCCGGTTGCCCGCAGATGATTCACAATGCGTTCGACCAGCACACGGGTGGACGGGATAGGCGGTTCGGATGCGACCTCGGCATGGCTGAGGGTTGATGTGACGGGAAGGGAACGCGATTCAGGTGGCGGGGGCAGGGCGGGTGGCGTGGATGGCTTGGGTGAGGCAGGTGCGGGCGATGGCGCAACACGAGGCGGTTGGGGTTGACCACGCAAAAATTGAATCAGACGTTCAATGGTTGGGCGGTGGGGGACACGTGATTGCTGGCTCATATCCTTTATTTTAGTCAAAAACGGTGGATTTTGGAAGTGGGTAGCTGGAAAAAAGAGGGGAAGACGGGTTGGGGGCAACGGAGCAAGAACTAACCTCACCCCAACCCCTCTCCAACGTGGAGAGGGGCTTCAATAGGTCGGATTCGACTCCCCCTCGCCAGATGGTTCAGGCTCCGACGCTTTTGAGGGAATGAAAGAAAAACCGACCTCACCCCAAACCCCTTTCCCACGTGAGAGGGGCTTCAATAGGTCGGATTCGACTCCCCCTCGCCAGATGGAGAGGGGGTCGGGGGGTGAGGTTAGTTTTTTCGACACCTTCCAAAACGACAGAAGTGTATCGGTACAACTTACGGCTGGGCGATGCCCACCACGAAGGCGTCAATCGCGGAACGACCATCCACCGCCACAATTTCGAGGGTGTGTGGGCCGTCCTCTAGGTAATTGACCACCGTGCGCTGACCAAAGGCCGTCTCATCGGCGTGGGCGATCACCGTGCGGACGGCGACCCCATCCACCACAATCGTGAACGACCCCATCTGCGGGCCTGCCAGATAGATGACCTCGGCAGACGTGCCGTAAAATTCGAGGGTCAAGGTTGCCTCGGATGTGCCATAGACATAGCTGCCGCCGCTGGCCTTGTCGGTGGATTGGACAGTCCAATCGCCTGAACGGGTCACACGGCTATCGGTAGATTCGACGGTCTGCGACTCAACCTGTACAGGCGTCTCAGTCGGAGCATCTATTGGAGCTTCAGCCGCCGCGCCGCCGGGTTCACCCCCTGCTGGGCCACCGGTCCCTGCGAACACAGGCCGCCATGATGCACCTGTCGCCGGAGTGCCAATGGGTTGACCGACAAAGTGGTTCACATACGCGCCGCTGTTCCAATCGAGATCGTTGCGGAAGTGGAACGCGCCCGCTTCGTAGAACAGACCAAAGGTGTCAATCAGGTCGCCGTTCCAGTCACCCGCCACGACGTTGCTGTTGCCGCTGTTGGGTGCGCCAATATATTGGGCATAGGGGAAGGCGGCACTGAGCGTCGTGGGGGGGGTGTTGGAGTAGGCAATATATGGCCCACGCCGTACTGCGACGGTGTCTATCTGATCGCCATCAAAGTCACCAGCGACAAATTGGTGGGTACCGCTGAAGCCTTGATTATCGGGCAGCAGTACACTCAGCCATTGGAAGGTCAAGGGTGGAGCCGAACCGTTGACGAAATCGCAGGTAAAGTACATCGCAAAGGCCATGCCATAGGGTGGGAAGTTACCACTATCCACCGCGCCGATACAATCATTGGTGCGATTGGCATTAAATCGCCCCGCCACCACAGGCCGATTGAGCAGGCCGATCCAGATGCCCTGCCATGTCGCGCCGCCGCCGATTTGATTGGTGTAATAGAAAACGCCGTTTGGCCCATAGACGCCGGGTGTTTTCTGCCCGTCGCCGTTCCAGTCACCCATGACCCAGCGGCCATTGTTGGCGGCTGTTGTCACCCCGGAGGCAAAGGTGAGATAGTTCCCAGCGGGTGGGTTATGCGCCAGCACGTTCAGCAGGCTGACATTGCGGTTGCTGGGGTTAAACATGCCCAGCGTATCAACGGCGGTGGTATAGGCCCGCAGGCACGGCGAAAATTCGGATGTGCCGTGTGGCCCAGTGGCGATAGCGGTATAGACCGTGCTGGCCGAAACCTGCGGCACCGTCGTTTGATAGGGCGCCACGCCTGCCGAGTTGGTCGTCACATTGACCGAGTTAAAATAGCTCTCGCCTTCGCCAAAACCGGACGAATCGCAGTAGGGACTGTTAAACAACGAGATGGTGTAGGTGGTGTTGGGAGCGCCGCGCATGTACCCGTTGACGAAGAAATCGGAGGCGTTGGTCAAGATGGGGTAGTTGGTCAGATTGTTGCCACCCGTGTCAGGATCGAGTGGGTCATTGAGCGATACCCCATCGGCGGGCAGCGCACCGTTGGCATCCAGATCAATAGCGAGGCTGCCATTGGCCCAGATTTGGGAACGCACCGCATTGCCTGTGCCCGATAAAATCAGCACACCGCGACCATTATTGGCGGCGATCCAATTAAATTGGGTATAGGACTGGCCGATCTGATTGTTGTTCCCGCCGTTAATCAAAACGCCGTTGCCGCCATTGGGAATACCCGCCGCGCGATCCAGCCGCAAACCGATGACCGACTGTTGGACGATGTTGCCCGTCGCGCCGCTGCCATTAATCGAGACGCCGTTGCCAACGTTACCACTAATGGTGTTGCCTTCACCGGGGTTTGGGCCGCCAATCAAGTTATTGACCGAGTTTTCGATGTATACGCCGTCACCGCCGTTGGGGAGGGCTGTTGTCCCGCCGCCGCCGACGCCGAAGAAATTGCGCCGGATGGTATGACTGCCGCCGCCGACCAGCTCAAGACCGTGCCCGCCGTTGCCGCTGGACATCAGGGTGTCCATCAAGAAAGCGACGCCGTTTTCGATGCGCACACCTGACCACGCATTACCGACATCGGCAGTGCCGGGGCCGTTGGTGCCCACCTCAGTGTTCAGCAGTTGGACGGATTGACCGCCAACGATGTAGATGCCGTAGCCGCCATTCCCCGCGAATACGTTGTCTTGTCCACTGACCCCCCCGATGGTCACAAAGCTGGAGTTGACCATGTAGAGGCCGGCCAGAGCGTTCGGCGCGGGAGACGACGCATTCGTGCCAGCCGCTCCTACCGTATTGCTTTGCACGATGGAGTTATTGGAGGCGTTGATCGAAATCCCGCTGCCACCATTATAGATAATCCAGTTGCCATAGCCTTCGCCATTGCCAATGACCGTGCCGGGTGAATTGGAGACGGCCACGCCATCGCCCACATTACCTGCCACGCCCGCCTGATTGTCTAGGCCGATGAAATTGCCACGCACCGTATTAGCACTGCCACCGGAAATATAGATGCCGTGACTGCCATTGGCCCCGACAAAATTGCCTTCGGAGGTTGAACCGCCAATTGCATTACTCGACGCATTGAGCAAGTAGATGCCGTAGGTGGTATTGCCTTGTTCGATCAACCCATTAAAGTCGAAGCCGATAAAATTGGCGCGGATGAAGTTGCCTGTTGAACCTGCGCCTTCCAGCACAACACCCGCCCCGCCGTTGTCCGAAATCGAGTTACGCACACCAGAATTGGCCCCGCCGATATGGTTGCCGGAGCCGTTGATGACGTGGACGCCGTGACCGTTATTGTTCATAATCCGGTTCAGTTGCAAGGTCACGCCGGAGGCTTGGATGACGACGCCTGATCCTTGAAAATCGCGGATAATCATGCCACGTATGGTCGAATTGTTGCCGCCGCTGATGTGAAAGCCGTTGGCGGCTCCGGCGGAGGATCCGTCTAGGACGACGACCAGCGCTGATCCGTCAATCGTCACCTGCTGCGTGATGGCCGGCAGGGCGGAGCCAACGTTGATGGGGCCGGCTGTGCTGAAATTAATCGTATCGGCCCCGGCGGTGGCATTGGCCTGTTGAATGGCCGCCCGCAGCGTACAACCGCCGCTGGTTGCCACACACACGTTGTCCGCCAGATTGGTATCCCCGCCGTCGCCGTTCGTGGTGACGGTAAAGGTCGCCGCGTGGGCTGGTCGGTTGGGCATTAGGCTAAATGCCGCGAGCATGAGTATCAAAACTACGAGGAAACGAGCAAACTTTGAGTGTACCATTCATTCACCTATTGTTAATGTTCACTACACATGACAATAGTATATCAACTTTCGTACAATTCTAGGCGGATGCTCAAAAATCTGAACAAAATGAGAGGGGTGGGGTAGGGCAGTTGGCGCTTGCTGGGGACTGAATTTCGCTGGTTTTTGATTATCCGCTTGCAAGGGTTTAGCCAATGCTCATACAATTTGCTGAGGGATGACGTTCTCAGAGACCATATGGGAAGCGCCAATTAACCCCATCCCCAACCCT
>JAIOHL010000129.1 GCA_019913005.1 Anaerolineae bacterium | reverse complement strand
AATCAGGAAGGTCGGAATCCCGGCATCCTTAGCACGCTGAATTGGCGCAATCGAGGCATCCGCCCCGGCATTGTCCAGAATAATCGCGGCGGCCCCCTGCGATATCGCTACGTCAAAATGCTGATCTTGTAGGTTCGGGTCGTCGTCATGGATTAACACAAGTGTCCGATAGCCCAATTCCTCGGCACGGGCCTGTGCGATGTCAGCTTCGGCTTTGAAGAAGGGATTATCATGGGAGGGCGTGATAATCACAACCAATGGTGCTTCATCTTGGGCCTTAAGCGTATTTCCGTTCGGGGTAAGCCCACCCAGAACAATCACCGCTAAAATGAGTAGCTTGACTAATTTAAACCAACTTCTCTTATTCATTCTTGAGACCTTTCCTAGTACATCTCTAGCTTATTCTTGATTTGAATATTCTACGAAGTCCAATGCTACTTTTTGTCCCCTACCACCCCCTTTCAAAAAGCGATGATGGACTAGACATTACGTTTTTGAAGGCGTTGTTGGAATTGGTCAATCATAACTGCCAAGATGATTACCACCCCTTTAATCACGGTCTGCCAAAACGAGCTAACGCCTTCGATAATCATCCCATTACTCAATACCCCAATCACAAACGCACCAATAATCGTGCCACCAATCGTGCCACGTCCGCCCGAAAGGGATGTACCGCCCAAGACAACCGCCGCAATCGCATTTAATTCAAAACTTTCACCCGTCGCGGGGTGGGCCGAAACCAACTGCGAGGTGATAATCAACCCAACAATCGCCGCGCAGAAACCCGAAATCACATAGGCCATCAACGTCACCTGCTTAACCCGCACCCCCGAAAGCCGAGCCGCACGTTGGTTGCCGCCAATCGCATAAATTTGCCGTCCAAAGGGGGTTTTCATCGCAATAAACGTGCCGATAATCGCCAGCGCTGCCATAATCCAAATTGAGTAGGGCAGACCAAGCAATTCTCCAGCACCTAATTTGGGAAATCCGGTGTTCCCTAGTTCAGAATCACCCACCAAATTTGGGAAGGTCGCACCACTGTTGCGCAGTAGGGCCAAACCGCGTGCGATATAGAGTGTCCCAAGTGTGGCGATAAATGGGGCGACACTAAAACGTGTCACTAAAATGCCGTTGAACATGCCGATCAACATACCGCAGATGATGGTAAGGCCCATCACAATCCAGATGTTGAAGTAGATCACAACATCAAACACCGAGAGCACAAGACCTTCGTTAATCAATCCGCCTGCGACAATCCCACATAGGCCAACAATTGAACCCACCGAGAGATCAATCCCCCCCGTCAAAATCACGTAAGTCATGCCAATGCCGAGAATGGCGTTAATGGCAACCTGCTTGGTCAAGATAATGAGGTTATTCGTCTGCATAAACGAGTCGGAATAGATCGCAAAAAATCCGAACAATATCAGCAGCGCAATAAAAGCCCGCAGTTGTAACAAGATGGCTTGTATCGGGGCGCGGTTTGACTCTGCTGTCTTGGCTGGGGTTGCAGCCGTGCTTTGAATATTTTCCATTTCCATCCTAAACTCCTGCTTTTACTAGCTCATGACCAATAGCGGATGCCGCGACCAATGCCTCCTCAGTCGCCTCCGCACGGGGTATCTCGGCGGTAATGCGACCTTTCGACATGACCAAAATGCGGTCAGCCATCGCTAGGACTTCTTTCAATTCTGTTGAGACAAACAGTACACCCAAACCGCGTTGGGCGAGCTGCACCATAATCGTAAAAATTTCTTCCTTTGCGCCAACATCAATGCCGCGCGTCGGCTCATCCATCAGCAGGACTTTGGGTGACGTCAAAAGAGCTTTGGCAACCACCACCTTCTGCTGATTGCCACCACTGAGGGAACCGATAGGGTTATTGCGGTTAGACACCTTAATAGAGAGTTCTTCGATATGCCGCTCCACGCTGTTTTTCTCTTTGCGCCCCGATAGCACAACCCTCGAAAACAGATGATTGCGTAGGCTTGCCAACAGCATGTTATGGGCCACCGAAAGCGTCTGTACCAAGCCTTCCCGCTGACGGTCTTCGGGAATGAGCATCATCCCGGATTGGATGCGTTCACGGATGGATTTACCTTTCAGGGATTCGCCATAGAGCAAAACATCACCTGTCGCATCAGGATAAAGGCCCATCAGGGTTTCAAAAAGCTCGGTGCGTCCTGCTCCCATCAACCCATAAATGCCTAAGATTTCCCCTGCCCGCAGCGAAAACGACACATGATCGAGCAAATAGCCTTGTGCTTTGCCCGGATGCGGCAGTGTTAAATTTTCGACGCGCAGGGCATCATCCCGAATTTCATGAGCGGCTGGCGTATACGCAGTCGCACTCCCTCGGCCCACCATGTTTTCCACGATCCAGCGCAGATTAATTTCCGGCATGGGGGCGGTTGCAATCAATTGCCCGTCACGCAGCACCGTGATGTAATCGCCGATTTGAAGCAGTTCTTCGAGTTTATGCGAGATGTAAACAATCGAGACGCCCTGTGTTTTCAACTCGCGGATGACTCGAAACAATACTTCGACTTCCGTATTGCTGAGGGCCGATGTTGGCTCGTCCATAATCAAAATTTGGGTATTGCGGGCCAGTGATTTCGCAATTTCAACAATTTGCTGCTGCCCAATCCGCAAATTGGACACAAGCGTGCGCGATTTAATCGGCTGTTCAAGGCGTTTCATCAACTCAGCCGTTTGGCGTTCTTGCTCCCGATGATTCACCAGCGACCCACCCACCGTCATTTCATGCGCCACAAAAATGTTTTCGCTGACATTGAGATTGGGGAAGAGGTTTAATTCTTGATAGATAATCCCGATTCCCAATGCCTCGGCTTCACGTGGCGACTTGGGGGCGATTTCTTTGCCATTCAGAATTAATTTACCGCTGGTGACTTGTTCCACCCCGGCGAGAATTTTCATCAGGGTAGATTTGCCCGCGCCGTTTTCACCCACCAGCGCGTTCACCTTGCCGCGATAGATGTTGAAATCTACATCTTTAAGCGCCACCGTGCCGGGATAAACTTTTTGGACTTTTTCGGCGTGCAGGATAATGTCGTCCGTAATTGGGTTCATGGCACTATTCCTGAATCTCGATGGTGATAGGCACAATTTCGATTTCGCTGCGGTCTACCAACGTGAACGCCCCATAGAAACTCACGGTTTTGCCTGTGATTGTTTCAGGGTCAATCGCCGCGACTACATCTTCCAAAACACGGTTTTTCAGTGCATTCGATACTTCAGCAAACTCGGTTTGATTGACAAAATCGTTGAATTTGATGAAACCCACTGCATCACGTACCGCATCATTTCGGCGGGGAATCAATGGCCCGACCAGCATCACCGCGTCGGCTGCTCCATCAAAGGGCGTGAAATCGAGGCTTAGGGTGCCAATCCGCAAATCTACGGCATAAGCCAACACTTTGGCTTCCCCATAGGTCATAAAGCTGTAGGCTCCCGTACCAGACCGATGCCCATGATCTTGAATGGCCTTATTTTGATTAGCATCAATTTGGCCTAACAAATCGGTGATTTCGAGGGCCTGTTCTTGAAATGTTGGAATCAGTTGGCTGTCCCAGATGCTCTCGACGTATTTATTGGGGTTAAAACCAGCTTTGGCCTCTTTATCTTCCTCAAGGCTACGAATGGTGGCGATTTTGCATGACAGGAGTGTCATCATCAAAAGCACTAGTAACACGATTGGTTTTTTTGAAAAAGGAACCCGATTAGTCATGAGGGATGCAATAACCTTTCCGCCGTAAACCGATCTGTAATCAGGATATTTATCCATTTTCCTTGTAGCGCACCGTGAATGGCCGCTGTTTTGCGTTGTCCGCCTGCCAGTCCCACTGTCCGCTCCACGCAGCGCAATTGATCTAAACTGATTGCAATCACGCGGTCAGTTAGCCCTGTGCGAACCGGATAGCCCTCGGCATCGAAAAATTGCAGACAGATATCTCCAACGGCTCCGGCGTTTTTCAAAAATTCCAACTCGTCCGTCGAGAAAGTGTTCCCGCTGCTGGCAAGCATGTATGATGGTTCAACGCCACCAATGCCGACCAAAGCCAATGTCATATGGTCAAATAAATCCACCACCGCTTTTACATAGGGGTCTTCCAGTAAGATTTGTCGGGCTTCCATCGAACCCACCACACCGGGCGCCAGTAAAAAACGAGCACTGCCATTTATTAAGCGGGACAAGCGTTCGTTCAGACGATTAGCGTGGATCGCGGCTTCAGGATTTCCCAAACCACCTAAAATTTGGACGACCTGTACATCCAATTTGCGGGAAAGGGGGTGCATCGCCTCAACCATTTGCAGCAGGGTCGAACTCCATGAGGAAATGCCGATAATTTCATTCTTTTTGAGGGTACTTTCAACATAAAATGCGGCGGCCCCGCCGATAGCCCGCTTAATATATTCATCTTCATCCTGCAAACAATGGGCGATAATGACTTCTTTTAGGCCGAATACCGCGCGGAGTTCTTCTTCCAAATCAGCATAAACGCCCACTGGCATACTGACAGTAGTACGGACGATTTTTTCATCTTCGGCGCGTTTGAGGAGGCGTGAGATAGTCGCTTGCGAGACATCCAGTTGTTGAGCAATCTCTGATTGCTTCATCTGGCGCTCATAGTAGAGATGCGCGATTTTTGCCATCAAGCGCAGTTCTTCAAGCTGAGTCATCGGGGTTAGTCTTTAATCTAAACTCTTAGCTCAATCTTGAATAAAAATTCACAACTGAAAATATATTCAAGATAATTCAACAATATCGCGCTTCATAAAACTTGTCAAGCAAAAAGTAATGTATTTTGGATGCAAAATGTCACTCCGGTTGACAAGGGCCATCTTGCCTCACTCCGCATTACCACGTTTTTCCACGCCTAACGGTCATCACACGCCTCTCCTATATGACTCTCACATATAAATCCGTAACCGTGGTTACGGATTCCCTTGTGGCTCATATAATTTTAGATCATATGTTCCGAACTCTGCCCTCCCTCATGAGAGAAATTTGGGCTAAAAACATCAATTCCGAAAGATTCTATGCTACAATGACCTCTATACAGTACCTCGGTAATCTGATTTGTGAACGAACCATGCAAAACCAACCGCTGAGAAGAACTGGAATGATGATGCAAAGCCCGCGCTGGCTGGGGTCGAGAAATGCTCGACGCTGGCGTTTTGGGCGTGGATAGCCCATCACCAGCCAAGTCAGTGCGGAACCGTCGGACAAATTCTCCGGCGGTTTTTTATTTCCCATAGGCGTGACCGCCAATTTTCGAGCCTGCTACATGTCAAGTGGGCGAATCATGGTCTGTTCGCAAAGCCGTTCGTTCGTTAAAATGCACAGGAGACTTGCAAAGGAGCAACCCAACCCATGAGTGATTTTATTCACGTTTCCGTCGCATGGCCCTATGTGAATGGCGATCTACACGCCGGACACGTCGCGGGGTCGTTTCTGCCCGCCGATATTTTTGCCCGCTATCATCGTCTCAAGGGCAATCATACCTTGATGGTCAGCGGCTCTGATACACATGGCACGCCAATCATGGTCGAGGCTGACGCACAGGGCATCACCCCGCGCGAACTGTTTGAGAAATATCATGTGCGTTTTCTGGACACGCTCAAGCGTTCCGGCATGAGCTTTGATTTGTATACCCATACCGACACCGAGAATCACCACCGCATCGCACAGGATATTTTCACCCTGCTGCTGGAGCGTGGTTATCTCTATCCTGAAGAACAAGAGCGACTCTACAGCACCACCGAGAATCGCTTCTTAGAAGATCGGTATGTTGAGGGCACGTGTCCGGTCTGTGGCTATGAAAACGCACGCGGCGATCAATGCGATAATTGTGGCAACCTGCTCAACGCCACCGACCTAATTAACCCGCGCAGCAAACGGGACGGCAGCACCCCCATCCGCCGCAGCACCACCCACTATTTTTTTGACCTCGGCAAGTTCCGCGAACCCCTAACCGAATATCTGGAAAAAGGGCGCGATTACTGGCGCGAAAATGTGCTGAACGAGTCTCTCAGCAAAGTGCCGGAACAACGCGGACGGCCCATGACCCGTGATGTAAATTGGGGCATCAAAGTACCAATTGACGATCCCGCGTGGTCGGAAAAACGCCTGTATGTGTGGTTCGAGGCGCTGATGGGCTATTTCACGGCCACCGTCGAATGGGCGCATAACAATGGACAGCCGGACGCATGGAAGCAGTGGTGGTATAACCCGCAGGCCCGTGTCTACAATTTCTTGGGCAAGGACAACATCATCTTCCATACGATTATTTGGCCTGCCGAATTGTTAGGCATCAGCGGGATTTACAATGACGGCGACCCGACTCCCATTAACCTGCCCTACGATGTGCCCGCCAACCAATATCTCAATTTGGAGGATCGCAAACTCTCCAAGAGTCGCAAGTGGTTTATCACCATGCCGGATTTGTTGGATGCCTATGACCCCGATGCAGTGCGTTACTATCTAACCGTCGTCATGCCCGAAAACCGCGACAGCGATTGGAAATGGGATGATTTTGTCGCCCGTAACAATAACGAACTCTTGGCAAAATGGGGCAATCTGGTCAACCGCGTGCTGAAATTCGCCTATAAACATTGGGAAGGTGTCGTGCCCACTCCCGGCGACCTGCGTGATTTTGACCGTGAAATCCTCGCCAAGATCGAAGCGGGGTTTGAAAGTGTCGGTCAGCGTTTGGAAGCCGTCAAATTGCGGGATGCCCTGAGTGAAGCGATGCGCTTAGCGTCGGAGGTCAATGCCTATCTCGATGGGGCACCGTGGTTCGGGAATGCGATTAAACAGGATAAACAAGCCGCCGCAACGACGATTTATACCGCCCTGCGCTGCATTGATAATCTGAAAATCCTGTTTGCGCCGTTCCTGCCCTTCACCTCAGAGAAAGTGCATAGCTATCTGGGGTATGATGCGCCGCTGTTTGGTGAACAGATTATCACCGAATACCAAGAAACCACCCAATCGCACCAAGCCCTCATTTATGATGGCAGCCGTGCAGTGGGTCGCTGGGAAAAGAGCACGCTGCAACCGGGTCAAAAACTGCGTGAACCGGAGGCGCTCATCAAGAAATTGGATGTCTCAGTCGTCGAAGCCGAACGCGCCAAACTTGGTGGATGAAGTTAGTGGAATAGGGGCAATGTGCCCCTATTTTTTCAAAAAGGATTTTCTATTTGCTCGATATTATTTTGGGGCTAGGGTCGCGCCTGCTGTGTATCTGTGCTTTCTACGCATGGATTCCAGTATTGATTGTCGCCTACATCCAATGGAAAATGCGCGGCTCCCCCGCTGATACACCACCCACCGGAAAATCGAAATCATGACCCTACCCACTCGCCGCACCCAATTAATCGAATATGGCCTCTTAGCACTAATTGTCATTCTCTATCTGGCCCTTGCCTATGGATATGCCACCCGCACCCCCGCATGGCAAGTCCCTGACGAACCTGCCCATTACAACTACATTCGCCAAATCGTGGAGACGGGTGATTTACCCGTGATTGAAATGGGGGATTGGGATTCGGCCTATTTGGATCAACTCAAAGGTAGTGGCTTTGACCCCGCCGTGACTCAACATATTGACCGTGTGCAATATGAAGACCATCAACCGCCGCTTTATTATCTGGTGCAGTCGGTTGTCTATCGCCTATCCGATGGCGATTTGAAAGTCCTGCGTGTATTTTCGGCGATCATGGGTGCAGGGGTGATTGTCTGTGCGTGGGCGATTCTGCGGCGATTGTTTCCCCAGCATGAATGGATTGGACTAAGCGCGGCGGCCTTTATTGCCTTTATCCCCCAACGTTTGGCAATTATGGGCGGCGTTAGCAATGATTCCCTTGCCGAAACGATAGCAGCACTGGTACTGCTGATAGTGACAATTTATCTGATTCCTCGCCAGTCCGATGCGAAACCCGCTTCACAAAATTGGGCAGGTCTTAGCCCTGCCCCTACCCACGAACAGGCGCTTCGTAGGGGTCAGGCTCAGACTGACCCTGCTGATAGATACGACTTGGCAACAAAGCATATCAAGCTGGCTTTTGGGTTGGGTCTACTGGTGGGGTTGGCCTTTCTGACCAAAACCACTGTGTATTATGTTGCGGTAGTGGCAGGATTAGCAGTCCTGTGGCGCTGCTGGCATGAAAAATGGCCGCTCAAAAAATCCCTATCCAATATACTCGCGTTTGGTCTACCCGCCTTAATTCTCGGCGGCATCTGGTGGGTGCATGGCATCCAAACCTATGGCGGTACGGATATTTTAGGATTACAGCGTCATGATAAAGTAGTCGTTGGTCAATTGCGTACCGAGGATTACATCGAAAAAGAGTTAGGCGGCAGTCAGCAGGAATATTGGGAAAACCTCGTCGAAACGACCTATCACAGCTTTTGGGGTCAATTGGGTTGGATGGCTCTGCCTATGTCCAATCGAATTTATCAGGGAATTGGACTTATGCTGATGGTCACATTAGTCGGAATATGTCTCTATCTGTGGCAGTCAGCGGGCTTCAAAAATCGGCGGTTTATTTTGGGACTTTTTGCTCTTGGAACGACCCTAGTATTCGCGCAATTCCTCATCTACAATAGAACATTCGTACAGTTTCAGGGGCGCTATCTGTATCCGGCCTTAATTCCGATGGCGATTGGTACAGCCGTCGCGTTCTATGGATGGGCAGCATTGGCAGCGCGGTATACAAAATGGGCTTGGCTGCCACGTCTGGCGTTTTTAATCCCCCTCAGCCAGCTTGGGTTGGCGTGGTACGTGTTAAAACAGATTGTTCCCCTAATCCCATAGCTGCGTTAACTTGCAGCAGCATATTGGTCAACAAGATTAAGCAATTGCGCCATCTCGAAAGGCTTCATCAAGAAATCGTTACAGCCTGCTTCCAGTGCCCGTTTCTTATCGGCCATCATGTTAAAGATGGTGACTAGAATGATGGGTGTATCAACGCCATCATGACGGAGTTGACGTACCAAATCTAAGCCAGAGGTTTTGGTCTTAAGGTGGACATCCATAAAAATCAGATCAGGTTGATTCTCATGAATGGCGGTATACCCATCTTCAGCGTTGTCATAGAGCGCAATTTCAACGTTGCGCTTGCTCAACATCCGGCACAGCAACCGCTGATTGTTCGCATTGTCCTCAATATAAACCACTTTCACAGGACGACCTCCACATTGTTTTACCGTTGTTTCATATCCATAAATCAACTCTACCTTAATTCATTATACTGGAAACTTATGCGTTCACCTAGAGTATTCACAATTTCTTCATAAATCATCAAGGGAATAGATGTGAGGAAATCATGTCAGAGCTAAAACACACCGATTTTATGAAGGGGCTATCGGAGCTTATTCCAGAGTATCTGCCCGCCAAATATCGTCGTTTCCATTTAGGAGAGACACGCTGGTTCTTCCAAGTCTATTTTGGACGGGATCGGCATATTCATTACGAGGTATCTCGCGCAAACGCAGTGTGTGGCAGGATGTTGGAAGTTGGGCTGCATTTTGAAAGCCGCGATAAAGCCCGTAATCAGTTTTTGCTAGACACCTATAGGCGTTATATACTCGAACTACGCGAGACATTAGGAGAAGGATTGGTGGCCGAGGAGTGGGACAGAGGCTGGACAAAGGTCTATGAAGCCTATCCCAGTGAAGCCTTGACCCCAGAGATACAATCCTTCGCCGCCCAGCGCTTGGCCGCGGTCATTGCTGTGATGCAGCCTTTATTTGAATTCATAATGGTGGGAGAAAAGCGTTAATTATGGCCGACGAACCACGTGAAGTTTTTAAAGTGAATGTCGCTGGGGTAGAGCGCGATTTACCTTTATTTGAGGTCGCACCGGGAATTCGGATCGCCATCCTCAATATTTTGGGAGACAACGAACTGGTTGAGGCCGCCTCCAAAGGGCTTGCCGAAGAACTTGCCGATCTTGGCCCGGAAATGTTGGTAACGCCGGAAGCCAAAAGCATCCCACTGATTTATGCCTTAAGCAAGGTGATGGATGTGCCTTACGCAGTATTACGCAAGGACTATAAGCCCTATATGGGGAAAGCACTCAAGGCCGAGACGCTGTCCATCACCACCGGAAAAACCCAAACACTCTATTTGGACGAAAGAGACATCAAAAACATTACCGGGCGACGTGTGGCATTGATTGATGATGTCATTAGTACCGGCAGCACCCTTCAGGCTATGCGTATCTTGATGGAAAAAGCGGGAGCCGAGATTATTGCCGAAGCCGCTATTTTTACGGAAGGCGATCAGGCCAAGTGGACAAATGTCAAAGCGCTAGGCCACTTACCTGTGTTTGTAGATAAAAAATAGCCTTTAGAGAGCCAGCGTCAGCAAATCACTAAGTCGCTGAATAGTGTGATGGGGTCTGACGGTAAGGTCATCCGGCCATGCGAGATGGGCCACCTGCCAAATGGCTGTCATGCCTGCTTGGGCCGCGCCCATCACATCCCGAACTGGATGATCGCCCACAAAAATGCAGTTTGGGAGTGGTGCGGATAACCGTTCAGCGGCTTGTTGAAAAATCAGTGGGTCGGGTTTGCTGACACCTACCTGCTCCGAAATAAGGGCCACGTCTACAATTTCTTGCAAACCCGTCGCTTCCAATTTGCCACTTTGCATTGTGGTTGACCCATTTGTAATGATGCCCAGTTTGTATCCACGATCCCGAAAAACCGATAACACTTGCAAGGCATCCTCAAATAGCTGTGCGACTTGCCATGTCTGGCGGCGATAATCCCACAACATATCTTCTGAATCGGCGTCTATTTTAAAGTCGGCAACCAGTGTCCGAAACAATTGATGCCGATCTGCATAGCCGTGATCGTCCAATGTTTTAAAACGTTCTACATACGCCGCAAGAGGAGCATATTGAATCCCATACTTTTTGTATTGATGAGTCGCAATCGGTTCAATAGAGGCTTCGCGGTCAAGCAGGGTATCATCCAAATCAAAGAGAATGGCTTTTGACATGCAGGTGCTTTCTAAACGGTAAACTGTCCCAATGGTTCGGCAATCAGTTCTTCTAAATAGGGCGTTACTCTCCAAAAATTCTTGAGTTCAAGATATTCTTGGATGAAGCGTGGATCGCCGGGTTTGCTGGTTTTTACAGCACGAATCATGAGATTTTTGGCGGTGTGTTCGCTGGAAACAAACTGCACCACGTCCGTTCGATAGCCCATGATTCGCAACAGCAGTGCCCGCAGCGAATCGGTCAGAATATCACCCATGCGCTCATGCAAAATACCGTGTCGCATGACAGACGTAAATGGTGACGGCGAGGGGTGAAAACGAAGCTGCTCCTGTAAATGATGATGGCAGCATGGGGCGCAGATAATCAGGCGGCTTTCGGATTTAATGCCAAGCGCAATCGCGTCGTCCGTCGCGGTATCACAAGCGTGCAGGGCCAAGACAATATCCGGGGTGGCTTCTGGCACAAATTCGCCAATGCGTGTGGCCCGAAAACTTAACCCCTCCCAACCCAAAGCCTTCGTTTTTTGGAAATGGCGGGTCAGCAGTTCGCGGTTAACATCAATCCCGGCCATCTCAACAGGCAGTTCCAAAACGTGGGTCAAATAATAATAGGCTGCGAACGTCAAATAGGCATTGCCACAGCCACAGTCCACTACATTGATAGTACGATTCAAATTGACGAGTTTGTCGAGTTCACCGACTTCCTGTACTAGGCGCAAAAATTCGTTGATCTGCCGATATTTGCTCTGCATATCCGAGCGGATTTTGCCGTCTTGGGTCATGATACCGACTGCTTGCAAATAGGGCGTCGCGGAATCCGGCGAAAGCATCACCGATTTTTCGCGGTCATGGCTGGTTTTGATGCGGCGCGGCTCGTCGGTGCTGGAGCGGTAAATTTGAGGTTTGCCTTTTTTGCTGAGAATAATTTGGACATCGCCATTGGTGGTCTGGATGTTGAAATTGCGGAACGGCAGGGTGAGAGCCTCATCCAATGTAACAATCGCCTCCTCACCCGCATAATTTTTGGTGATGTCACGTTTGTCGTCAAAATAGGAAAATTGCAGATGGCGCAGATTTTTGAGTTCGACAGGTCGAATCACAATTTTTTGCCATCGTGAGGGCGCGCCAGTCTGATGACCACTAAAGGTCGCCCGAATGAAAATGGCCTCGTTAAGGATATTTTCGCGGATAATTTCACGATAATCTTCCATTACGATAATTTCTCCAACACCAACCAATGTGATAAACCGAACCAGCGGAACGGTGTTTTTTCCAATGTATAGAGGGTGTTTTGAATCAACTTACCCAGCGTGGGAGCACGTCGCACGATGTTGTCATAACCACCGAAAATGCGGGTATGATGCACCACACGAACGGGCTGCCCGTCAAATAGACGCCGAATCCCCCGCGCCGTATACGTGCGAACATGGGGGGCAAGTTTATTACGCCAGCGATCCGGCAAATAATTAATTAGGGGCGTGTTGCCAAAGTGATATTGGCCCTTCCAATAATGTCCATGCTGCTCCACCGGATACCAGCGATTGGGGCAAAAAATCATAATGCGTCCGCCGGGTTTGGTGACACGTACCAATTCAGCCGCCATCTGCTGGTCGTTATCCACATGCTCAATCACCTCGTTGGAGAATACCGCATCAAAGTAATTATCAGGATAGGGAAATGCTTCGCCGCGTGCCACTACCGCATGGGGGACATGATATTGCGCCTCGGCGACACGCGCGAACTCGATTTCAAAGGCTTCAGCTTGGGCGTGGCAGCGTTCAATAAATTTGGCTGCATAAACGCCATTGCCGCAGCCAGCATCCAGTACCCGCTTCTTTTCGAGATTAACCTGTGCCAAAACCATTTGCAGACGGCGTTCTTGCCCGCTGCGCCATACATATGAAGGCTCGCCGCGTCGGGCAGCGAGGGGTGAAGGGTTGTGAATGTCGTTCATAGGGCAACATTTTGCGCGATGGGCGGGAATCTGACAAGGGCATTTGTCTTGGTCTAGTAGAGAATTAAAAACAGTGTTATCACTCCCGTGCCCTACGACGAGAGAGATAACACCGTTTAGAGTCGAGTAAAAGGTGTTGATGACTGTTTTCTGGATGGAACTTCTCTTAACTAACCACTGGCTTCCCTTTTACTCTGGTTTCAAACTACTTGCGCTTGTTTAATTCTTCTTCCAACAGACGCTGCACGGCTTGGGCATCACCTGTACCGCGCATTGCTCGCATCACCTGACCCATTAGGAATTTGATGACTTTTTCTTCGCCATTCAACCAACGGGTCACTTCGTTGGGATTTTGTTCCAATACTTGCATCACCGTGGTGCGTAAAACACCTTCATCAGATTGTTGGGCAAGCCCCTCTGATTGAATGATATGTGATACCTCACCACCTTTATTATACACGATTTCCAGCACTTTTTTACCAGCATTGTTGTTAATTGTCTTTTTCTCAATTAACTGGATCACCTCAACTAATTGTTCAGGCTTCACGCTGATTTCGTCAATTTGTTCACGCTCTAGGCCGGATTTATTCATCAGGCGGAATAGTTCACCCATCATCCAATTGGCGATGATTTTGGCGTCCCCACCTGCTTTGACGGCATTTTCAAAATAATCGGCAATCGGGCGATCCGCTACCAAGACACTCGCATCATAGGCACTCAGACCGAGAGCATTCATAAAGCGTTCGCGTTTAGTATCCGGCAGTTCGGGCATATGGGCACGGACACGTTCCACCCATTCGCGCGAGATTTCCAGCACAGGCAAATCGGGTTCTGGAAAATAGCGGTAGTCGTGGGCGGATTCTTTGCTGCGCTGGCTGAACGTCTTTTGTTTTTGCTCATCCCAACCACGTGTTTCTTGAACCACCGAGCCACCCGATTCCCATACTTGGATTTGGCGCTCAATTTCATATTCGGCAGCACGGAACATATTGCGAATACTGTTGAGATTTTTGACTTCGGTGCGGTTGCGAAATTCGCTAGAACCGACAGGCCGTACCGAGATATTGGCTTCGACGCGCAGCACACCTTTGCTCATATCGCCGCTGTTAACCCCAAGATATTGCAGAATGGCGCGAAGTTTGCGGCAGTAGGCTTCGGCTTCCTCGGCACTCTGAATATCTGGTTCCGTTACGATTTCTAACAGCGGCACACCGGAACGATTGAAGTCCACTAGACTCGTGCCATCGCTGAGGTGGGTATTTTTTCCGGTGTCCTCTTCCAGATGGGCACGGCGAATCCCAATGCGTTTAGTGCTGCCATCGGGTAGATCAATCATGACATAACCGTTGACCGCCAGCGGAAATTCATATTGGCTAATTTGATAGCCTTTGGGCAGGTCGGGATAGAAATAATTCTTGCGGGCAAACTGGTTAAACTCGGCAATTTCGCAGTTCAAGGCCAGTCCGACCATAATGCCATATTCAATGGCCTGCTGGTTGATGACGGGCAAAACTCCCGGCATTCCCAAACAAACCGGACAAACCGCTGTGTTGGGTTGGGCAGTGGTCAAATCCACCACTGCACAGCGGCAAAACATTTTGCTTTCGGTCATCAATTCTGCATGGATTTCCATGCCGATGACTGCTTCATAAGCGGGTGTTTGTATCTTAGTCGCCATTCGTATTTTCGATTGATTGAATTGGATAGGTGATGATTCTAGCTTAACAAAATTGGGCCAAAACCTCAACCACATTTAGCCATATCGCTGCATAAATCGGTGCAGACGCTCAAGGGCCTCTTCGATTTTTTCATAGGACGTGGCATAGCAAGCCCGCACAAAGCCTTCGCCACTCACCCCAAAGGCACTCCCTGGCACAACCGCCACTTTTTCCTCATAGAGCAGTTTTTCCGAGAAGGTGTTTTCATCCATGCCACTGGCTTTGATACGCGGAAAGGCATAGAACGCGCCACGAGGCTCAAAACAATCCAAGCCTAATTGATTGAGACCATTCACCAACAATTTACGGCGGCGATCATATTCGGCGACCATCGCCTGCACTTCTTCTTCGTGTTCAAGGGCTTTGAGGGCGGCATATTGGGCAACGGTGGGTGCCGACATAATCGTATATTGATGAATCCGGCGCATGGCATTAATGATGGGTTCTGGCGCGGCAGCATAACCAATACGCCAGCCCGTCATGGCATGGCTCTTGCTGAATCCCCCCAACACAACGGTGCGTTCGCGCATATTGGGCAGGGTCGCAAATTGGGTGTGTGGCACGCCATAAACCAAACGGTCATAGATTTCGTCGGAAATGACGAGCAGATCATGTTTTTCAGCGATCTTGGCAATCTCTAACAATCGTTCGCGGGTAAGGACGGCCCCGGTGGGGTTGTTGGGATAGCCCAATAAAATCGCTTTGGTACGCGGGGTAATGGCTTTTTCAATATCCGCCGGAGCCACTTGAAAATCTTGCTCAAAATAGCAGGGCACCATAACCGGAACGCCACCCGCAAACACCACTTCGGGCATATAGGAGACAAAGCAGGGTTCGGGGATAATCACCTCTTCACCTAGATTGATGGTCGCTGTGACCGCCAAATACATTGCCTCGCTGACGCCCACCGCCACCAATAATTCATGCTCAGGGTCATATTCAATGCCATACAGCCGATTGATGTACCGAGAAATTGCCTCGCGTAGCTCAATCAGGCCATTGTTGCTGGTGTAGTGGGTTTCACCGTGCTTAAGGGCCTCAATCCCAGCCTGAATCACTCCGGCAGGCGAGGTAAAATCCGGTTCTCCAATTCCCAGCGAAATCACATCGTCCATTGTGGCAGCAATGTCGAAAAATTTACGGATGCCAGATGGCGGCACCATCTCAATCCGGTCTGCGATAAATTTGGGCATGAACCTCTGTTTTCTCCTAAACTTATGGGCAAAGTGAGGGTTTGAGTATAACACTTGTTGGGCCTGAAATGCGTTCAAGATTTCCGCGATTTATTAGAGCATTGCAAGTCTCACTTCGTTTTGTTCGACATCCCATTTCCTGCTACAATCGCAAGGGCTGATTGGCGAGAGGTGAATAAAAATGACAACCCTACGACTACGCTTTGAACATGGGCGGCTTATCCCGCTTGAGGATATTTCGGGATTAAAGGAAGGGGATGAAATTGAGGTGGAGTGGAAATCAACCACGACGGCATCCGAAAACATTGACGATATTCTGGCGCGTACCGCAGGGCTGTGGGCCGATATAGAAGGTATTGAGGACTATTTAGCAAGTATCCGCCAGCAGTGGGACGAAGAGTGGCAACAATGGCTCAATTCTTTGTAGATACGAGTGTTTTGATTGCTCATATGCGACAGAAACAACCGACGGTCTTCCAAAAAGCAAAATCTAAATATGGCGACCCCTTAGTAAGTGAAATTGTAGTATTTGAATTAGAGGTTGGCGCACGAAGAGCAGGGCGGCAACGCGAATTTGATACACATTTTGCGGGCATCTCAACTTATCCACTCACACAGGCAGTTTTGCTACAAGCCGCCGATTTATTAGTGGCTTTGGTTAAACAGAATCAAACGATTGGTGCTTTGGATACATTTATCGCGGCGACGGCATTGCATCATCAGTTGCCACTTTTCACATTGAATTCAAAGCATTTTCAGCGAGTACCCAACTTGATATTGTTGTCTCCACCTTGAAATACTGCGCGTTCATTTTGTCCCCCACTCCATTTCCTGCTACAATCGCATTTATAGATACATGAATTTTTTTGGGAATATTAGGCCGTGCATATTTTCATCAGCTACGCCAAAGTAGATACACAACCCATTGCGCTGAGAATCCGTGATGCACTCCGTTCGGTCAATGGCCTGACTGCATGGATGGATGAGTCACTAGAATCCGGTGAAGATTGGGCCGTCCAAATCCAAGATGAAATTGACCACTGTGACTTGATGCTGGTGCTGATGTCCCCTGATGTTAACCGGGCTACCGAACCCCGCAGTTTTGTGTTGCGGGAAATTCATTATGCCCAAGATAACCGCAAGGCTATTCTGCCCGTCATGGCCCAGAAAACCAAAATCCCCGTGCAGTTGGCAGGGATTCAATTCGTTGACCTGACCCAAAATCAAGCCGCCGGAATTGAGGGTCTCGTCGAAAATGTGTGTCGCCGCGTCGGAGTCCTAAGCCCAGCCGAACAAAAGCGCCAAGCCGAAGAAGCCGAACGTCAGCGATTAGCCGAAATCCATCGTCAGTCCGTTGAAGCCGAGCAAAAACGTCAGGCTCAAATCGCGGCCCAACGTCAAGCCGAAGAAAATGAACGTCGTCGGCAAGTCCAGATTGATGCCCAACGCCGTGCCGATGAGCAAGCCCGTCAACAGCAAAATGCCCAGACGGCTCCCTCCATTCCGGTGATGCAACCACGCCCCAATGCCCCACAGGATTGGGACAAACAACATTCCGAAGGGTCATCGGCGGCCTTTCAAGCCAAAGTCAGTGCGGCTGGCCCCCGAAAAAGCAGTCGTGCAATCCCGTTATTAGCAGGTGGGGCGGTTCTCGCGGCATTGATTATCATTGTGATTGTCGGGCTGCTGCTATCGGGCGTGTTGGGGGGGGATGATGAAAAGGCCAACAATAGATACCAATTAAAATTTGAAGACGACAGTACGGTTCCCATTTGGAGTGGAAACATGTGTGCTTTTCATAATTTCACTTTAGATGATGGCGATGTAGGCAAAACCCTCACCGTAAAACTGGAATCAACAAACAGCCGTTATGAACAATCCGAACAGGATAGCAAGTTATTTTGGCATCTTTACCGAAGCACCGATAACGCTTGGCAAGGAGATTGGACAATTACCGAGGAAAAGGGAGAAATTGTTGGAGGTGGTATACCTGTATCTGATTCCTTAGAATGGACAATAGATAAAGCTGGAGATTATGTCATCTGCCTTGAAGTTAGTGCTGACAAGTATTCGTCATTTATAGATGATTCATTCTGGTTCACCCTTGAGTTGAAGTGATTTTAGGCTTCTATACCCTCTAATCACTACCCAAAAACAAAGGTGTTGAGTGCGTTCATCCCCTCTGCTACAATAACATATCGCATACTTCTCGTAATTTGTGGTGATTGGAAGAATTGGTCGCTATGGCTGCGATGTCGCTCGAAGAAAAACTCAAAGGGATTGAGGCACGGTACACTGAAATTGATCATCTGCTGGCAGACCCTGCCATCCTCGCCACTTATGATCGAGTGACGGCCCTTGCCCAAGAAAAATCAGGGATTGAAGCCGTTGTGACCAAATTTCGGGAATATCGCAAGGCCCTGAACGATTATAAAGATGCCAAAGCCATGCTGAGTGACTCGGAACTTGGCGAAATGGCCCGCGAAGAATTTGAACGCCTCGACAAACTGATCCCCGTTTACGAACAAGAACTCAAAAGCCTGCTGCTGCCCAAAGACCCCCGTGACGACAAAAACGTGATTGTCGAAATTCGTGCCGGAGCGGGTGGGGATGAGGCCGGAATTTTTGCCGCTGACCTGCATCGCATGTATACCCGCTATGCCGAAAGACGCCGCTGGAAAGTCAATATGCTTTCCGGGCATGATACAGGTGTGGGTGGCTTTAAGATGGTGGTGTTTGAAATCAAGGGACAGGGTGCATTCAGCCGCCTGAAATATGAAAGTGGGGTGCATCGGGTTCAGCGGGTTCCTGCCACTGAAAGTCAAGGGCGTATCCACACCAGCACCGCCACCGTCGCAGTTTTGGCGGAAGTGGATGAAGTCGAAGTCAATTTGAATATGAACGACGTGCGCGTAGATGTATTCCGCAGTCAAGGCGCGGGTGGTCAAAGCGTCAATACCACCGACTCGGCTGTGCGTATGACCCATATCCCCACTGGTTTGGTTGTAGAGTGTCAGGACGAGCGCAGTCAACTGCAAAACCGCGAACGGGCCAAACAAATTCTCATTGCCCGCCTGTATGAAATGGAAATGGAAAAACAGCGCAGCGAATTGGATACTGAACGGCGCAGCCAAATTGGCGGTGGGGATCGCAGCGAGAAAATCCGCACCTACAACTATCCCCAAAACCGTGTCACTGACCATCGCATCAATATGTCCATTCACAACCTGCCCGCCATCATGGAAGGTGATCTTGACGGCTTCATTGATGAACTTGCCACCCGTGATCAAGCTGAACGTTTGGAAATGGGCGAGGCGGTGTAATCCGTTTTCCTATGCCCACGATTGGAGAGGCGTTGGCAACTGCTCGTCAGCGCCTCACACCCACCAGTGAAACTGCCCTCCTTGATGCCCGACTGCTGCTCAGTTTTGTGATAGACCAGCCTACCGCGTGGCTTTATGCCCATTCTGACAGCCCACTCACCTCTGAACAGACTGAAACATTCTCCCATCTGATTGACCAACGCTCCATCGGAATGCCGATTGCTTATCTCACAGGCACACGCGGTTTTTATCATTGGGATTTTGTGGTGACACCGGATGTTCTGATCCCCCGCCCCGAAACGGAACATCTGATTGAAGCAGCACAAACATGGTTAAAAAATCGGCAGGGGGAGAAGCTAAACATCGTGGATGTCGGTACTGGCAGCGGCATCATTGCGGTGTCATTAGCCCTGCTTTTTCCACAGGTCTCCGTCACAGCAATTGATGTCAGTCCGGCGGCATTGGAAATTGCGAAATTGAATGCAGGTCGGCTTGGCGCGGAAAATATCGAATTTCGGCACGGCAATCTGCTCAATAGTCTACCATCTGATTTTCAGGTGGATTTAATCGCCGCGAATCTGCCCTATATTGACCACGACGAGATGTTAACGCTTGAGGTCGCCAAATGGGAACCACATCTCGCGCTAGATGGGGGTATCGGCGGATTAGACCTGATTCGTGATCTGCTACATCAAGCACCCGTCCATCTCAAGCCGGGGGGATTGATTTTGCTGGAAATTGGCGCGGATCAAGGTGAAGCCACCCAACAATTGGCATTAGAGGTTTTTCCAAATGCGGTAGTCAAAATCCAACAGGATTTGGCGGGATTAGATCGAATCGTATCCGTTCAAACCCTCGAATAGCACCGCATCGCCCTCTCAGGTAGAATAAACGACGACTTGAGAAATTCAACGATTGGTGAAAAGGCGGCCATGTCCGAAAACCCACGTCCCCACGACGACTATATTCCAGACGAATTTGACGACAACGGGTTTGATGAACCCTTTGATGAATCCATCACGGATGAGCCATTGCCCGCTGCCGCTGAAACAATGGTCGGACAGGCTACCGAGCAGTTTACGAAACCCTCTTCGGACGAAGTATGGCAAGAGGTCGAACCAATTCCGGCTGGCCCGGATGAGCTTTATGATGAAACGCTACGGGCCGATGACATCCCGCCGATTGTGCGCCCCGGTGAAGAAACTGAGACACCCCCAACCGAAACACGCCGTCGTCGTGTGCGCCAGCCATCGGAACGGACAGCCGAAGAACGTGACCGTGTGCGCGAAATCCAACCCGAACTCATTCGTCAGCAACGCCCCGGACGTTTGGCAATAGCGCCACTGGCCTTCGGGTTAATTGGGCTAGGCGGGCTATTATTAGCCGAAAATTTTGCTGAGGAACTCGAAATCACAGCAGGGGCAGCCATCATCATTTTATTAGGATCGTTTGTGCTGACCACCGTCTTTCGATTTTTTGAATCGGGCAGACGGCAGCGCGGTCTCTTTTTTGTGGGTAACGTGTTACTGATTTGGGGTGGCGTCGTCGCATTGAATGTTTTGCGCGAAGATAAATTCCCATTAGATGAATTTTGGCCTCTCACTATCGCAGGGGTTGGGGCGGCGTTTTTCATCACCTTCCTTTTTGAGCGCAATCACCAAGCGGGATTAGTGTTCCCCGGCATTATTTTGATGTTCGCCAGCGGGATTGCCTTTCTGATAACGCTGGATGTGATTGGGCCAGACATGACCGATGCCGTCAAGGATTTTTGGCCCTTGATAGTCGCGGTGGTTGGTTTGTTATTATTCCCGGCTGCCTTCCAAAAGCGATAGATGTATGGTGCATATCGCGGTAGATGCCAGCCGAACCACCCGATTACGGCGAACAGGGACGGAAAATTATGCCCTGCAACTGATTCGTCAATGGATCGAAACGGTTAATCAGCACCGTTTAACCTTATATTTTCGGGATGTGCCACCGCCTCATTTATTCTCTGAGCAACCGAATTTTGCACAGCAAGTAATTCCATTTCCGCGCTTGTGGACACATCTGCGATTCGCGGCGGAATTATGGCGCACCCGACCCGACGTGACCTTTGTACCCGCCCATACCCTGCCCTTTGTTTTCCCGGGCAAGGCAGTCGTGACGGTGCATGATCTCGGTTACCTCTATTTTCCCGACGCGCACCCCTCTAAAGAACGGCGTTACCTGGATGCAACCACCCGTTTTAGCGCCCGCCGCGCTACACTTATCCTTGCCGATTCATTGGCGACTAAAACCGACTTAATGAGTTACTATGCGGTATCAGAACAAAAAATCCGCGTGGTTTATCCCGGTGTGGATGAAAGTCTCGCCCCTGTACATGATCCCGCCGAATTAACACGGGTACGGGCGAAATATGGCCTGCCAGAGCAGTATTTATTTTTCTTGGGCACACTCCAGCCGCGCAAAAATATCGCTCGATTGGTGGAGGCGTTTGCGAAATGCCGCTCCTCATCAGGCAATCGAGAGGTGGCGTTGGTGCTGGGTGGTCAAAAAGGCTGGTTGTATCAGGAAGCATGGACATCCGGCGTCGAAGGCGTCATTTTGCCCGGATATATTGCCGATGAGGATGTTGCGACGCTCTACAGCGGCGCACGGGCATTGGTGTTCCCATCCCTTTATGAGGGTTTCGGCTTTCCGGTGATTGAGGCCATGCGCTGCGATACGCCTGTCTTGTGTTCCAATACCTCTTCCCTTCCCGAATTAGGCGGTGAGGCGGCATTATTGGTTAATCCACTGGACACGGATGAGATCGCACAGGGTATCGGGCGGTTGGTTGAAAATCCCGAATTACGGCGGCAGTTAACCGAAAAAGGCCAGATACAGGCGCAAAAATTTAGCTGGGCAAACGCCGCAAAACAGACAATGCACGTTTTGGAAGAGGCAGCAGGCAAGTGATGACTTCCCCCGAACGATTACGCATCTTGGGTGTGCCGATTGATGCCTATACCTTTAAGACATGGCTGGCCCAAGTCGAAACATGGATGAATGAGACCGACGGGCTACACCATATTTGCACGGTCAATCCCGAATTTGTCATGATCGCCCAACAGTATCCGGCCTTTTATCAGGTATTGCAAAAAGCCGATGCCTGCCTTGCCGATGGATCGGGGATATTGTTAGCCGCCAAATGGCTCGGTCAGCCCCTGCCCCAACGAGTGACAGGGAGTGATGGCCTACCCCAGTTAGCCGAATTAGCCGCACAAAAAGGTTGGCATCTATTTTTTCTAGGTGCCGCGCCGGGGGTGGCTGATTTAGCCGCCGAAAAATTACGAGCGACCTTTCCGGGTTTACAAATTACGGTCAATCCTGCGAACCCCGCTGAAGTGCATACGAGTATCGAAGCGATTAACCAGAGTGGAGCTTCAATTTTATTGGTAGCCTATGGTGCGCCGATGCAGGATTTATGGATTGACCAGCATCGAGATCACTTGCCCAACATCAAAATAGCGATGGGGGTCGGTGGGGCGTTCGATTTCGTGGCGGGGATTGTGCCGCGTGCGCCCCAATGGATGCAGAAATTGTATCTGGAATGGTTGTATCGCCTGATTCGTCAGCCATGGCGTTGGAAACGGATGCTGCGTCTGCCCTTATTCGTTATCGCCATGCTGCGTTATCGCCATCAACCCACCCCCAAATTAGTACAAGAGATGCAATGAGTAACCCGATTGAAGCGCTGGAAAAAATCGCCCTCAATAAAGCCCAAACCTACGCCGCACACCCCGATACGGTGGCAGTAGCGATTACCGGTTCGATTGGACGCGGCATGACATGGGAAGGCTCAGATGTAGATTTGTGGGTCTATCGCAACGGGGAACGCGCTTTTGAGGATGGATGGGAACAGGGCATCTATTGGGAAGCCGATATTGAATCTGCCACCCTGCTTGATATTCAAATAGATGACCATACATGGCTGCGGCCACAGGCTCTTGATGGTGATGAAATCAGTCTATTGGAAGCATTGTGGGGATGCCGTGTTTATTATGATCCGACGGGCAAATTGACTTCGCTCAAAAAGGTCATTGACAGCCGGGTCGCCCATAAGCGCTGGATGCGCCATCGGGCCGAATTGTTTATCAATTATGGGCGGGGCTGCTTGGCAGGGCTGCAATATGCCGATGCTCTCACCGCAATTTTGATGGCACGGGTGGTCGCTACAGATTATGGCATCACCGCCTATTGGATGCGAAGGGGTAAATTGTTGACCAGTGCCCTGCGTGTGCCAGAACGATTAGCTGATGAACCCGAATTGCAGCGGCTCTATTGCGAGGTTTTTGGTCTAAAAGGCAAGGTCGGTGCCGATGAATTTCTAGAAAATTTGAAGCGCCTACCTATGCAGATTCAGGATGCCATAGAAGGGGATGTCGAAGAATGCAAACCCGCGATGGCATTGGGTTATCACGACGGCGTGATCCGGCATTTGCGGCAAATTATGGCTGCCGATTTCCAGCCCGAAGAGATATTGCCCATCTTGGCATTGGGGGATGATTTGGAAGTACAAAAAGGGGAGCTACTTGAAAAAGTGGGGGTTATTTTGGACTTATGTGAGGCACTATGACGACGAAACGAAAATCGTTCGATTTCAAGACATATGTTGAGGAAATTCAAACACGGCCCTGTTTTATATGTGAAATCATCAAGGGCAACCCGGAATATCGGCATCATGTGATTTATGAAGATGACATCGCTATCGTATTTCTAAACAAATACCCCTCGCTCTATGGCTACATCTTGGTCTGCCCCAAAGAGCATCGGGAAATGGTCACGGGTGATTTTTCACCCGACGAATATTTGGCGCTGCAACGGGTCGTCTATCAAATGGGCGAGGCGGTACGAAAAAGTGTGCCCACCGAACGGGTCTATATCTTGAGTTTGGGCAGTCAGCAGGGCAATAAACACGTTCATTGGCATATCGCTCCTCTGCCGCCGGGTGTGCCATTTGAGGATCAGCAGTTAGCGGCGTTGAGTGTGAATAATGGCATTTTGGATTTGACCGACGATGAAATGGCAACGATGGCCGACCAGATACGCGCCAATATTGGGGGGTTATGACACTCTATTTGGATGTCTCGGCGGGGGTGAATGTTTCATCGGGGTTGGGGCGCTACAGCCGATCCTTAACCTATGCCCTGATTCCCCATCTCGCAAAACCCCCGGCCCTGTTTTACAACTATATTGAGGGTCGCACTAAACCCATCGAAGGCTTACGAAAATTGCCTGCTACACGGGTGAAACTGGGCTATAAAGCGTGGCGTATGGCGGTGTGGATGGGTCAGCTTACTGGACGCGATTTTCGGCGGCTGACCCCCGGTGTCACTGTATTTCATGCAATGGAGCATCTGCTGATGCCCCTCAACCATCAGCCTAAAGTTCCAACGGTGATGACCGTACATGATCTGATTTTTGAGCTATTCCCGGAACACCACAAAAGACTTAATCATGTGTTTTTGACCCGCGCCATGCCGCTGTTTGTCAAACGCGCCGATGCAATTATCACGGTCTCGGAAGCCAGCAAACGTGACTTGATAGAACACTATGGCACACCTGCCGAAAAAATTACGGTGGTCTATGAAGCCGCCGATGCGCATTTTCAGCCACCCACCCCCGAAAAAATAGCCGAGGTACGAGCGAAATATCATCTCCCAGAGCAATTTTTGTTGGTGGTTGGAGCCATCGAGCCGCGCAAAAACTACAGTCGCCTAGTCGAAGCCTTGATGATTTTACGGCAAAAGCACCCCCATCTGAAATTGGTCGTTGTCGGCAGCAAGGGCTGGTTATATGAACCATTTTTCCAGCGAATAGAAGATTTGCGAGCGGGGGAACACGTCATTTTCCCCGGCTATGTGCCCGATGATGACCTGCCGGCTGTTTACAGTGCGGCGACGATTACCGTGATGGCCTCCATTTATGAGGGTTTTGGCCTGCCAACTTTGGAAGCAATGGCGTGTGGGTCGCCAGTGGTGTGCAGCCAATCGTCCAGTTTGCCGGAATTAGGGGGTGAGGTCGCTCATTATTTTGACCCCCTCAGCCTAGATTCAATGGTCGCGGGACTAGACACCATATTAAATGACGAGGTGCTCCAACACAAAATGCGACAGATTGGGCCAAGCCAAGCAGCCAAATTTTCATGGGAACGGGCCGCCAAAGAGACCATTAGTGTATATGAACAAATCTCCGGTCAGCACTTGAGCAAAATCCCCTAAATTTTAAGGGGTGCGGTAGAAACATCGGCCAAGCAACAGACGTATAATAAGAAATAAGACTCTATTCGCTAAGGAGAAGTTAATCCTATGCAACGGATTTCAAGGGGCATTGATCTTGTTAAAGCAAGTTTCGGCGTGCTGCGGGCCGATAAGGAATTGCTGATTTTTCCCATCATTTCCGGTATCGCGCTGTTCTTGGTCAGCATCGGCTTTATGATTCCCATGTTTTTAGCGGGGGCATTAGAGAGCGATGGAATGGGGCCGGTAACCTATCTTGTACTATTCTTCTACTACTTGATCGTCTATACCATCGGCCTTTTCTCTAGCACCGCCATTGTTGGCGCAGCGATGATGCGGCTCAAGGGGCAAGACCCAACGGTGCAAGACGGTATCAACATTGCCAAAAGTCACTTTGCGGATATTTTGGGTTATGCCGCCATCTCAGCGATTGTAGGGATGATTTTACGGGCCATTGAAGAACGTTCGGGACTTATCGGCGACATTGTGGTAGGCATTATTGGCGCGGTATGGAGTGTTGCCACCTTCGTGGTTGTGCCCGTCATGATTGTAGAAGGTTTGGGGCCAATCGAAGCGATCAAGCGCAGCGCCAGCCTGCTCAAACAGACATGGGGGGAGCAAATCGTTGGAAATATCAGCATCGGAATTGTGTTTATGCTGTTGTTTCTGGCGGTACTGCTCCCCGGTATCTTTTTAGTGGTGATCGCTGCCAGCATCTCCGTTGTCCTAGCTATCTTGGTCGGGATCGTACTGGCGGTGGCATTTGCGGCGTTGGTTGCAATGCAGTCTGCCATCAGTGGCATTTTTACAGCGGCAGTCTATCTGTATGCGACGGATACCATACCCAGTAACCCCTATTTCAGCCAAGATATGCTGCAAAGTGCATTCGTGCCAAAGACCGGGAAACGCACTTTGGGCATCTAAAATTCAAAGCACCCATAAAAAGAGGCCGGGGGAATTTCCTCAGCCTCTTTTTCATTTCTCATTCCTCAATCTCGCCTGCCTCAAGAAATTCGCCTTGCGCTTGGGCAATGTATTGCCCATATAGCACCAAATCTGACCATAATACCGCATTGCGCGTTTGCAGTTCATAGTAGCCGCTATTGCGACTGGTACGGACATGATGAGCCATGTTTTTGGATTCCACCGATGCGTACAGTGTGTTAAATAACTGCACGTCCGTTACACGAATAAAATACGATTTCTGCCCCTGAATACTCACGCCATACACCTCCAGTTCCAGTACAATCTCCAAATTGTATTGAAATTGTCAACGACCTGTCAATACAAGTGGAGGGTTTTTTAACACTTTTCAAACCAAAGCAGCGGGTACTAATTATCAGGGTAGGATAATCATCGAAAAATACAATGAGGCGGTTGTACTATGCAAAAATCGAGGCGTGCTATAATTCGCTTGTGCGATAGCGTCTAAAAATAAAAGGATGACCCCAATGAAGCGATTTTGGCCGCTTGTATTGACCGGATTTATTTTATTAGCGCTCATTTTGCCAATCGTGCTTTCTACTCAAGCCCCAACGCAGCGGGTCATGGCGCAAGATGGGACCCAGCCACCCTATAGCACAACGGCTTTTCCCCGTGCAATGGCCTTTGATGGTCAATGGGTCTGGATTGCGAATTGGGCCGACAACTCCATCACCCGTCTGAATGCGGCGGACGGAGCGTATATTGACACCATCGCAGGCCCACTCACTGTTGGCAATCAGCCTGTGTCGCTGGCATGGGATGGTACACATATGTGGGTGGCAAATTATCAAGACAACACCGTCTATCGGCTACCCCGTATTGGCGAAAATGGCGGTGTGCCCGAATCTAATGCCCAATTTAGCGCTGGACAAGGCATCCAGAAGCCAATCGCGCTTTTCTACGACGGCTCCGCTCATATCTGGGTAGTCAATCAGCATGATGGTAAACGTAATGGCACGGTCACGAAGATTGTGGCGGATACCCTCGAAATTTTAGGCACCTACGATGTAGGCCGCTTCCCAACTACCATTACATGGGACGGCATCAATGTGTGGATTGCCAACGGCCTTGATGACAGTTTAACGGTACTCGACGGGGCAACTGGGGATGAAGTCGGTGTAGTTAGTATTATAGACGACCCTGCCAAGCTGCATTTCCCGATTTCGCTGGCCTTTGATGGGCGTTTTGTGTGGGTATCGGGGTATGACCGCAGTGTCAAAATTATCCGCAACAATTCATTGGATGTTTATGACTCCGAAGAATTGGAAGTGGCGGATATGCAGGTACAGGACGAACTGCCCAATCGTCCCATCTACTTATATTATGCCTTTGAGCGCATTTGGATTTCGAGCGCGGACGAAAAAGAAAAGAGTGTTTTGAATTTACGGGCCATCAGCGGGATTGAAGTCAACACGATTGATACAGGTGAATTTCCCGCAACCATGCTAGCCATTCGGGTAGTTGGGCCAGACGGCAGCACTCAAGAAAATTTGTGGGTGGCAAGCTGGCTGAATTACAGCATCCAATTGATTTCTGTCCCCGACAATGAGTTGATTGATACCGAAAACGGCCCGCAAGCAGTTGCCGCAAATCCGCTGATTTGGCTGCCCACCGAAGTCCCGACTCTAACACCCACTGTTGCCCCCACCGCAACACTCCCCGCGTGTAATCCTGCACTACCCTCGCGGTTACGTCCGGGTGATGAAGGTCGTATTGAGGATAAAGAAGACCCAACCCCGCTGCGTTTGCGTGATGCGGCTGGCACAAATTCAAACATCCTCAAACTCATTGACGTTGGGACGGAGTTCGTCGTCCTCAGCGGGCCAGTCTGTATTGAAAACAAAGCGTGGTATGAAGTCCGGCTGTCCAGTGGTAGCTCCGCAGGTGAATCGGGGTGGTTTATCGAATCTATTGAGCGCGATGGTGTAGAAGGCTATACCATCGAACCAAGACCATAATCCGCCTCACATAGAAACTAAAGGGGATGTTGGGTGTTCCTATTCTGTAGCTGATAAGGTTGCTTATAGAACATTCTGCAATCCCCTCCCCTCACTACTCCATTGCATCATGTTTGGCTTATGACGGGACCAGCAGTCGGAAATAAACGAACCTTATGGGTGTAAGACTCAGCCAGCCTTAGCCACAAAAAGAGACGGGTTTATTCCCAAAAACATGACTTTTGGCATATTAGGCCACTTAAAATTGTACTAAGCTGATAGGGTCTAATCCACACATCAAATCTAGTTTGCAGAAGGTGAATTCGATAATGACATTGCCGATGATTATTCAGGGTGGAATGGGTGTCGCTATTTCCAATTGGCGGCTTGCCAAAGCTGTTTCGCAACAAGGGCAGCTTGGCGTAGTATCAGGCACAGGCATGAGCCGGATTTTGGTCGCACGTCTGATGGAAGGCGATAAAGAAGGCCATGTGCGCCGCGCCCTATCCCATTTTCCCTTTCAAGACGCGATTGAGCGTATTTTAGATACCTACTATGTCGAAGGCGGCAAAGACCCAGACGCACCGTATATCAATGTCCCGGCTTATAGCCTCAAACCCACCAAAGCGCTTGATATTCTGACGGTTGTTGCCAACTTTTTGGAAGTGTTTTTAGCAAAAGAAGGCCATAATGGCGTTGTGGGTGTCAATCTGCTGGAAAAAGTCCAAATGCCAAACTTGGCGTCACTCTATGGAGCAATGCTGGCGGGTGCGGATTATGTCCTGATGGGTGCGGGTATCCCTATGCAAGTTGCTGGGGTTCTAGATCGCTTGGTCAATCATGAATCCGTCAGTTATCGAGTTGATGTGACCGGGGCAACGGCTGAAGATGATTATCGCATTCACCTGCATCCCGAAGAATTGTTCCCCGGTATCCATGAAAAAGTCGGGCCACTGAAGCGTCCAGCGTTTTTGCCCATTATCTCCTCATTGGTGTTGGCTCAAGCATTGATCAAACGCAGCGAAGGCCCAATTCAAGGGTTTGTAATTGAGGGGCATATCGCTGGCGGGCACAACGCCCCACCACGCGGTACCGTGACCTACAACGAACTTGGTGAACCCATTTATACCAGTAAAGACAGTGTTGATCTCGATAAAATGAAGGCGTTGGGTCTGCCCTTCTGGTTAGCAGGTGGGTTTGGACATCCCGAACAGCTCCGCACCGCATTGGAGCAAGGCGCGGCGGGTATCCAAGTGGGTACGGCCTTTGCCTATTGTGAAGAATCCGGCATGGAAAGCCACAATAAACAAAGGGTATTAAATAAGGTATTGGACGAGGACATCATCGTTCGTACCAATGCTGTCGCCTCCCCCACTGGATTCCCCTTTAAGGTGGTGGATTTAGAAGACACGATGTCGGAACAAGAAGTCTATGAAGTCCGTAACCGCATTTGCGATATGGGCTTTTTGCGGACGATCTACAAACGCCCCGATGGCAAGATTGGCTATCGTTGTGCATCCGAGCCAGTGGACGACTATGTTCGCAAGGGCGGCACAGCCGAAGATACTGAAGGGCGCGTTTGTTTATGCAATGCCCTCGGCGCGGCGGCGGGTCATCCACAAATTCGCAAGGATGGCTATGTCGAGAAAACGATTGTCACCTCCGGCAACGATTTGGTGAACCTCAAATCCGTGATGAAGGACGGGACAATCCATTACTCCGCACGCGATGTGATTCAATATCTAATGCGTGAAGTCGCTGAACTTCAGCCTCAATAACGTTGGCAAACAAAAGAGCGATCGTTGAATCGCTCTCAAATTTCTGAGGATGGTGGGGAAACGATCTAGGTCGCTTCCCCGCCTTCTTTATCGGGTATCACCAAACGCGGCTTGGCCCCGCTTTCGGCTGGGCCGACCACCCCACGTTCTTCCATCAAATCAATCAACCGGGCCGAACGGGTATAGCCGATGCGGAAATGTCGCTGTAACATCGAGATGCTGGCTTTGTTGCGACCCCGTACCAGCTTAACGGCCTCATCATACAGGTCATCCACGCCTTCCAGCGCGTCATCGTCACTGTCCATCTCGGCTTCTTCGACTTCTTCCCAGAAAGTCTGCTGACGGTCTTGGCGGTGGTCACCATTGCCTCCCGGCGGAACAGGTTGACCTGTAGCACGGCGATCATTAATCACCGGGCCACCATCGGGACGGCGTCCTATCCCAACGGGCTTGGCAGGTTCATCCAGCGGCGAGGAGGACATGGCAGGACGTTCGGGTTGTGCCCCTTTCCCACCCTTCAAAGCACGGGTACTCTTCCAATAGCTGGTGATGCGGTTGATTTCGTTGTCGGACAGATACACCCCTTGCATACGAAGCGGGGCGGCGGAATCAGGTGCTTGGAACAGCATATCCCCCCGACCCAGCAGTTTTTCAGCACCGGGTTGGTCAATAATGACGCGACTATCTACTGATGAAGCCACCGCGAAGGCGATACGGGCCGGGAAGTTGGCCTTAATCAACCCTGTCACCACGTCAACCGAGGGGCGCTGTGTCGAGATAATCAAATGGATACCCGTCGCACGGGCCATCTGGGCAAGGCGGGCCACCAACCGTTCGGTTTCATCGGGGGCCAGCATCATCAAATCGGCCAACTCGTCCACAATCACGACTAGATAAGGCATCTGCGGCTGTTCTTGAGGACGCTTGCGATTGAAGTCTTGAATATTACGGGCACCAAGCGCGGCAAACCGTTTATAGCGGTCATCCATTTCGCGCTGCACCCATTTCAAAACCCCGACGATGCGTTCCAAATCCACCACTACTGGCGCGACCAGATGTGGAAGCCCGTTATAACCTGCCAATTCGACACGCTTGGGGTCAACCATAATCATCTGCAACTCATCGGGTGTGTTTTGCAACAGCAGACAGCTAATGATGGCGTTCACGCAGACCGACTTACCCGAACCTGTGGCTCCTGCAATTAGCAAGTGTGGCATCTCGGTGAGATCGGCGGAAATTGGCGCACCATCCACCCGACGGCCCAAACCAATCGCCAATTTGGATTTGGCGACCTTATGTTGATGATGCTCGGAGGACATCACATCCCGCAGGCTGACAACGGCGGTTTCGGCGTTGGGCACTTCAATCCCGACAAAGCCTTTTCCGGGGACGGGCGCTTCGATACGGATGGACTTCGCGGCTAGGGCTAACGCGAGGTCCCGGTCTAGGGCAGCGATGGCCGACACCTTCACCCGTGAGCGTTGACCACCGCGCTTTTCCACATAATCTGGCTCAACGCCAAACTGGGTAATCACCGGGCCAGTATTGACCTCGACCACCTTACCCGGTGCCCCAAAGCTCTCTAGTGTTTCTTCAATGACTTGGGCACGTTCTAACAAGATTTCTTGGTCAATCTTTTGCTCTGACCCCTCTTCAAGCACCGTCATAAAATCGGGCCGCACCCATTTGGAACTGCCATTACCATCATTCGCATGTGACTTGGTTTCGGCAGGTTCAACTTCCGGCTCATGATGACGAGCGACAACAGGTTGTGGCACGACAGCAGGCACTTCGTCCTCATCCTCGTCGTCATCCTCATCGTCTATATCCTGTTGCACGACGGCTGGACGATCACGCCGCGCTGTAAATGGCACCAACGAAGCACGGGCGGGTGTCTCGGCCTCTTCACCCTCGGTAATTTCGGTCTTGTCCAAATCAGGATTGGCCCCACCAATTTGCGGTGGGTGTGAGACTGGACGACCCGTAGGTGCAGGCCGCGCAGCACGCACAGGCGGCACAATATTTTCCGTCTCGCCTTCAGGGTGGTCGAACGGATTTTGACGGGCAAAACGTGGTTGAGCAGGCTGCATTGCGCCTGCATCTTCATCTGTTTCAGCCGGAGTGGGCGTCTCGGTTGATGCGGGTGGCAGTGGGCTGACGGCAGGGCGTTCGCCTGTGGCACGCCCTAAAGGTTCACGGCGCGGCACAAAATTGGCCCGCTGTGGCTGTTCCCCTGCCGGAGTTTCCCCACCAAAAGCCCGCTGGAAATGCGATAGACGGGCAGTGGCTTCATCCTCTCCCTGACCTTCATGCCGTTCACGCGCAATCGGTTCATTGATTGGGCGAACAGGCAAGCCACGCGGTTGGGCGGGTTGATCGGGCAAAATCGGTGGTGGTTCGGGTGTCTCCGCTTTATGTTCAGCCAAGTCACTGGCGAGCGCCGCTCCCGCTAATGCCACCCCAATCGGATTGGCCGAAAGTTCGGCTGTAGGTTCGCCGGATTCGGCTTTTACTGGCTCGGCAGGTTTTTCTGTATCATTAGATGCCGCTGGCGCTTCGCTGGTTGCACGCGGACGGAATAGCGGTGCGTCACCAGTGGATCGCGCAAACGGTGAAGAACGGCGCGGGGTCTCAGTCGCAGGCGTGCTTGGTGCATCCGATGGGACAGCAATCGGCTGTGTGGCGTTGGTTTCGACCACCTGTGTATCGTCATTCGAGAGACTTGCAGGTTGACCTAGTCGCACTGATGGTGGCGGAGTGCGTTCGGCACTGCGTTCAAATAATCCACCTGATTCGGCTGACTGGCGTCCCGGCAAATCACGCGGGGGGGTGGTCGTGGGTCGGCGTCCTGCTGAAGGCGGTATGGCTTCGGACGCAGTTTCGTCTTTGGGGGCATCGCTGGTCGTTGCAGCCGCCACCCCCATCATTGCTGCCTCGGCAGCCGTAAACTGCGGGAAGCCTCGTCGGACGGGCGCTAATGTTTCAGGAGAAGAGGGTATTGCAGCCGGTTCAACTGGCGCAGATTCAACCGCTTCAGGAGTTTCCGATTTCGGGACTTCAGGCGCAGTGGATTTGGAAACAACAGGGGCTGCTTCCGCCACAGGTTTTTCTGAGGCTGATTCGCTTGGTTTTTCAACGGGAGCAGTTTCCCCACTGAGCATAGCCCGTTCAGCCGGAGTCAGGTCTGGCAAGCCTCGACGGGGAGCGACAGGTTGGGCGGGTTTTTCCGCAACGGGGGTCGCCAATTTCTCAGATTCAGCCGCGACAGGCTTAAGGGACGCTAAGTCGGATGAAGTCTCGGCGGGTTTAGCCTGTTCGGGAGGTGTTGAACCACGCCGACCAAATGCCCCAAACCGACCCGGTTGTTTGGTCGTGTCAGCGGCTACCATCCCAGCCACCACTGCTGCCGCTGTGCCAGTCACACTGGTACCGGATTCGGCAGGTTTCTCCGGCTCAGATGCTTTCCTACCGGGCAATGTGGGCATTCCAAAACGACGACGCCCTGCCTGATCGTCGGCAGTAGGGGCGGCTTCATTCGCCACAGCAGGTTTCCCTGTTTCGGCACTATCAGCAGAGGTAGCTTGCCGTCCAAGTGGTGTTCGCAAACCGGGGACGCGCCGACCACCGGATAATTCTTCCTGCGATGCGTTGTTGGCCGTCTCGCTCGCAGCCGACATTGTAAGTGGGCCAGTGTCGCCAGACTCGGCGTGCGGTCCGGGCAAACCGGATAAACGACGGCGTGGACCCTCTGGCTCCGTCGAGGCGGGTTCGGCAGGCTTATCTTTAGATTCCGCAACCTCCGGCACAGCCGAACGCCCTCCAAAGGCGGGTAATGGGCGACGCGGGCCAGCATTTTCATCCGCAGGTTGAGCGGGTTTGGGTGCGTCACTGCCCTGTCTTTCGACGATCTCAGAGGTTTCACGGGCCGCCGCTATACGAGTAGGTAAGGCACGCTTGGGTGTCTCCCCATCGGTTGCAACCGTAATCGGTTTGTCAGTGGGCGCTTCTTCTTTCTTGCGGCCAAACATACCACCCCGTTCGGCGCGTTTGGGAGCATCGCCATCCGTGTCAGCGGTAATCGGCTTATCAGAGGGCACTTCCTCTTTCTTACGCCCAAATAGGCCCTCTTTTTCAGCGCGTTTGGGTGTATCCCCATCCGTCTCTGCCGTAATCGGTCTATCTGTCGGCGCTTCTTCCTTCTTACGCCCGAACATCCCGCGCTTTTCTTTAGACTCCGCTACCGCTTCGGTCACTGCTACGGGTGCGGCGACAACGGCAGATGCTAGGGCAGGTTGAGCAATCACCGGGGATTCTGGGGTAGCCGTTCGCCCCATAGTTTTACCGGGCTTGCGCTGCGGGCCTGTACTTTCGTCTGTCGCCAAAACCGCCGCCGCTACCGCCATTGCCGGGGCAGATGGGGTAGGTGTAGCCGTCACGGCTGAGGGTACAAGACCTTTGCTTTCCGCATATCGCGCAAGGGCGGCTTCACGTTTGGCTTGGCGATTGGCGCGGGTTGTCCGAACGTTGGTTGCGATCTTCTCAAACGAGAGATCAAAACCAAATAGGACGCCTAACACCCAAGCCGAAAACATGATAAATGGAGCACCCCAATTTCCTGCTATCCCTTGCAGGAATATGTAGACGGTATGGCCCACCAAACCGCCGCCACCACCCGATTCCCACGCATCGGTGCTTTGCTGTCGAAGCACTTCCATCGTGGGGACTATGTTAGCTTCATTAGGAAAGTCTATCCATAACAGTTTCCACCATTGCAAGGTTGAGAGCAGGGTTACGAACAAGATACCCAGACCTAAGATGCGGAAATAGTCAATCTCAATTACTTTCCCAAAATGTCTGATGACTAACCATAAGCCTAAAACAAAACAGCAGAAGGGAAGCAAAACCCGTCCAAGCCCAAAAAGCTGGGCGAAAAACTCATCCAATTGAACAGTGAAACCGCTTGGGGCCGATGATGTCCACTGTTCTAGTAGTCCAGACACCAATACTAGCGACGTTGCTAATAAACCCCAACCGGCAAGGTCCAATTTGCGGTTGTAATCCAATCCGCGCGTCACATTACGAACGCCTGTATCGGCACGCTCTGGCAATCTGGTAGCGGAGGTAGTTGCACGTGAAGTTTTGGCAGCGGCTTTGGGGTCTTTCCTAACCTCAACCGTTCCTCGCTTGGGCGGCTCTTCTCTTCTTTTCTTCTCGGCAGCCTTTTTCCTATCCTCTTCGGGAGCCGATTTACGACCTATAGCAGGCATCCCAAAACGGCGACCACCCTCGTCTTTCGGCTTGGCATCGCCTTTTCTTGGAGTATCGGATGGCGCTTCTTTACGGCCACCAAAACCCGGCAAAGCACGTTTGGATGGTTCTTCGGCGGGTTTACTGCCGGGGCGAGGAGGGGACGGGCTAATACCCGGACGACCGGGTGGTGGACTAGAACCGGGGCGTGCTGGTGCGGCTGAACTGGATGGCGATGCAGGGCGACCCCCTGCTCCCTCACTTGGCCCACCAAATGGCGAACGACTCGGTGAAGACGGGCCACTAGGACTTGATGGACTGCCCCCGCCGGGGCGACTACCGCCTAACGGTGAACTGCGCTCTGGGCTACCCGTTGAGCTTCCACCCGACGTGCGTCCGCCACCACTCTCCGTGTCACGGTCTCGACTAAAGGGTGATCCACCGCCACCCGGACGATCTCCACCGGGTCGTCCACCACCACCGCTGTCCGCATCTCGATCTCGACTAAAAGGTGATCCACCGCCGCCCGGACGGTCTCCACCGGGTCGTCCACCACCACCGCTGTCCGCATCTCGATCTCGGCTGAAAGATGAGCCTCCACTGCCGGTTAAACGGCTACCGGAACCGCCGCTTCCACCGCTGTCGGCATCACGGTCTCGACCAAATGATGATCCGCCTCCCGATCGCCCACCACTATCCGCGTCACGGTCACGGCCAAACGACGAGCCACCGCCGCCAAAACTGCGACCCGAGCCGCCCTCATCTTTTTCGTCCTTATCCCGGTCACGGTTGAATGGTGAACCACCGCCACCGCCAAATGGACGGCTACCGGATGAGCCTCCACTCCCTTCACTGTCGCGTGTCGTGCCAAATGAGCTTGTACTGCGTGGGTTTTGTGGCGATGCTCCGGGCCGATCTCCGCCGGGTCGTCCACTATCGGCATCGCGGTCACGACTGAAGGGTGAACCGCCACCACCTGAAGGTCGGTCGCCACCAAAACTTGGGCGCCCTCCCGTTGAACCAGCGCGGTCTCCCGGCTTATCATCTTTTTTCTCATCCCCTGTACGACGGAAACCGCCAAAACCGGGGCGTGAGCCAGAATCTTTGTCTTTATCGTCTTTTTTGTCTTTATCATCACCGCCACGTCCAAAACTAGGCGGCCCAAAACGACGGGTACCCCCTTCATCAGATGATCCACTACTGCCACCGCCTACACCAGACGGACGGCGTGTGCCACCCGCAGGCTCATCACGGCCACCACCGCCGGGAGCACCAAAACGACGTTGACCGGAGTCACCCGGTTTGTCGTCTTTTTTGTCGGGTGGGGGTTTGCTACCGGGGCGACGATCCTTTGGACGGTCATCCCCTTCGTCGTCTTTGTTACCACGTCTAAAACGATCCACCATTGTTACAACCTGCGTCACTTGTTCAACGGTAGGGAAAATAAGGAGTGTGCTTGAAAAAATACTAAATATTGGATAAATATCACCCCTCATCCTCAATTTTACCATACAATCAAATTCGCACATGCGATTCATTTGCAGTTCTAACAAATAAGAGAATCCCATGCTGGTGCGGTTCTTAGAGGAAATCACGGATGCCTTCAGCAACACCCACTTTTGAGAATTTATCGGGTGATTTTATTTTACCCCTGCTGACATGGTATGAACAGCACGCCGCCGACCTGCCGTGGCGACAAACCCGTAATCCCTATCACATCTGGCTTTCGGAAATCATGCTGCAACAAACCCAAGTCACCACTGTTATCCCCTATTACGAACGATTTTTGGCAAAGTTTCCCACGATTGCCGCGCTTGCCGATGCCCCCCAAGATGATTTACTCAAACAATGGGAGGGCTTGGGCTATTACAGCCGCGCCCGAAATTTACAGGCCGCCGCCCAACAAATCGTACAAGAAATGAATGGGGAACTCCCCCAAACCGCCGCCCAATTACATACCCTAAAGGGTATTGGTCGCTATACCGCTGGAGCGATTGCCAGCATCGCCTTTGATGAGCATGTCCCCGTGTTGGATGGCAATGTAATTCGAGTGTTCAGTCGCCTATTTGATAATGGCGAAGATGTGACCCGACCTGCGATTATCGCCCAATATTGGGCAATGGCCGAACAATTGATGGCGGGTGTCCCAACCGGGCAAGCGGGCAATTACAATCAAGCCTTGATGGAGTTAGGGCGGACGATTTGTAAACCGCGTAATCCCGATTGTGAACATTGTCCGGTAGCAAAATATTGCTTGGCACGAGCGAATGGCACACAAAATGAGCGTCCGGTCAAAGCCCCCAAAGCCAAAACGCCCCATTATGATGTGACATGCGGATTGATTCGCAACGCCAATCGGGAACTATTGATTGCCAAGCGGCGCGATAAGGATTTGTTGGGTGGGTTGTGGGAATTCCCCGGTGGCAAAGTCGAAAGTGGGGAAACATTGGAGGCATGTTTGGCGCGGGAACTGCATGAGGAATTGGGTATTACAGTCGAGGTCGGTGAGTTTTTTGTCAAAGTGCAGCACGCCTATACCCATTTCAAAATCACCCTATTTGCCTTTGAATGTGTGCTTGCACCGACCAGCGCCAACCCAACCTGCCATGAATGTGCCGATTTTCGCTGGGTCAGGGAGGAACGATTATCCGAGTTCGCGTTTTCTAAGGCGGATCGCAAGATTATTGAGGAACTTAACGAACGTCCGCGTAGATTGTTATGAATCCCAAGCTAGGAGGGCAAAAATGTCCAAATCTCGCCTATCTAATCTGCTTATGCTGATGGTTTTTGCTCTGATAATCGGGGCATCCCATCAAAATCTGGCTATTGCCCAAACCCCAGAACCGCCACTCAATTGGATACGGGCTGTTGCATGGAGTCCTGATAGTACCAGACTGGCAACGGCTAATTTGAATGGGGCTGTTCAAATCTGGGATGCTACCGGACAACAGCCTCTACTTACATTGAAAGAACCAGATACAGAATTTGCAGTTTCGGCGGCATGGAGTCCCGACGGAAATAAATTAGCAAGTGGTGGGGATGGTACCTTGTATATTTGGGATATCAACACAGGTGAGCTTTTACTGACTCCTGATGTTGACAAAGATGGTTATGCTGTGTCAGCAGCTTGGAGTCCCGATAGTAGCAAACTGGCTGTCGTGTGGTTTGCCGGTTCTCCAAATAACTTTTGGATATTAGATGGAAAAACAGGCGAAAGGTTGCTTAAAATGCAATCTGTCGTGGATATGTATTATGTGGATTGGAGTCCAACTAGCGACCTAATCGCCACTGCTGGTAGCAATCAGATTCAAATCTGGAATCCAAACTTAGCCAAAGCTCAAGAGATGTTTGGTGAAGGAGACGAAATGGTTTCAGTTCGATGGAGTCCTGATGGAAGTCAAGTCGCAGGGGCTAATAATTACAGAATCCGCACTTGGGATGTTACGACAGGTGAATTGATAAACAGATTCATAGGTCATGAAGACTATACTGGCGAGATTGATTGGAGTCCTGACGGTACAATGCTTGCCAGCACGAGCGATGACAACACCATTCGGATTTGGGATACCACTACGGGCGAAACCCTGCATATCATCGAAACCACAACTAGACCTTTGACTGTCGCGTGGAGTCCTGCCGGAACGCATATCGCTTATGGGGGCGAGGATATGATGTTTGAAATCATCGCTGTTTCAGATTTAGATTAAGCCGCAAATCATAATTGGTCAGTCAGGCGGCAGGTAGGCGTATCTTCCGCATGGTTCGGCGTGCGCTAGAATGGGTGACATGAACAACCTTTTCTCGAAAATCATTAAACGGCCTGACCGATTTGATGCCATTATATTAGGCACAATGGGGGTGTTGCTAGTCGTTATCGCGGTACTGATTTTATTGGGTGATACCACAGGCGTGCAGGTCATCCATCATACCCCCAATGGCCTCACATCAGCCGATACCGTTATCCGATTAGAATTTGACAGGCCGATGGTGGCGCAATCCGTTGAAGAGCGTTTTGGCATCACCCCGACCATTGAAGGCCGTTTGGAATGGGTCAATCGCCAAGAATTGGTTTTTCGACCTGATGCCCCTTTAAATCCGGGCCAAAAATATACCGTACAAGTAAAGGCCGGGGCGGAAAGCGATAAAAACAAGACACTGGCTCAGGATTTTCAATTTAATTTCACCATCCACCTCCCCCAAATGCTCTATTTAGGGCCATTTACCAAGCCTATCCGCAATCTACAATTTTATGATTTGCAGACAGGCCGCACCGAGCAGTTAACCGATGAAGCAGGCGGGGTGGTAGATTTTGCGATCAGCCCCGACGGAACATGGGTGACCTATACAGTGGAACGAACCGATACAGCGTCCGACATCTGGGCGCTGAATTTAAAAACCCGCGAACACATTCAATTAACCAACTGTGCGGAAGGGCAGGCGACGTGTTATGACCCGGCGTGGGGGCCAGATAATCAAGTGGTGGCCTATACACGGCAGGAATTAGCCGCCGGACTCAACCCCGCCACCGCAAAACGGGCATGGGTCGCGGATGTCAACACAGGGCAATCGCGCCTATTGATTGATGATGAAACGCTGGTTGGATACGCGCCAAAATGGTCACCGGATGGCAAATGGGTAGCGATTGTGCTGGCGACGGCGAATCCGCCGGGGATATTGTTGTACGAGTTTGCGACGGGACAATCGGCGTTTGTTTCAACTCCACAGGGCGTACCCGGGGTGTTTTCGCCGGATGGGGGGTGGTTCGCCTATTCCAAATTGGCGTATGGCGCGGCGGCGACCACCTATTATTCACATCTCGCTATGCTTAATCTTAATGACCTCACCAATCAAACCGAAATTTCGATCAGCGGGGAATCGAATAACCCTGTTGATGATTTGCAGGCGGCGTTTGCTCCTGATAATAAACGGTTAGCGGTGGTGCGGCGCTATCTGGACAACCGCTATACGCAGGGTGGACAATTGTATTTGCTAGATATGACCACCTTTGCGGAGACCCCTCTCGTGGTGGAAGCGGCATACAGTCATGGGTCAATCAATTGGAGCAAGGATGGTCATTTGCTGCTGTACCAACGCTATAATCTGGAAACGCGCCAAGACCCGACGGAAATTTGGATGGTGAATGTCACGACGGGTGAATCACAACAAGTCGTGGCGGATGGCTTCTTGCCGCGCTTTTTGCCATAGGGTTTGGAAATTAGAAGATGGAAACCGGACATTCATTTTTTCGAGCATGGATGGTGCTGCTGATTCTGCCTATTATCGGCATTATCGGCATGGTATTGATGATTGCCAGCGATGATGACAGCCCGCCAATAAGCCAAAATCCCATTTCTGACCGCGCCACGCCCCTGCCACAAACCTTTGTCCCACCCACCCCGCCAACCGCCACCGCGCAACCCTCAATTATTGGGCACCCCGCTCCAGCACTGGAATTGACGACACTAGAGGGGGAGTCCTTTAACGTGCAGGATTATGTGGGGCAGCGGATAGTGTTGAATTTTTGGGCGTCGTGGTGTGTGCCATGTATCGAGGAAATGCCGGAATTGCAACGTTTTAGCGAGGAACAGGGCGAAAACGGCGTGCGGGTAATTGCGGTGACCGACCCGGATAATGGGCAGACGCGGGAAGATGTGCAGAAATTCGTGGATGAATATGGGCTGACGGTGCTGATCGGGCTTGATAGCGGCCTTGCCTATCATTATGCGATGGGGGTGTTTGCGCTGCCGTTAACATTTTTAATTGATGAAACGGGTATAGTGCGGGCCTATTTGATCGGGCAATTGACGAGTGATCGGTTAGATGATGAAATTGCACGGGTGTTTGATAGTGAGTAATGAACATAGGTACAACCAGTCAGTGCGAAACGGTATGCGTTTGTCAAGTGGTGTCATTGATTATGGATAAGCACCATAAGTGTCCGTAAAGAATTGAAATTTGTGCTACATCCCCACCCCTAGCCCCTCCCCACTGAGTGGAGAGAGAGAGGGGAAACGCATTGACAGAAAGGCTATGTGTGCCAGAGCTAACGATTGCCCAATTTTTTGGACTCCAATTTAGCATTGGGATATTGGCAGCGCTGGTGGCGATTGCTTGGTCAGCGGTGCAGCACCCTACCCCATCCCGGCGCATCGGCGCATGGTTGGACCTAGCATTGGCGGCTCTGGTCAGTGGGTTAATCGTGGCGCGGGTGGTGTATGTACTGATGGATTGGGCCTACTTCCGCTATTTCCCTGAAGATTGGCTAGATGTGTGGTATGGCGGGGTGGAATGGCACAGCGGGATCATCGGCGGCTTGGTGGGAGCATGGGGAATGGCACGACTGCGAAAAGTGCCGTTTGGGGAATTTAGTGATGGGCTGGCGCTGGCACTACCATTGGGGGTCATGGGGGGATGGTGGGCGTGCCGACATGCAGGCTGTGGATGCGGCAGGGTAGTAAATCCACAGGCCGATGTCCCCTCTTGGCTAACCGGACACTTGATTGATTTGGCGGGGGATGTCACCCTACGATACGAAACCCAGATTTTCGGCATTGGGGCAACCTTGATTGTGCTAATTGGGGTGACATGGCTAACGGTGCATGAACAATGGGCGGGGTATCGGTTATGGGGGGTCTTATTTTGCATAAGCCTGATCCCCTTTTTGCTCGGCTTTCTAGCAGGCAATCCATCCGATAAAACGGGGGGATTACGAATAGGGCAGATTTTGGACATAGGCCTAATGGTGGTTAGCATAGTTATCGGCTTTGGGATATGGTTTTATAGACGACAATTCAAAAAGGGCATAGGTGATGGCTGAAGAAACCATTCTCATTGTGGATGACGAGCAAAATATCATTGAGCTTGCCAGCATGTACCTCAAAAAAGAGGGGTTTCAGGTCATTAGCGCGGGGGATGGGCTGACCGGATTGAGGATGGCCCAAGATGAGAACCCCACGCTGGTTGTATTGGATTTGATGCTGCCGGGGTTGGATGGCTGGGAAGTTTGCAAACGACTGCGGGCTGAATCGAATGTGCCGATTTTGATGCTGACGGCGCGGGATGACGATATTGATAAAATCGTGGGGTTGGAACTCGGCGCGGATGATTATATGACCAAGCCCTTTAATCCACGTGAATTGGTGGCACGGGTCAAGGCGATTTTGCGGCGGCTGGAACCACGGTCAATTCAGCGCAATCCGCAACAGGCAAATCAAAAGATGTATGTCGGCAATGTCACGATAGACCCGGCCTCACGCACGGTCACTGTGGGAGATCGTTTGGCGGATTTGCGGACGAAAGAATTTGACCTGCTGGTGGCATTGGTTGAAAACAAAGGCATCGTCCTCAGCCGCGAAAAATTATTGGATTTGGTGTGGGGCTTTGATTTTTATGGCGAAACACGGACGGTGGATGTGCATGTGGCCCATCTGCGGCATAAATTGGAGGGCAGCAATGCACCCATCGAAACCGTGTGGGGGATTGGCTACAAGTTGGTAGAACCCTGATGTCGCTCACACTCGAAAAACAGAATGCCTATCGCCAACGTTATGCCCAATTAACCCCCGGTTGGCAGCCCGCTACCGAGGTCTATGCGTTTTTGATCCGCCAGTATCTACAAATGGGGATGCGGGTGCTGGATGTTGGGTGTGGACGCGGCGGGGTATTTGAGCAACTCGGTACAGCGGTTTCATGCCCGATTGGGTTAGACCCCGATTGGCAATCACTGGCGGAACACCGTCTGCCCGATCTGCCACGATTTGCTGCCACCGCCGACCATTTGCCGCTGGAAAATGGCTGTCTGGATATGGTCTTGAGCAGTTGGGTGTTGGAACATCTGCCCGACCCTGAACATACCTTTCAGGAAACGGCGCGGGTGTTAAAGACGGGCGGTTATTTTTTGTTTATTACGCCGAACGCGACCAGTCCAGCAGCCATGCTCAATCAGTTGCTGCGGCCTTTGCAGCATCGGTTAGTGCCTAAGCTGTATGGGCGAGAAGAAGCCGATACCTTTCAAGTGATGTATCGGGCGAATACACGCCGGCAATTAACCCGATTGGCACAAAATACCGGATTTGAAGTGGCGATGCTGCGGAGTATCCAAGACCCGACGTATTTCGCGTTTCATCCGGTGCTGTTTCGGTTAAGTGTATGGTGGAGTCGGGTTGCGCCGCTGGGGATGGCAGAACATTTGGTGGGGGTGTATCGGAAAATTTGATTGTGCCAAAACAAAGCCAATTTAACCTCACTCCCCAACCCCCTCTCCAAGGTGGCGAGGGGGAGCAGCCTCTTTGCCCCAGTTTTTAAGATTGGCCTATTATCTCGCTAAAGCTGCCGCGCTGAAATTAGGGATTAGGGCGAGTCTGAGAGGTCGCCACTACAAAGCAAAGGTTCATTCTTCGATAGGGAGGACAACCATAAAGGTGCTGCCTTTGCCGAGTTCACTTTGTACCTCGACATGCCCGCCGTGTTTTTCGACAATGGCTTTGACAATGGCAAGACCAAGTCCCATACCCTCTTTACGGCGTTCTTCGCCGGGGACACGATAAAAACGATCAAAAATAAAGGGCAGATAGTCGGGCGAGATACCCACCCCATTATCGGCAACCGAAATCGTAACGTAATTGCTGGCACGCGAAGCCGTTACATAGACCGATTTACCTTTGCCCGAATATTTGATGGCGTTGGTGATAAGGTTGGTAAATACTCGCTCCAACCGATGGGCTTCCCCCTGAACGACTGGTAAATCCGGACTGATGCTGATATGCAGGGAGACTTCATGGGACTTGGCTCGTTCTTCAAGGCTTTCAGCGGTGGACTGTACCAGATAACCGATATTGATAGGCTGCCGATCTAAGGATGCGCCGGAATCAATCCATGTCATGTCGAGGAGATCATTTAGAAACAGATTGGCGCTGCGAACCGCTAACTGTACCCGATCCATAAAGACCTGCTGTTGGGGGTTAATTGGGCCAACTTGGGTAGCGAGTTCGGCAAAACTCTTGATGGCTGAAATGGGCGCACGGAGGTCATGTACGACCATTGATAACACATCGGTACGCAGTTGGTCATGTGCGTAAAAATCCGTCAAATCTTCGAAAGTATAGACAATCCCGCCTGCCTTGACTGGTTTTAGGCGGACGCGGCAAAAAAGACCCTGAAACAATGATCCCTCATAAAATGGCGCGGAAAAATCAAGCGCAGCCAGTGATTTTAGGCCATCCACCTCCATCAGCAGACACCCATTTAACTCAGGCTGAATGGGGTGAAAGAGTAGTTGGGCGCTGTGATTGACGTTATTGATACGTCCATTGTTGTCACAAACAAGCGCGGCGATGCCCAATTCGTCCAAAAGGGTAAGCGCCTGTGTTGGATTATCTATCAATCGGATTCATCCTCGTGGGTGTGGCCCAATTTCTCATGCACTTCTTCAATCATTGGCGGCAGTTCGGTGAGGGTGAAGGCAAAACGGGTGCCGTGCCAACTGAGCAGTGAGCCATCTATCAAATAAATATGGCCTAGATGGGCGGCGGGAATATCAAGTTGGTAAAGTTCCTCGGCATCCGTTTCTTGAAATAAGTACGGTTCATCGGGCAATAAGATAAGTTCGGGTTGGGCGGCGACAATTTCATCAAGGCTGATACGGGGATAGCGTGTATCGCGTCCAGCAGCACGGCTGTCATCCGGTTCAGTTTCACCCAAATCGGCTTTAAGGGGAAATTGGCGCTCACGTTCGGCAAAAACATTTTGTAGACCAAAAATGCGTAGAACATCGTGCATATAGGTATCTTGGTTAAAGGTCATCCAAGGGTCACGCCAAATGGGGACAAACGTGCGGATGGGTGGTTGATTGGACATTGCCAATTTCACCACATCTAGGGTTTTTTCCATAATACGCACCCGCTCGGAATATGAGGCGTCGTCAAAGATGTCCATAAGCTCCCATAGTACATTGATGGCGTCTTGCACGGTGCGTGGCTCAGTAATCCATAGCGGAATTCCGGCCTGCTGCAAGGCTTCCGCATCTTCCCGGCGGTTTTCTTCTTGATTCATCAACACAAGGTCGGGTTGAAGCGCCATAATTTTAGCGAGGTCGGGGTTTTTCGTACCCCCTACTTTTGGGATATTTTGTACACGGTCGGCGGGGCGGGTGCAGTAATCGGTGATGCCGACCAGCCGATCTCCCAAATTGAGATCAAAGAGCGAGAGGGTCAGACTGGGGACAAGCGAAACAACCCGCTGTGGCACAAAATCAACCGGGTTGGGCATTGACCATTCATAAGATTGATTATCTTGATCACTCATCTCCCCTCCCCCTTTTATAGCGGTTTCTAAGTAGATTGAGCTATTAGACCACGGGGCTAAAGCCACCGTGCTGAATTTAGCGTAAAAAGCGGGTCAGTCCACATGAGAACCGCTGTGGACTATGGTTTATAACAATACCATCTGGTCACGTTCCGGGCCAACACTAATCATGGTGACCGGGATACCCAGCAATTCGGCAATTCGCTTGACATAACCACGCGCGTTAATGGGTAAATCTTCCCAGCGCCGTACATTCATTATATCCTTTGACCACCCCGGCAGGGTTTCATAGACGGGTGTGACCAATTCCATATCGAGCAGGCTGGCGGGCAGGTCAGTCATTCGACGATCTCCCATCTGATAAGCAGTGGCGATTTTCAAAGTCTCAAAGCCGCTTAACACGTCCAATTTGGTAAGGACAAGTTCGGTCAAGCCGTTGACTTGGACGGCGTATCGCAGGGCGACGATGTCCAACCAGCCACAGCGACGGGGGCGGCCTGTGGTCGTGCCATATTCGTCCCACGGCTTATCCCCCGTGCCACGCAGACGATCTCCTAATTCGTCATGCAGTTCAGTCGGCATTGGACCAGCACCGACCCGTGTGCTAAAGGATTTGGCTGCACCCACCACGCGATTGACAACGGTTGGACCAAAACCCAAACCCGTTAATGCGCCAGCGGCGGCAGGGGATGAACTGGTTACAAAGGGATAGTGACCCAAATCCACATCGAGCAGTGTGCCCTGTGCCCCTTCACACAAAATGCGCTGGCCGTTTTGCAGGGCACGGTGCAGATAGGCAACGGTGTTCGTAATAAAGGGCTGAATTTGACGGGCATATTCGACATATTCGGCGGCGATGGTCTGTGCGTCGAGGGGGGTACGATGATAGATGCCCTCCAAGACTTGATTGGTAGCAGCGACTTGGCGATGAATCTGATCGGCAAATCCTTCAATGTCACACATGGCGTGGGCTTGAATCCCCGAACGGCGCACTTTGTCGGTATAGGCAGGGCCGATGCCACGTCGCGTTGTGCCAATCGAATCTCCGGCGAGAGAGTCTTCGCTTGCCCCATCGAGTGCGATATGTGCCGGGGTGATGATGTGGGCACGTTCACTAATCAACAGGCGGTCTGGGGTGACATGAATACCACGATCCGCCAAATATTTGAGTTCATCTAATAACTTTTTGGGGTTGATGACCATACCGTGACCCAAAATGCAGACCACGCCTTCGTTCAAAATGCCGGAAGGGATAAGATGTAATTTGTAGAGGGTTTCGCCGAGGGTAACGCTGTGTCCGGCGTTGTCGCCGCCTGCATAACGCGCCACAATATCGGAATCGCGGGCCAGCCAATCTACTACACGGCCCTTGCCCTCATCGCCCCACTGCGCCCCTACCAAAATCGTAACTGGCATCTTGCCTCTCTTTTTGCTTTTGACTAATAAATTTATTCCCCACTGCGGGTCATGCCTTTGCCGAGGGAAACGACAATGCGCTTGTTGCCCCAGACCTCAACCGCACCTGTTGGCAAAAACGCGACGGCAGACCCTTGTGTTAGGCCCAAGCCATAGGTATCGGGATATTCAGCGAGGAAACGGTGCATCAAATCGGCCTGCTGCTCATCATAATTGGGCAGGACGAGGGCTTGTTCCAGCCAATTAAATCCGCGCTGGCTTTCCTGCCCATCCAAAATGGCATAACCCATCACCTCCGCACCCGCACCAATGCCTAAAATGGTCGCGCCAGCATCATAGGCTTGACGAATACCCGCCATCGCCGCGCCTGTCAACGCTGAACGCAGGCTCTCAAGGTTCGGGCCGTCGCCTAAAATGATAATGCCGGCCTCACTCAACTGCTGCATCACAAATTCGGGGTCTTCGGCGGCGACATCCATTAAATAGCCCGTGCGGCCACCGAGTTCGCCGACCCATGCCAAAAAATTATCGGCCTCTTCAACATCGCTGGCGGCCCAAATATAGGCGAGAGGGCCTTCTGAAAGTGTGCGGGCCAATACTTCGGATAGAATCTCAACGGCATCCTGTGTGCGGGCATCACCACCGCCTGCCAGCACCAGCCAGCCTTCGCCTTCGCGCCACCGAAAAATACTCGATTGAGGCATCCCGTTACTTCGTTCTTTCTCTTTTCCCTGTGCAACTTTTTCTGCTGCTTCTAACTTACCGGGGGGCAAAAATTTTTCAAGGCGTGTCCCCTTCATCTGGCGCAGCAAAAATAAATCCCAATCGCCATCCGGGACTTCTTCAAGGGTGAGGCGCTTGACCATTTCATCATTGCCCATGTAGGCCCACGCCGAAATCGCAGCCCCAGCTTCTGTCTCTACAGTGATGAGTTCACGTCGAAATAAACAATCATCAGGATGATGAGGATTGAAGCCCTCCATGCGATCTAATTCACCCAACATGTCATAATAAAAACGGGGGTGGATAATCATCAATTCCCCGCGCACGGACTTGCTGCCCGTCGTCATGACCGGGTATGACCGCATCGAAAAGAGGGTCATGCCATGCGCGGAGGCAGACTGTTCATAAACCGTGCGCCCCCGTAAAAATACATAATTTTCTTGGCTGTGCCGGAGCGTGCCATAGAAAAAAAAAGGGTATTGATCTGAACTATTGGCCGGGTATGACATAATCCGCTACGGCTGCCGTTAACAGGGAAGCCCCAATGACGAGTGCTTCTTCATCTACATCAAAACGGGGGTGATGATGGGGATAATCTAATCCCCGGCTGGCGTTGGCCGACCCCACGAAAAAATACACGCCGGGAGCACGCTCCAAGAAAAAGCCCATATCTTCAGCGCCCATTGTCCGCACATCGTCGACAATTTCAAGCGAGTTGTCAATTTGCCCAAACCCGTGCCGCAGCCGTTCGCCAATGGCAAGGTCGTTGACCAGCGGCGGGGTTTTCTCGAAGAATTCAAGGCGTGCCGTGCAACCCATCGCTTGGGCAATACCCGTCGCAAGGGCCTCAAATCGAGTCACGATGAGGTCACGGATTTCGTTTTTATAACTCCGTATGGTGCCTCGGATTTCGACTTCCGACGGAATGACATTAAAGGCATCGCCGGCACGAATCATGGTACAAGACAACACCCCGGCATCCAATGGTGGCAGATTGCGGCTGACAACCGATTGGACGGCGGTAATGATTTGAGCAGCGGCGAGGATGGGGTCATGGGTTTGATGGGGAGACGCACCATGCCCACCTCGGCCTTCAATCCACAAATGGAAACTATCAGACGAGGCCATCGCAGGGCCACGAGTCACCGCGACGCGACCCACTGGCATATCATTCCAGAGATGCAGGCCGAGTGAGACATCGGGTTTTAGTCCTTCCATCACCCCGTCATCAATCATGGCCTTTGCCCCGGCGGCAATTTCTTCGGCGGGCTGAAATACAAACTTGATTGCGCCGTTCATCTGGTCACGGCGACCCGCTAAAATCTTGGCAACACTCAAGGCGATGGCGGTATGTCCATCATGTCCGCAGGCGTGCATCCGATTGATGGTCTGCGATTTATAGGGGACGTTATTTTCCTCTTGGATCGGTAGGGCGTCCATATCGGCGCGAACGAGTATGGTTGGGCCGTCGCCTGTGCCCTCCAATATCCCAACTACACCCGTCTTGCCGACCCCATATTGGACTTCAAGGCCCAATTCGGTCAGGATTTCGGCCACTTTTTGAGAAGTGCGGACTTCCTCAAAGGCGACTTCGGGATGTTGGTGGAAATCGCGTCGCCATGCTACCAATTGTTCACGTAGAACTTCGACTTCGTTCCGATACGAGCGCAAAAGATTCTCTCCTAATCCAACAACATTAGCCGGAAATATTCGGCATAACGCGGCATTTGGGGGTTTGAAAGCGACAGATCCAACTGTTTTTCCAGACGTGCTCTTAACCCTTCAAAATCTTTGATTTGGCTACGATGTTCACGCAGGGCATTTAGTTTTTGTGCTTGGAAGTGCGTGGTCTCAATCCGCAAATTGGGTTCGGTGGGCAGGGCTAGATAGAGATAACGGGCAATATGCGGCTCAAGGCCCTCGTCATAGAGCAGTTCAGGGAAATTGAGGTGGTCACGGGCAGCAGGATAAACGGCGTTCATGACCTCCGTCGCAACAATCCAATGGTCGGGATGATTGAGACGACGATTGCTGCGCCAACGGGTCATGGGGTCGCTACTCAGCACGGTATCCGGCTGTTTCATGCGAATCATGCGGACAATGGCGCGTCGCATACTCAAGGTCGGTTCGAGTTCTCCATCCGACATCCGCTGGAAAATGACATTGTGAAAGCCTAACTGCGCGGCGGCAGCACGGGTTTCGGCCTCACGGGTAGCGACTAATTGAGAAGGAATCATCTGGCGATCCCCAGTGCCCTTATCACCACTGGTCAACAAAAAGAGGGTGATCTGCGCCCCCTCGGATGCCCAACGTGCTAACGTTCCGCCAGAGAAAAATTCGGCATCATCGGGGTGAGCAAAAATCGCCAAGACCTTTTTGGGAATCGGGTATTGGCTGGCAAGAGAGGTCATGATGGGCTATCCCCTTTGGGCGGTTGATTTTGATTACGATTTCCACCGCGCCGACGATGACGGTTGCGACTATGACCGGAGCGCTGACCCTGATTCGGCTGGCCCTGCTTATTATTGTCGGATTGACCCTCAGCACGGGCTTGGGGAGTGGGTTGACCCGTCGTCGCCGCATTATTTGGTGCGGCGTTTTGTTCGGGGTGGGGTTTGGCATGGCGGGGACGGCGTTCCCGATGATGGCGCGACTCACGAGCAGGGCGTGGCTCTGGCAAATGAACTGCCTCACCATCCATCTCATCCTGATCTTCGTCTGGCGGTAGCGGTTCACGGCGGGGGGGGTGGGCCAATTCTAAGGCGGCGGCCAGATCACCAGTAGCAGATTTGGGACGACGAGCGCCACAATCGCAGCTACCGCTTTCATTTTTGGTACAGCCCTGTTCCGCTTTGGCTTTGAGGGCACGAAATTCATCCAGTGGGATGAGTTCTTCGCGGGCGACAAAACGATCTATTTGGTCTTCGCTATCAAAGCGAACCGCAACACCATCACGCAGCGGGAACACCTCCAATACGCGGCCTTCGCCAAAGGGCGTACCGACCAGTTTATTTTTCTTGGGGAGTTGTTTGCGGGCTTCGACATACTGCTCGTATTCGTAAATCAAGCAGCAACGCAGGCGGCCACACATGCCCGTAATTTCGGTGGGGGTTAATGGGACACCCTGTGCCTTTGCCATCTTGATTGAGATGGGACTGAATTCGGTTAGGAAGGTGCTGCAACAGCGCGGGCCACCACAAGCACCCTGCCCTCCCAAAATGCGGGCCACATCACGCGGGCCAATTTGTCGAAACTCGATAGTAGAGCGCAGACGTTTTTGGAGTTCCGAACGCAAACGGCCACCACTGAATGGGGCTTCGCTGGAATAGAGAATCCCGACATTGGTGCCATCAAAGCTGTATTCGGCGGCGACAAATTTGACTTCTTCAAACCCACCGATTTGGGAAGCCAGTTCACGGCAATCAATCAGGGCAGAGACTTCTCTGGATTGTAACTGCTGCTTAATCAACAAATCTCGTGGGGTGGCAGGACGCAAAATGGGTTTATAGGCGCGTTTCCCATCCTCGCGTTCGATAAATCCCATAATTTGGCCGATTTGCTGACCGCGCACGGTCTCGACGATGACATAATCGGCATTACGAACCTCAGAAAAATCACTGTAATCAAAGTGATAGAGTTTGCCAAGTTTTTGAAAGCGCACCCCAACCACATGGGTTGAAGGGTGAGCAACGACTATTTGCTCTGGTGCAGCCGACATTGTATTAAACCTTTACATCCACTACAGAGTCATTTATCTAAATGGTGCAACGCCTACTATGGTATCACAGGCGGCGCAATATTTCTCTCAACTACCGGGATGGTAATCCTTCAAAATGGAGCCGCCGATAAATTCACGCATCAACGAATTATCGGGGACAAATTCGGCATCCATCTCGCGCACCCAACGCAAAAAGGATAACAACCGATGGGCCTCAACCCGCAAAATGCTGTCGGGATTGACACGCAGCAGCAGCGGTTCGGCGAGGCGACGGATAACCGAAAGTTCATAAATCAGCGCCGAGTTAAACATGACATCAGCATTTTCTTGATAGGGGAAAATGTTGCGTTTTTCGCCACGCCGGACACTTTGCCAGCGGCCCAATGTGTCTTCGGCAGTGTAATTGCGGGTGGCAGCATCGCGTACAATGCGTCGCAATAAACGAATATCGGTGGTCGGGACACGATTGTGGCGGTCTATGTTCAACTGGGTAAGCGCCGAAACATAAATACGATAGGTATTTTGGGACGGCACTTCAGGCGTCAGATCGGGGTTCATACCATGAATCCCTTCCAAAATAATGATATGGTCTTGGGAAAGCTGGACCGTTGGGCCATCCTGACCTGTACCCGTGTGGAAACTAAACACTGGCAAAAGCGAGGGGCGGCCTGCAATCAAATTGAGCAGGTCACGGTTCAGGCGTTCGACATTGAGTGCCCTGATGCTTTCAAAGTCAAATTCACCCATATCATCAACGGGGGTGAGGTCACGGTCAACAAAGTAGTTGTCCATTTCGAGGGTAAAGGGTTTTAGGCCATGTGTCATCAGTTGAATGGCAAGGCGCTTGGAAAAAGTGGTCTTACCCGATGAGGACGGGCCAGCGATCAAGACCACTCGCACCCCCTGATGATGACGCTCGGCGATGGTGGCGGCAATCGAGGCAATATGGCGCTCGTGTAGGGCCTCGTTGACCAAGACCAGTTCGCGGGCACGGCCTTTTAGTAGAGCTTCATTGAGTTGGCCCACATCTTCCACACCCATCAATTCGAGCCATTCCCCAGTTTGGTGAAAGACCTCTGCCATTTTGGGGGAATCCACATAACTTGGCATTTCACCCAATTTCTCGCGGACGGGATACATGAGGGCAAACCCGTCGCCATAGGGCATCAGGTCGAACCATTTGATGCAACCCGTCGAAGGGGCCATATAACCAAAAAAGTAATCTACATAGCCGCGCAGTTCATACACGCTCAAATAATCTTCTTCACGGATGGTCAGCAGACGGAGTTTGTCGGCGTCCTTGCGCGATTCAAAAATGGCTTTGGCCTGATCAAGTGCCATGTTTTGGCGGGTGATGGGATCATCCGCTTGCGCGATTTCGTGCATCTTGGCTTTGACCATTGCCAACTCCGCCGCTATTAATTGCTGGCGGTTGACCATATGGCAGAAGTACGCCCCACTTGGGAGGGAGTGGTCAATAGCGACCTGTGCGCCGGGGAAACATTCGTAAATGGCTACCACCAACAAAAACGATAGGGTACGACGATAAATGCGACTGCCATCGCTGTGACGCAGGGTAATCGGCTGGACACTGACATCACGGATAACAGGCACAGTAAGCTCGCGCAGGCGATTTTCGACCACCGCCGCGATTGCCCGATCTTCAGTAGGGAGGTTTAGTTCATCTTCCCATGTCGCAAAAAAATCCGTGAGCGGGGTGCCAATTGGGCCTTCATAAATGACTTTGGCTCCATTGCCATTCCCATTAAAAATGACCTGAACCCGATTACGGGGAGAAGCTGGTGAGATTGATTGGATCGCTTGTTGAACTACCATGATGAAAATTCCTAACTGACCGTTTACCGTCCGGTGGGATTGCACCTCTAGCAAGTCCACACGAGATGTGGAAAAATTAATCGTACACGGTTAGCCTTAGACTAAGCAAGTCCTTTCACCAACAATCCTTGAGAAATGCTCATCTTAGGGGATTTTATGAAGATTGCTTTAGAAGATATTTCGAAGCTAATTGACGACATGGATAAACGGCAACAACGCTTGTTTGCGTCTGACTGTGCCGAACACGTGTTGCCATATTTTGAAAAAGTACCTTGATTGCTAGTGTAAATTAATGAAAGCTAAAGCCAAGAGAGTGGCATGGACTTTCAGGTCGAACCCAGCGTTGGTGCGGGTATACAAGCGTTGTAGCCCCATCTTCTCCAACTGACTGTTGAAGGTTTCGATGGT
>JAIOHL010000128.1 GCA_019913005.1 Anaerolineae bacterium | reverse complement strand
CCCCACATAGTGGAGAGGGGCATAAAGACAACCTTTTGCTCCCCCTCGCTACGCAGTGGAGATGTGGTCGCGGGGTGAGGATTGCTTTGCTATGCGACGAGAAACGCCGTGAAATACATAATGGCGATGCCTGTCGTCAGCCCGCCCAAATTCAGCCATGACAGGGCGGGTTGATTCTCACGTTCGGCACTGCGCAAAATCAAGCGGGTCACTTCATAGACGACCTGTAGAATCGCCCCCGCACCAATACTCAAGAAAATCACGGCCAGCAGGGGGTCAAAGGCGAAACCACCCAGCCATGTGCCGATAATCGCCGGAGCGCCTGCTAACAGGGTCAGCAGCACAAAATGAATCAGCTTGGGCCGTTCTTTGGCAATCGGAGCGGCAATACCAATGCCTTCGGTGATGTTGTGCAGGGTGAAGCCGACCACCAGAAACGTCCCCAAGGACGCCTCGCCCAATGCAAAGGCCGTACCCACCGCCAGACCTTCACCCAAATTGTGAAAGCCAATGCCGAGCGCGATCATGTAGGCAAGGAACAGGCGCGAATCGGGCCGTTTGCGATTATGCCCCACTGCGACAATCGCCAAGAAACTCAGCAGCGTGACCAGATAGACCAATGGCCCACCTTGAAATGTGCCGGGTACTTCGGTGGCGACTTCAAGGGCTTCCAAGATCGTATCCACCGCTAAAAAGACGAGCATCCCGACGGTCAGGGCCAGCACAAAATTCATCCAGCGCGACCCGATGGTGCGTAAAAATGGATACCACAGCAGACCGAGCGCCACCGGAACAATGCCGACGTAAATCCCCAAGAGGCCATAAGCGGTAAACTGCTTGGAGGTCGCTTCGGGGGTTTCCAGCGCCACCGCAATTTCAACGGGGAACGTCACACCCGTGCTGCTGAGAATGACCACCTCATGCGCTTCGCCCTCGACCCAAGGATAGGGGATTTCCAGCGTGGCGCGTTCGAGACGATTGATCTTTTGGTCGCCATCGGTGATCTCAAAATGCCAATAGGCGTCGTCTACCAAGACCTGCGCGATGGTCACGGGGTCGGGGCCATTGTTTATCAGGTGGATGGTAATGCCGTCCGAATTCAGCACCACCCGTTGGGTCTGCAATTCTTCAATCGGCGGCACGTCGCCCGTAAAGACCGATAGCGGGTCGCTGCTGAGAAACAGGGCCACAATCGCAATCAGCACGACCAATGGCCCAAGCGCCATCAGCCAACGCTGCCAGATGGGGGAAGGCGATGCTGACGTTGCATTAAGGCTAGTCATGATTCATGCCCTCCATGCCGATGATGTTCTCGTCCTCGACCACATTAAACATGCCCATCCAGCCCAGTTCGGCAAATTCGCTGACGTGGGCGTGGAACATATACATGCCGGGGAATTTGTAGCGGAATTCTAAAATGCCGCGCTGCCCCTGCACTTGCATAATCGTGTCTACGGTTCGCAAAGTCGGCTCTAGGCTGGTGCCCGTGTCGTAATAATCAAAAAAATTGGCGTGCAGATGGAATGAGTTCAGTAGATCAAATTCGACCAAATTGACCAGATAAATCCGCACCAATTCATTGACCTTAATCTGAATCGGGTCGTTGTTATAGGCAAACGCGATGGTATTGACGGCGTAGACCTCGTTGGCATTATCGAAGTTGGTGTCAAAGGCGTTCATGACCATGACCATTTCATGCGCTTCGGGGCGCGGTTGGGGCGGGTCAATGATAAATGCGCCATACAGCCCTTTATGAATATGCCGTCGCAGTGGGATAGCATGACAGTGATACAGGTGCATCCCAAATGGCTCGGCGGTGAATTCATAGGTGAAACTTTCGCCCGATGGAATCATGCCGGGGCCAGTCAAATCACGCGACATGTGCTGCATATTTTCCATGATCGGCACACCGTCCATACTGGCGGGGTGGATGCCATGAAAATGAATCGTATGGGGGTGTTCGCTGGCATTAATAAAATTGATGCGAATCAAATCGCCTTCGGTGCAGCGAATGGTCGGGCCGGGGATACGCCCGTTAAATGTCCATGCCGGGAAAAAGATACCGGGGGCGATTTCGACCTCTTGGTCAATCGCAATGAAGTCATATTCGCGGACGGTGCGCCCATTTTCTTCGACCACGCGATCTCCGTAATTAAAATCGGTCAGGATTTCGGTGGGATGGAAGCCGTTGCGGGCATGATCCACCCGCCCCATCGGGCCAGATACGCCGTCGGAATGGGCGCCACCGCTATGTTCGCCATCGCCGTTATATTGACCCCCATCCTGTCGCGGGGGTGAGCCACTGGCTTTGTTGGCGAATTTGGCAAGGAGCGCGGCGGCCCCTGTACCCAATGTGCCCGCCATGAATCGTCGTCGTGTTACTGCGTTGTTGCTCATGGTTCTTCCTATTTTTTAGATGCGCCTAAATTTTTTGATCCAACCTCACCCCCCTGCCCCCTCTCCATTTGGCGAGGGGGAGTCAGGACTCAGGTCTTGAAGCCCCTCTCACGTGGGAGAGGAGTTGGGGTGAGGTAAACGATTCATTACGCGGTTTGCAGCATCAGCGGTTCTGGGGCAGGCGTGACCCCCGATAATTCACCCAATGTGCCTTCACGCACGGCCTGTTCAATCGAGGGGTCGCCGTCCAGCAAACGCAGGGCCACCCAGCGCGTATTGGGCAGGCCGGGGAAATGGTCGTCAAGCTGCGTCGCCAATTGACTGATGGCCTTGTCCAACTGCGGGTCGTACTGTTTGACACGGTGCGGACGGGTGACATATTGCCCGGTGATGACGGCCTCGATATTGCCCAATAAATCCTCTAGGCCGACGCCTTTTCGCGCCACCATCGGCACGACGGGCACCCCCAATTGCTTGCTGAGGGCACGCACATCAATTTGCAGGCCGTGTCGTTCGGCTTCATCAATCAGGTTTAGCGCGACCACCACGCGATCCGTGATTTCCAATATCTGCAAGGTCAAATTCAGATTGCGTTCAAGGCGGGTCGCATCTACGACCACGACTGTCGCGTTGGGTTGACCAAACAGGATAAAATCGCGGGCAATTTCTTCGTCTTGGCTGGTCGAAAGCAGGGAATAGGTGCCCGGCAAGTCCACCACCTTGTAATTCTTGCCATTAAAATTATAGGCCCCTTCGGCACGGGCGACGGTTTTGCCCGTCCAATTGCCGACGTGCTGACGCAGGCCCGTCATGGCATTAAACAGCGTGCTTTTGCCCGTGTTGGGGTTGCCCGCCAGCGCAATGGCATAATCGAAGTTGCTGACATCAATCCCCAGCCGATGCAGTCTGGCGTTTTGATAGGCCGGACAGGTCTGGCAGTGGGTATTGACCGATGTTTCACGAGTGGACATTTTCAGCAGCCTCCGTTGACGGGACATCCAGAGTAATCTCTATTTCACGGGCCTGAACTTGGCGAAGGGCGATGACCGCGCCGCGAACCCGATAAGCCGTTGGATCACCCAGCGGGCTTTTCATTTCGATTTCGATGCGCGTGCCGGGCAGGATGCCTAAATCCATCAGGCGGCGGCGGGTGGGGCCGGTAATATGTAAGGCCTTCACTACCGCCGTTTGGCCCTTTTGCAGTTCATCTAATCGCACGGTAGACCATCCTTCGACGCTAAATCCAGACTAACCTTACTTATAGTTTAGCCTAGTCTAAATTTTTAGTCAAGTGGGGTCATTGAAATTTGTTTGAATGATACAAATGGGGGAGGTGATGATGTCCGTTAGGAGATAAAGAATGATAGGGCATACGTGATAGTCATGACTGTGAAACGGTATGCACTTGTCAAGTGGTGTCATCGGTTATGGGGGAGGGTTATATTTGGCCGTTAGGAAGGCGGAAATGTGGTAGGGGTGGTTGTGATT
>JAIOHL010000127.1 GCA_019913005.1 Anaerolineae bacterium | reverse complement strand
CCCCTAGCCCCTCCCCACCGAGTGGAGAGGGGAAATTTATTCCATCCCCGTTGCTTGTGCCTCGATACGACCATCCAACGCCGTCTCGACAAATGTGATCTCGTAGCGCGTCGGGCCGATGGTAAAACGATCCCCGCGCTGCACATCAAAATTTGGCAGGGTCGGGTGATGTTGCACACCGATCAACGTCACTTCGTTTTTATCCACCTGCCCCGCCGCGCCGGTGATTGATTTCTGCTGGCTACGCGAATGGGCAATGGCGACCAATTGGGCAGGCAGAATCGTCGCGCCGCGTGTTAGGGAAATCATCGCTCCGGTGCGGTATCCGGCCATAAATTCGACATCCGGCGCACGCTGCACGGTTTCAATCCATGCCGCCGCCTGTCCCGTCCACTTCAAAAAATTTGGAAGTTGAGTCATGATCGTGGCTCCTCCCGCTCCGGATTTTCGACGCCGCGCACCCCACCGATGACCCACTGCGACGACATATGCAGGGCCGCCAGCAGCGCCGGACGATACAATTCATAGACGTGGCGCAGGTGTTCAAACACTTGACTGACATCCTCCCGACTCTGCCCCGCCGCATAATCGTGCAGTTTCGCCGCGCTGGTCAGCAGTTGACGGGCCAATAATCCCAATGCCGCCTCGTGTCGCTGCGTTTCACTTTTTGCGCCGGACACCCTCTCCCATGTTCTTTCTAAATCTGAATCGCTAAAAACTGGGGGCGTTGCTACGTCGCCCAAATCTGACCTTAGATCGCTGATTTGCTGTGCGGTTAATGCCATGATGTGAAATCTCCCTCCCCTAATTCACTACTTTTTGCCCACCATTTTTTCGGACGAATGATGGTTATGCCTATCAATCCCGCCCCGATGATTCCCAAATGCGATGGTGTCCATCCCCGGTCAATTGGAGGTAGCCATGTTTCAAAATGGGGTTCGTACAGTCCCTCCGTCAAGATTTTTGAGTGACTACCATCCAGATTCATACGATGTAAAAAAATACCCGAACCTGACGTGGAAATTGTCGCACAAATTACAAAGTCATAATCAGAATGCCAAGTAAACAGCCGCACATTGCCGTCTGGTGGAGAATCAGCTACCGTACCCAGATGTGTTCCATCTAGGTGCATCCGATAGATGGTAGTCCCCACACTAGACCCACGTGAAACCTCAAATAACACCCATTCATCCCTTACAAGCATCGAGTTGAGCACACCTAACGATCCATCAATTAAGGATTGACGTTGGCTCCCATCGGGTCGCATTCGTTCAATCCCATGAATCCCACCTATAAAAATCCAACTCTCATCGGCGTTGACGCCATATAAGTAACCACCATCAACTGCCCAAACTTGTGCGCCATCGGGTCGCAATCCTAAGATTTTAAGTTCACCGATGCCTGCTCTATCGGAAGTAAACATAGCCACCTTAGAACGCGGCAGCCATCCGACATACAAAAAGCGTTGCCCACCATTCCATTGATTCATCAACACCAAAGGCGGTTCGTGGTTTACATCATAACTGTAGATCGAGCCACCCTTGTTCAAGAAAATCCACGAAAAGTTACGGGCTTCCAAATAACCAGTATTGGTTGATGCCCCCGTTATAACTTCCTCCAGTCCTGTGCCATCCAAACGTATCCGAACTACTACCGATTCCGATTGTCCAGCATAGCCCCCCGTAAAAATCACCCATTGATCGTCCCATGAAAAATAGGGAGGCGCACCCATTGCCTCAAAAGACGCCCCATTCGCCAGTGTGTCGGTTAATTGCAAAATATCTCGCCCATCGGCCCGCGCTCGGAAAAGTGTATAATGCCATTCTTGGTTGGATACCATTTCCTTGACAATATAGATAATCCATCTTTCATCATGGGAGAGTTCGACATGTATGATATGAGGGTTTGGAATAATCAGTTCCGATTCGTTTTCTCCATCCAAACGTACTCGGTAGAGGCCACCTACCCAATTAGATAACCCAATACCATCAACCCCAACATAGTAAAGCCAACCCGTTTTATCGCTATAGGCATGGAACCAAAGCGCACTACTGTAAGAACGGGTAAGGGGAATTTGGAGTCCTGTATTTGGATCAACCAAAATCAACCCCCGACTGCGTAGTAGCATCCAAGCCGAGTCATCCCGCCGCGCCCAAGCCATGCCCGCCATCGTGAACAACACCACCACACCCATTAATCCGCAGGCCAATCGCAGTACCCGTCCCATGCGTTTATCCCTTTATCAAGCCTCCAAATTAATATGCACGATTGTAACGCCGAAACATCCCGCGCTATACTCACCCGCAAAAATCGAGAACCCCGATGAACGATACTGACCGTGAACTTGCGGCTGTGAAAGACCGCATGATGACCCTCGAACGCCGCGTCGCCGCCTTAGAAAAGCAATTGGCTGAGGTGGCTGACAAACCAACTACCGATTATGAATTGCGTGAAACAGCCCGCAAATACAGCATCTTTATGCTCAAAATGTCCCTGATTAGCTTGGCGGCATTTTGCCTTTTGCTCATTGTCATCATGCTCGTTGCCCGCGCCATTGTGTGATTTGGAGTTCGAGTAATTCAAGTTTGTTTAACCCCACCCCCGGCCCCTCCCCAAGCATA
>JAIOHL010000126.1 GCA_019913005.1 Anaerolineae bacterium | reverse complement strand
GGGAAGGGTTTGGGATGGGGTTAGCATTTAACCGAATTCCGTATGATAGGGGTTAAGACCTGCCCGGTTTTAGGAGGACTGGTTTAACAGACGCTCCAACGTGCCAACAAACAGGGTGGTGTCCAATGGCTTGGGCACATAGGCATCAAAACCCGCTTTGATGGCGCGTGATCGCAGTTCCGGCGTGTGGAAGGCCGTCACCGCAATCAGCCGTAAATGTTTGACCGAGGCAGTGGCGCGGATGGCCTTCATCAACGCGAACCCATCCATGCCCGGCAGGGCCAGATCAATAATAATCGCTGCATATTTATCGGGATGGCTCAATACCTGATCCAGCGCCTCTTCCGCATTACTGGTGACATCCGTGTCAATTTGGGCGGCGTTTAGAATCATTTCTACAACGTTCGCACTGTCTACTTCATCTTCCACGACCAACAAACGCCATTGACCCATCTTCTTAGCTTTCTGTCCAAAGACCCTTTCCATTCATTACCTCACTGCTCAAACAATACCTCACCCCATCGGTGAGGACACCCCGACCTACGCTACTCGTCAAAATTTCCTAGCGAACCATTGGGCTTTCGGATTAACTACGGACATATTGCGTAGGGGATGGCCCCTGTGCCATCCCGCATGGTAAATCAGGGCGCACACAGGGTACGCCCCTACGCAATTCATCCTATCCGTCTAATTTTGCTAAACTGCATACGTACTTCGTCCGGTAAATAATCCGGTCATTGTGAACCTCACCCCCAACCCCTCTCCCACGTGAGAGGGGCTTCAGTAGGCAAGATTCGCCTCCCCCTCGCCAGATGGAGAGGGGGCAGGGGGGTGAGGTTGGTTTACCGGATGCGACAATACGCCCATTATTGCCCTTCAAAAATTACTGCCTTACTCAAACGAACCACTAAATTCCGGCTGATCTTCAAGGATCGCCAAAAGCTGTGTCATAAATTTATCAGCACTCAGCGGCTTGGTGATATGATTGCGAAAGCCAGCGGCCAATGCGCGTTCCCGATCCCCCACCATCGCATGGGCGGTTAGGGCGATTACCGGGATGGCGGCGGTGGCCCGATTGTCGTTCAGTTCTGCCATCAACTGCCAGCCATCCATGACGGGCATAGATAAGTCCGATAGGATAAAACGGGGTTTTTCTTGGCGCAGACGATCCAGTGCCTCGCGTCCATTCATGGCCGTCACCACCCGTGCGCCAGCATCTTCTAACATGATCTCGGCGACCATGCGGCTGTCATATTCATCATCCACTACTAAGACAGTCCAACCCTTTAATGGCGTGTTAGCCATGCGAATCTCCTTCACCTTCGCTGTTTGGAGTTTGCAGCGGCAGCGTGACGGTAAAAGTGCTGCCTTTGCCCACTTCGCTTTCCACGACGACTGTCCCACCCATCAAAATACAGAGCTTTTGCACGATTGCCAACCCCAAACCTGTGCCCCCATGACGGCGTTCCGGGGTCATATCTACCTGCCGAAACTCCTCAAAGATCAGGTGCTGATAGGTCTGGGGGATACCGATGCCCGTATCCGTGACCCGAATCACGAGTTTATCACCTGCGCGTTTCACGTAAAGCCCAATTTTGCCTTCATCGGTGAATTTGATCGCGTTCGACAGCAGATTATTGGCAATCTGGGTAATGCGCTCCTCGTCGCCCACCGCTGTGACCGGCAGGCTTTCGTCCATATCAAACTGAAAGATCAGACCTTTTTCGGCAATGGGGCGGCTGAAATCTTGTACCCAGCCCTTCACCAATTTATGCAGCGAATAGGGGTCGTGTACCAACTGCACCCGTCCGGCGTTGATGCGCGAAATATCCAGAATGTCGGTAATCAGGCGCAGCAGACGATCCGAATTGACCAAGACACGCTGCAACATATTCCGCACAGTATCGGGCACCCCTTCGCGCTGGAGAGCGATACTCGAATAGCCCATAATGGCATTCATCGGTGTGCGGAGTTCGTGCGACATGGTGGCAAGGAATTGATCTTTGAACAACAGCGATTGATTGAGTTCGCGCACCGTCTCCTCAAGATTGCGCACTAGGCGGATGTTGTCGGCGATGGGGGAGATGAGGGCGGGCAGGGTGCGATAGATCGCCAGTTCGTCATCGGAGGGGACGTGTAAATCGTGCCACAGCAGCAAAATTACCCCCACCCAATGCCCACTCAACCGCAGCGGGATGTTGACCAGTGTGCGATCCCCCAATTTTTGCAAAAAGCCCCGTGTGTTGTCATCCAGTGCGGGGTGGCGGTCAATATCGAAGACTCTGGGTTCCAGCGGATGGCGCAGGATGGACTCGATAAAGGTAAATCTTGAGGCAGGGAAACGTGAACCAAATGGCACAATCGGCCTGCCGTCGCGTGCCCACGTTGCAACTAATTCCAATGTTGAAACTTGTTCCACCCCTTCTTCATCCAAGCGCAGCAGATTGATGATATTGACATCATAGCCGTCCAGCGCCTTGCCCAATTGATTGACTAGATCGGACTCATGATGGACTTGGTTCAGGGCTTGGCTAATCTGATAGAGCAGTTCCGTGCGGGCCAACAATCGTTCACGTTCGGCCTCGGCGGTCTTGCGTTCGGTCATATCCTGTGAGGTGCCAAAAACCTTGACCACCTTGCCCGTGTGGTCGGCAATTGGTTGGCCGATGGTGTACAAATGCCGATGTGACCCATCCGGCAAAATGGCCCGGTGTTCCACGCGATAGGCGTCGCCGGATTCACGGCTGTGGATGAGGCCCTCCGCCAGCGCGGGGTAGTCTTCGGCGGGTATGAGGCTGCGGAACAAGGGCAACGTCATTTTTGAGCCGACCTCCAACCCAAAGAGGTGGTACATTTCGTCCGACCAGATAATCTCTAAGCTGGTAAGGTCAAATTCAAAATTGCCGATATGGGCGACGGCCTCAGCTTCACGCAGTTTGGCTTCGCTTTGACGCAGCTTGGCTTCGGTTTCGCGTGTGTCGGTAATGTCGAGCAGCACGCCGTTAAATACAATGCGCCCGTCCCCCAATTCAGCCAAAATCGAACGCCCCTGCCACCATTTGATTTGGCCCGTGACGCGATGAATCAGCCGACCTTCGTAGTACCAGATGGTGCCATTGCGGTCACGCACCGTGCGCAGCGAATCCAAAAAGCCCTCAACATCGTCGGGGTGCAGTTGGCGGATAAACGCCTGCACATCTTCGACCACCTCTTGGGCGCTGACCCCGGCCATCTTAAAGATACCCTCACTCATATAGTCAATTGTCCACAGATGCGGGTCGTGGATAATGACGCGGTAGATCGCCCCCGGAATATTGTTGGAGGTCGAAGCAAGCTGCTGCTGGCTTTCGCGGATGGCGTTTTCGGCCCGTTTGCGGTCATCAATATCTTGCAGAGCGCCGTAAATCTTGATCGGCTTGCCGTCTTCAAATTCAGTTTCGCCAGCTACCCGCACCCAGATACGCCGCCCTTTCGCCGTCACCAGTTGCAGTTCAAGATCGAACGGTTTACCGCTTGAGGCATCGTTCATGGCCCGGCGGATGATTGGCTCGTGATCGGGGATATAAAAGTTGAGGGCCGAGACCAATGCGGGTTGATAATCCGGCTCGACCTCATGGATATTTTTGGTTTCGCTTGTCCACAACAGTTCATTGTCGCGCAGGTCAAATTCCCAACCCCCGACCCGTGCCATACGCTGAGTGGCGTTTAAGAGGGCTTCACTGCGGCGCAGCACATCTTCATCATTGATGCGCGAGGTGATGATCTCGGTATACATCAACAGGCCGCCGACTTCATGGGGCTGACTGTACCACGGACGCACTTCCCAGCGCAGCCAATCCAATGACCCATCGGCCCGCACAAATGGCTCCCGTTCACTGCGGTTGATTTCGCCCCGCAAACAGCGCTGATGAAGCTGCTTCCAGTCGTCACCAATTTCGGGGAAAACTTCATAGTGCGATTTGCCTGTCACGTCGCGGTCAGGCAGGTGATAGCTGCTGTACCAGACTGGGCTGGCGTGCAGATAACGCATATCCTTGTCAAACATCGCCACCGCCGTTGGCAGGGAACGCACCATTTCGGCTAATTGGGCTTCACGGGTGCGCAGGGCTTGTTCCGCCTTCTTGCGCTCGGTGATGTCGCGGCTGTAGACGGCTACCCCGGTTACTTGACCCGGTTCGTTACGGATGGGATTAAAGGCGATTTCGGTAAATATCTCAAAGCGCAGGTCGGGGGCGGTGTAGTGCTTCTCGACCTTAAACGTCTCACCCAACAAGGCACGTTCATAAAAACCGCGCCATTCCGCCTCTTGTTCTGGCCCCAATTTATCCAAGATATAGTCGCCCGTGTTTAACGCGATGCCGTAGACCTTGTGGAACGACTCTCGAAATGGTTCATTAATGGTAATCACCCGATAATCGCGCCCGACTGACCAAATCGAATCGGCGGTGTTGTTGATGACGGCGCTCAGGTTTTGTTTGGCGGCGGCAAGGTCGTCCAGCATCTTGATCCGCTCGGTAATGATTTCCGAATAAATCAGCAGCCCGCCGACTTCATTTTCGCGCCGATACCATGGACGCATTTCCCAGCGCACCCAGTCAATGCCCCCATCGGCACGCGGGAAGGCGTCCCGTTCGCGCCGACTGATCTCACCTTGCAGACACAATTGATGAATGGCCCGCCACTCGTCGCCGAGCGTGGGGAAGATTTCGTAATAGGACTTGCCGATGATGTTCTGCCCGACCAGATTATAGGTTTCCAACCAGCGATCATTGACATGCAGACAGCGCATCTGGTCGTCCAACATAGCAATCGCAATCGGCACATAACGAATCAGTTCGCGCAGTTGGGCCTCGCTGACCGAGAGGGCTTCTTCGACCTGTTTGCGGGCATCAATATCCTGCATCGCCCCATAGACCTTGACGACCTTGCCCGCCCGCACTTTGGCATTGCCGATGACCCGTACCCAGATCGTGCGCCCGGTAAAGGTCACAATCTGTGCTTCCATATCAAAGGATTGGCCGAGCAGGACTTGTTCAAAGGCGGTTTTGGCGGCTTCGGCAGAATCGGGCGCAAAAAAACCGAGGGCGCTGGTCAGGGTTGGCTCATAGTCCAGTGGGACTTCATGAATGGCCTTGATCTGGCTTGTCCAAAATAGCTCGTCCGGCTCAACGGCATATTCCCAACTACCCACCGAGGTGACTTTGGGGCGGGTCTGCGACGAATCGGACGCGCTGCCGGGGGGTCGGGAATCTATGCCATAGCGCTGGCGAAGCTGGCTCAGTTCTTTCTCAAGTTCCGCGATACGCTGATAGGCTCTGGTGAGATCATCCATCATCGCGGGTTTGGAATCTGCCGTGTCGGGGTGCGTCATCCTTGCCCTCTCCTCAAAATCGCCACAAATGTTGTGTTCATGCTGGTGTATGGTTTATGGGGAGTATATGTCAGGCAGGGGGGTCAAGTCAATTCGTTGCGCCGAAATGGGGGGGCATCGTTTGGCGGGTTATCGTGCTATAATGGATCGGTACAGATGTTCTAAGGGGGATTTGGTCAATTCATGGGTTTTTGGAACAATGGGTTTAGGCTCTTTGACTATAAAAATCGGTAACTTTTTACCTCACCCCAACCCCTCTCCAACGTGGAGAGGGGCTTCAATACGCCGTTTTCGACTCCCCTCGCCAGATGGAGAGGGGACAGGGGGGTGAGGTTGGATTACCGAATCTCAATGTTCAACGCCATAAACCCATTGGTGGGGTGATACAGCTACAGTTCAGGTGAATTTGGTATATAGGGGATAATCATGATTAACACCGCCCACGTCCACAATTTATATGCGTATCATTTTGCGATGAACCGAAAATTATGGGATTACAGTGTGATGGCCCTCACGGAGGAGTTGTTCACCCGGCGCTTGGAATATTCGGTGGGATCCATCCGCAACCAAGTCGTGCATCTCCTCAACATTGATGATCGCTGGTTCTGTGGTTTGCGTGGTCAACCGGTGCCCGGATTCTTGAACCCGGTCTATTTTAACAAGCGGCCCAAAATTCGGGAGATGTGGGACGAGGTGGAGGGCAAGATGCAGGCATATTTGGCAACACTGACCGACGAGATGCTGCCCCAACCCTATGATGATGGCCGACTGGCGGTGTGGCAGGTGCTGTTGCATATCGTCAATCATGGCACTGACCACCGCGCCCAAACCTTAGCCATGCTGCATGGGATCGGTGCGCCGACCTTCCCCCAAGATTATGCCATCTGGCTGCTGCGCAAATAGATTCGTCCGCACCCCCTCTCCAAGAATTGGTTCACATTCCGACAGTTTTTCGGAAAGGGCATCAGCAAAGGATTTTCAGATGTGTTGACCTCACCCCCCGACCCCCTCTCCATCTGGCGAGGGGGAGGCGCATCTGGCGGATGGAAGCCCCTCTCACGTGGGAGAGGGGTTGGGGGTGAGGTTGTTTTATCTCCTTCGCCCCCAGAAGTGTCGGAGTCTGAACTACACAGTGGAGAGGGGCCGGGGGTGAGGATGTCTCAGCAAATGTACTTTCCTAGCCCATAGGTCAGTCGGCAAACCTATGTGGTATGAGACCGTTGACCTATTGCGCGAAGGTGGTTGAGGCGGTACAGGTCGAACCCGTCTGACTCATTGCCATCCAACTAAGCTGGACATCCATGCCGCTGACATTGGTCAGGGAGATGTTAAGCATGGGGCTGCCAGTCATGTCCATATACATATACGTGCCCAAACCCATCATATCGTCCAGCACGATTTCGCCGCCGTCATAACTGAGCACCACCGTTTTGTCATTAAAGGTAACGGTCACGTTGGCGAAGGCTGGCATCACGGCTTGCAGATCGGCGGGGCAGGTGGATTCCATAATTGACCACTCGACGGCATACTCACCATCGGTCAGCGTACCCCCCGCAACCGGGCCAGCATCGCTTGAGCCAGTTGAATCGGTTGGCTGGGTGGGGGTATCCACCGGAACCTGCCCCGGCAAATAGAGGTCTTGTGAGACACTGCACATCTGACCAGTGGCATCGGTCTTGTTCCATGTCAGATAGCCGTTGCCATTTGAATTGAAAAACAGGCTGAGGTTTTCCCACCCCGTTGCGCCTAAACCGGAATCATAGGTATAGCCGACACTGTCACGATAGAGCGTTTTTTGACCCGTGCCGTAGTCCATCACCAGCGCCCCATTGCCCTGATCGAGCAGGCGGATTTCATTCATGGCGGGGAACTCACATTGCGGCGCGGTGCCGATGGGCATCCCGACGGTGTATGGCCCTTCAAAAACGGGTGGTTCTTCAATCGGCAGTTCGTCATCATCCTTGACCGGATTGATGGCGCCCGGTTGGGTGGCGTCTTGGGGAACATAGCTGTTTTGGGCGGAGCAGACCGATTCATCGGCCTTAACCAGCACGATTTCATAGGTGGCCTCAATTGCACAGCCGCCGTCGAAACGGGCCAGATAATGCACCAATATTCTGTCCGGCGCGACCACTTCATACTCTACAGTGGTGACATATTTCCGGCTGCTGTCCAGTGGCCCATTGGCCTGTGACCGCGTGGCAAGATAACCCGTGCGGGGATAGTCGCTGTAGATGCTGGATGTGCCGGGCAAATACATATGGATTTCCGCCTGCCACGTTATGAAGGGTAGACCGCCGAGGTTTTCATAGCCGCACAGGGGGTCGCCGAGTTCTTCCTCGTCGGAGCCGCCGCCCTCGCCCTGCGCCCAAGTATCCGTGTCAAAACAATCGCCGATCACATTGGTGGTATAGGGCCGAACTCGCCACCGACCATTAATCGGCAGCATCTGGGACGGCACATAGAACTCAATCATGTTTTCGGCACGCTTGCGATTGATATTCTTGCGCTTGATCTTGGGATCATTTTTGATGTAATCGCTCGTCCCATCTTTGACCGTTTGGCCGACCTTATCAGGAGTGGCAGGGGAGTTTTCGGCCAGATATTGGTTGCCGGCCTCAATGAGTTCCTGCTTTGCCAGCTCGTTAAGAATATCGGTAGTCAGTGATTGCTTGATCTGTTCCAAATACAGGGCGTTGCTGACTTCTTCAGCCGTCATGGAAGTGGGATTTTCGTTGAAATACTCGTCGGCGGCATTGATGAGTTCCTGCCAAGTCATGTAATTGATTAAGTCGGTGGTCAGTGATTGCTTGATCTGTTCCAATGCGACAGGGTCACTGACTTGCGGCGACTGTTGTTCCAGAGTGGTGGTCATGTTCATCTCGGCGTCGGGACGGGCGGTGGGGTTAGCGACCTGTTCGTAATAATTGGTCATGGTCGTTTCTAGGGCGTTGGCCGAGGTCGCGTTCAGGGTGTTGGCCTGTTCAAACGCTTCAAGGTCGGTGTTAAAGCTGTTGATGTCGTTCCAGATGACTTCCGAAATGGCATATTCGGCGGGGCTGATGCTCCCATCGCCCGAAGACAGGCCGTTCATGCTGGCCCGGTTGTCAATCGCCATTGCCAGCGTATTGACTTCCTGACGATAATAGGACGCAGCGGCGGGCTTAGGGGTCGGGGGCTGGATGCCAAGTGCGCCGACCAGTAAGGTCAAGGTCAGGAATAGAAAACAGAGTCGTTGACGGGTCATAAAATGCTCCTCCCATAATGAGTACGTGATGTGATACAGAATTCGGGTAATTCATGGGTTTTTGAAACAATGGGTTTAAACCCATTGTTGGGCTGATACAGCTACGCTCCACCCGAATTTGGTATGATTCATGATAATGGGGCGGTTGGTGGGGCAAATCAGCACAAAGGCGGAGATTGGCAGGGCAGATGGTCGGAGGGGGCAGTGGGATAGAAGATTCAGAACGTATGATCTATACTTATATAAGCCACAAGGGAATTCGTAACGGCCGTTACGGATTTATGCGGGTGGATTATATAGGCGGGGAGTCGGATGGCCGTTAAGGGAGGTGAAGGTGTGGTAGGGAGGGAAGTGTTCCATGTGTCGTAAGGAATGGCTCTGTGTCATCCCGCAAAAAAGCCGGGCGGGCACGGCGACCCGCCCCTACGAAATGGTGTCACCGATACGTCGTATAAAACCAGACCTTGACCGTCGCGGCGTCCTCCTGATTTTGGAAACGCACCTGAATCGAATTATTGCCCGGTGCAAGCCGCAAAAAATCGGGATGGGCATAACTGAAATTCGGCCCAAACGCGCTGACCCCATTCAACATGACCAGTTGTGCCCGCCCGCTGACCGTCAATTCCTGATTCGGGTCGAGGATGCCCGTATAGCTGAATTCATCCACTACGTTGCCATTGACGATGCGCTGAATCGTCGGATTTTGGCAGGACTGCGCCGCGCCCGTCTGGATCATCACCGTCGCAATCGTTTCGGCGTTGCCATTGTGCGTGATCGTGGCGGTGGTGAGGGTATTGCTGGCATTGATAAGGGTCGGCGTTCCACCCCCGCCGATGGTCAGGCCGCTTTGCCCGATGCTGCTGCCGTCGCCAATGACCCAAGGCGTGGCCGTGCCGATCAGCCAATGCGGGTCGGGGGCTTGAAAAATCACCTGCACTTTCTGATGCAGATCGGTGTGGGCATCTTTGCGCTCGCCCATGCGGATGTAATTGACCCGTGCCCAACAAAAACGCGCAGGGTCGGCGGGGTCGGTGGGTTGATAGGTCAATTTGGCAAGGCCCGCTTCGAGCATCTGGGCCACCGCATCGCGCTGATCGTCCATCGCACTACGCGACTGGGCCACCAGCCAAAATCCCACCGTGACGCGCCCGACAGCGGTAGTGGCCCGCCCGTCGCCATCTTCGTTCCAGCCGCCATCCAACCCCGGCAGGCGCTGGCTCTGTGGGACGGCATCGGCGAAATTGTCCTCAAATTCGGCCAACGTCGTCGGAAAAGTATAGCTCCCAAATGTGATGACTCCCCCGGACATAATGTTGTGCGCTCCCTTCGCTTTGGATTGAGATGTCCCCACCCCCAACCCCTCCCCAAAGCATTAGGGAGGGG
>JAIOHL010000125.1 GCA_019913005.1 Anaerolineae bacterium | reverse complement strand
CCCATGAAAAAGCCGCTATCCTCAAATCAAAACCGGGATGAATCCAACCAGTGAGGGAAACCCTATGAACGTATGTGAGGTTTGTGGCAACCGCTATGACAAAGCCTTCCAAGTGACCCGGCAGGGGGTGACGCACATCTTTGATAGCTTTGAATGCGCCATCCAAGCCCTCGCCCCAACCTGTGACCACTGCGGCTGTCGGGTGATCGGGCATGGGGTCGAAAAGGATAATGTCATCTATTGCTGTGCCCATTGTGCCGAACAAAAAGGGGTCACAGAAATGGTGGATCGAGCCTGATTTTTGCTGTCAAAATGCCCTAAATTCTAACCTAAATCAGAGATAATTTCTGGTATAATATAGTGAGGCTGAAGTGCGCATTTTGACGGCATTTCTCAATGATCTATTTAGTTCATTGATAGCCTATACAGACATAGCTTATAGGGTATGGAGGCAATGAAGGTTGACTGAGAAATCAATCGTACCCCAAATCGAAGTCATTTCACATGACACGTTGGATCAAGCAATTACCGAACTGGTAGACGTGGCACGCGGGCTTCAAGAGCGAATCGGTGCCCTTGAATACAAGTTTGGCGAGGTCAAGGCGCAGTTGCGAGAATTGATCTTGCAACGCGGGTCGAATTGGGCCGATGAGGAAGGCTTTGTACGTCTCAGTTCCGATGGAATCCGCACGACCTACGATACCAAAGCGCTTGATGAACTCATTATCAACGACCCTTTGCGCTATGGTTGGTTGAAAGACTATCGTAAGCAGTCGCCCGTGCGCGGCAGCCTCCAAGTCAAATAACGCCTACTAAAGGCGTGGTTATACCGATGACAGCCGCAGGTGAGCTACAATAACCCTCACGTGCGGTTTTGTTTTTAAGAGAGGCTTTTTGAGAAAACCTAATGAAACTTGGTATTGTCTTCCCCCAAAATGAAATCGGCAACAACCCGGCCCAAATCAAAGCCTTTGTGCAGGGCCTCGAATCGCTTGGGTTTGATTATCTGCTGACCTATGACCACGTGCTCGGTGCTGACCCGGCCAATTACACTGACGGGCGCAAATTTATCTACACCTATAAAGACCCCTTCCATGAGGTGTTTGTGTTGTTTGGCTGGTTAGCCGCTCTCACCCAAAAATTGGAATTGGTGCATGGCATCTTGATATTGCCCCAACGTGACGCCATTCTGACCGCCAAGCAAGCCGTCGAACTCGATTTGTTATCCGAAGGCCGTTTTCGATTAGGCGTCGGCGTCGGTTGGAATCAAGCCGAAATGGAAGGCATCGGTCATAATTTTCATACACGCGGCGCCCGCATGGATGAACAAATCGCCCTCATGCGTGAATTGTGGGCAAAGCCGCTGATAGATTTCGTGGGCAAATATCACCGCGTTGAAAACTTGGGATTGAACCCCCTGCCCCAACATACGATTCCGCTGTGGTTTGGTGGTTCGGCGGACGCCCCCCTCAAACGTGCCGCGCAATTTGGTGACGGCTGGATTGTCAGTTCTGTGCCCGTCGAGCGCGTCCCGGAATTGATGACGACCCTCAAAAATTACCTTGTCGAGTTTGACCGCGACATCACACAATTTGGGGTAGATGTCCAACTCAATCCGGCCCGCCTGCGTGAAGAAGCCGACCAGCGTAAATTTATAGACTTCTGGCGTGAACAGGGTGCAACCCACATCCGTATCAACCCAATGGGCTTGGGCCTGCAATCTGCCGATGATTACCTGCGCCTCGCCGAAAAATTCCTCAATCTGGTGCGATAGGCTTATAATTGTTTATTGCCAATGACCAAAGCCGCCCTACTGAATCATACGTTTGTGAATGGCGGTCATCGTAGAAAGAGGATTGCATGTCGCAGAAACCGATTGTTTTCACGACCAAGCATAGGGTGAAGTTCGCCGAGCTTGACCCTTATAACCACATGCGCACCGCCATCTATTCGGCTTACTACATTGATCACCGGATGGAAGGCCTGCGTGAATATGTCGGCTGGGATCTGAAGACGCTGGCAACCTTGCCGTTTATGATTTGGGTCAGGCGAATGGAGATTGACTTTCTACGGTCTGTCGTTGGCGATCAGGAAATCACGATTACATCATTCGTGCGTGAGTTCCGAGGGCCTGACGCCCATATTGAGTGCGATATGCTCGACGAGACGGGCCGGAATGTATCGCGGTGCCTCATGATCGTCGCCTTTGTGGACAAGAACACCAATCGGGCGACGGATTGGCCCGCCGATGTAATGGCCTTGTTCTTCGAAACTGAAAATGCCTGAGCGAGTTTGACCTCGCCCCCTATCCACTGCCGATTATCGGCACCGCGCCGAAAAATTCTTAAAATTGGCACGATGAATTAATGCCATATCCGGCCAATAGAGGGCGTATTAAAGCCCTTCCCTTTGTTAGGGGAAGGGTTTGGGATGGGGGTCTTCTTTACCGATCTTTTATCGGTTAAACGTCATTAGTATCAGGGTTTTTTCTGCCCCTTCCAATTCTGCACCAACAGCGAAAACACCGTTGTATCGGTAAACCGTTCCCGCGTGGGATCATAATAGTTCTCGTGGTAATGGGCCTCCAGCACAAAACCCAATTTTTCGAGTACCCGGCGTGAGGCCACATTGTCGGGGTCGGTCTGCGCTTCGATGCTGTGTAAGCCTATGGTGTCAAACCCAAAGTCCAAGACCCGTGTCACGATTTCGGTCATCAACCCCTTGCCCCACCATTCCGGCCCCAAGATATACCCCACCTCAGCGCGATAATGAGCAGGATTCAAATTCCACAGCAGCACATTGCCGATGACCTGATTGGTTTCACGCAAGACGACGGCCCATACCATCCCTTCCTGCTGGTCATGCACCCGCTGGAATCGCTGCAAACGTGCCACCGCATCCTCTACCGATGCCATCGGTTTTTGCCCGATATAACGTGTCACCTGTTCATGCCGCATCACCTCAAAAAAGGCCGGGGCATCCTCCGGTGTAAAGGGGCGGATGATACAGCGTTCGGTTTCGAGCGTCGGGAATTCAGCAAAAAGTTGATCGAGATTGAGCATATTTCCCCCTATGTGTTGCGTATGAAGGCTGCCATCATACCTGAATCGCCGCAGAATGTGAATTGCCCCAATCGCCCCATTTGTTTTATACTGTGAAAAACGTAAATAAGTGGGAGTCCATCCATGCCGATCCATCAATTTTCCCATTTCGCCGATGAACCTGAAATGCAGCGGCCTAGCCCCGAAGCCAGCGAAACCGCCGAATCCCAAACTACACGCGAATCCCATCTGACCCCACGCAAAATCCTGTCCTTGCAGCGCTCACTCGGCAATCGCACCGTGCGCCGCTTGTTGCAAAATCACGTGATCCAGCGCGAAACCATCTCTGGCGACCTCATCGTCAATGGCAGCATCCAAGCCGGGGCGGGGTTACAGCGGGGGGCAGCGGCAGTCTCGGCGGCGGCTTAAGTGTCGGCGGGAGTGCGACGGTATC